>JAABQW010000251.1 GCA_011391275.1 Betaproteobacteria bacterium
ATCACGAAGAGGAAGAGGCCGAGGGTGATGATCGTCACGGGCAGCGTGAGGAGCACCAGGATCGGGCGGATCAGCGCATTGGCGAGCCCCAGAACGAGGGCCGCGATCACCGCCGCGAAGAACGACTCCACGCGAACGCCCGGGTAGAGGTAGGCGACCGCCAGGAGCGCCAGTGCGCTCAGAAGCCATCGGAGCAGGAGTGAGCCCATGTCGTGCCTTTCGCTAGTTCCTGGCGCCGAGGGCGCGCGCGCGCGCGGCTGACTCGCGCGCCTCGGCCTCCGCCGCCGTTGAGTCCCATTCCGCGCTCGCCCAGCCGTGCAGGTTGTCGAGCGCGATTTGGGTGAGGGCCGCCATGAACGCCGGCGAGTCGTTGGTGGTGGGGATGTAGTTGAATTCCTTGCCGCCGGCCGCGCGGAAGGCGTCGCGGCACTCCATCGCGATCTCCTCGAGCGTCTCGAGGCAGTCGGCCGCGAACCCCGGGCAGATCACGTCCACGCGCCCCGTGCCCTTGCGGCCCAGCTCCTCGAGCGTGTCGGCCGTGTAGGGCTTGAGCCACTCGGCCCGGCCGAACCGCGACTGGAAGGTGACGAGGGTGCGCTCGTCGTCCCAGCCCAGCTCGGTGGCGATGAGGCGGGCGCTCTTGCGGCATTCGCAGTGGTACGGGTCGCCGCGGTCCAGCGAGAACCGCGGCAGGCCGTGGAAGCTCATCACCAGCCGGTCCGGCCGGCCGTGCTTCATCCAGTAGTCGTTGACGGACCGGGCGACGGCCTTCACGTAGGCCGGGTGGTCGTGGAAATTGCGCACGAAGCGGATGGCCGGGACGTTTCGCGTGCGCGCGAGCACGGCGCCGACGGCGTCCATGGCCGAGCCGGTCGTGCTGGCGGCGTACTGGGGATAGAGCGGCAGGACCAGGATCCGGTCGCAGCCCTTGCCGCGCAGTTCCGCGATGCCCGCCGCGACCGATGGGTTGCCGTAGCGGCAGGCGCCCGCGACGGCGAGCGGCGACTTGACGCGCTCGCCGAGGTAGCCGCGCAGCAGCTGCACCTGGCGGTCGAGGTAGACGCGCAGCGGCGAGCCCTCCTTCGTCCAGATCAACGCGTACTTGGCCGCGCTCTTCGCGGGGCGCGTGACCAGGATGATCCGCAGGATCACCCACCAGGCCGCGCGCGGGATCTCCACGACGCGCGGGTCCCACAGGAACTCGGCGAGGTAGCGGCGGACCGCGCCGGCGTCCGGCTCGTCCGGCGTGCCGAGATTGAGGAGGAGGATGCCGGTGCGCGACTTCGACCCGTGCGCGTAGGGCGGTTCCGGGAGGTAGGCCATTCAGTGCTGGGACAGCGCCGACGAGATCAGCTTCGCCGTCACGTCGACGATGGGGATCACGCGCTCGTAGGCCATGCGGGTCGGCCCGATGACGCCCACGGTGCCCACCACCCGGCCGTCCACCTCGTAGGGGGCCGTCACGATGGAGCACTCGTCGAGCGGCACGAGCTGCGAGTCGCCGCCGATGAAGATCTTCACGCCCTGGGCGCGCTCGCTCTCGTCCAGCAGGCCCAGCAGCTGGGCCTTCCCCTCGAAGAGGTCGAAGAGCTTGCGCAGCCGCGCCCGGTCGGAGGAGAGGTCCTCGACATCGAGGAGGTTCCTTTCCCCGGACAGCACGACGCCGTCGCCGTGCTGGCGCATCGCCTCGCCGCCAGTCTCGATGGCGGCGCGCATGAGCGACGAGATGTCCTGGTGGAGGTCGAGCAGCTCGCCGCGCACCCGGCTCGCGATCGTGGCGAAGTCCATGCCGGCGTAGTTCTGGTTGATGGCGTTGGCGGCCTCGACGAGCTGCGCGGCGGAGTAGGGCCGGTCCGTGACCAGCACGCGGTTCTGCACCTCGCCGTCGGAGGCCACGATGATGAGCAGGACGCGCCTCTCGGAAAGGTGGAAGAACTCCACGTGCCGCAGCGCGGCGCGCCGCCGCGGCGAAACCACCACGCCCGCGAAGTGGGTGAGGTCCGACAGGAGCTGGGATGCGGCCGCGACCACCCGGTGCGGGTCGTCCGGCAGGAGGCTCTCCTCGATCTGCGCGCGCTCCACCTCCTCCAGCGGGCGAACCGTGAGCAGGGTGTCGACGAAGAGGCGGTAGCCCTTGGGCGTGGGAACGCGCCCGGCGGAGGTGTGCGGGCTCGCGACGAACCCCATCTCCTCGAGGTCGGCCATCACGTTGCGGATCGTGGCGGGCGAGAGCTCCAGGCTGGAGGCCCGCGCGAGGGCGCGCGAGCCCACCGGCTGGCCGTCGGCGATGTAGCGTTCGATGAGGATCTTGAGCAGGGCCTGCGCCCGGTCGTTCAGCATGCGGTTCATTGTACGAAAAATCGCCACCCCCTGCGGCCGGGTTTCTCCTTTGTTTGCAGGGGGCGCTGTGATCTAATTGGCGCCCATGCCCACATCCTTCAAGACCGTGGCCGTCGTCGGCAAAAGCGATGCCACGGTGCTCCCCGACAAGCTCGACCAGGTGATCGCCGTCCTGCGCGCGCACGGCGCGGCGGTGCTCATGGACACGCGCACGGCCGAGGCGTCGCGCACCCCCCCCGACGAGGCGCTGGCGCTGGCCGACCTCCCGGCGCGGGCGGACCTCGCCGTCGTGGTGGGCGGCGACGGCACGCTCCTGTCCTGCGCGCGCCTGATGGCGGCCCACGGCGTGCCGCTCATCGGCGTGAACCTCGGCCGCCTGGGCTTCCTCACCGACATCCCCGCCGACAAGGTCTCCGAGACGCTCTCCGGCGTGCTGGCCGGCGAATTCATCACCGAGGAGCGGCTCATGCTCTCGACGCGCGTGCTGCGCGCCGGGCGCGAGATCTTCGCCACCCACGCGATGAACGACGTGGTGGTGAGCCGCGCGGGCACGGGCAGCATGATCGAGTTCGCCGTGCACGTGGACGGGGAGTTCATCTACAGCCTGCGCGCCGACGGGATCATCGCCGCCACCCCGACCGGCTCCACGGCCTACGCGCTGTCCGCCGGCGGCCCCATCCTGCACCCGGGCCTGTCCGCGGTGGCGCTCGTCCCAATCTCGCCCCACACCCTCTCGAACCGGCCGGTGGCCATCCAGAGCACGTCGCGCATCGACATCGTGCTGGTCAAGGGTGCGGGCGCGCGCGCCAACTTCGACGTGCAGTCGCACGTGGACCTCGAGGCGAACGACGTCGTGGGCGTGGCCGCGGCCGAGAAGCCGGCGATCCTCCTGCACCCGCGCGGCTACCGCTACTTCTCGATGCTGCGCGACAAGCTGCGCTGGAACGAGCGCAACTCCTGAGGCGGCAACGTTCCCCATGCTCCGGGCCCTGTCGCTTCGCGACTTCGTGATCGTCGAGGCGCTCGACCTCGAGCTCGCCACGGGCTTCACCGCGCTCACCGGCGAGACGGGGGCGGGCAAGTCGATCCTGGTCGACGCCCTCGGCCTCGTACTCGGCGCCCGGGCAGAACCCGGTGTGATCCGCGCGGGCGCCCCGCGGGCCGACATTGCCGCGGAATTCGAGGTGGCAGCGCTTCCCGCCGCGCGGGCCTGGCTCGCCGCCAGCGACCTCGACGAGGAGGGCGGCGAGACCTGCCTCGTGCGGCGCACGATCGACCGGGCCGGGCGGTCGCGCGGGTTCGTCAACGGCCGGCCGGCCACCGCGGCGCAACTGCGCGAGCTGGGCGAGCACCTCGTGGACATCCATGGCCAGCACGAGCACCAGTGGCTGGCCCAGCGCGACTACCAACGCCGGCTGCTGGACGCGTTCGGCGGCTCGGAGGGCGAGGCCCGCGAGACGGCGCGCCTGCACGGGGATTGGCGTCGCGCGGCCGAGGCGCGCTCGGCGCGGGAGTCGGCGCAGGAGTCGTCCGTGCGCGAGCGCGAGTTCCTCCGCGACGAGATCCGCGACCTGGAGGCGCTCGGCTTCACGCCCGAGGGCTGGGCCGGGGAGATCGCCGAGCACCGCCGGCTCGCCCATGCGCAGGAGCTCATCGCCCACTGCCGCGCCGCGCTCGAGGCCGCCGACGAGGCGGAGCCGAGTGCCACCGGCCTCCTCGCGGGCGCCGCGTCGCGGCTCGCCGAAGCCGCCGGGATGGATCCCGACCTCGAGCAGGCGCAGCGGGACCTGGAGTCGGCCACGGCCCACGCGGGCGAAGCCGCGCACCAGTTGCGCCGGTACCTGCAGCGCGTCGAGCCCGATCCCGAGCGCCTCGACGCGCTCGACCGGAGGCTTCGCGACGTCCACGACGCGGCGCGCCGGATGCGCGTGGAACCGGCCGGGCTTCCGGATGCGCTCGCCGCCCGCCGTGCGAGGCTGGCGGAGATCGGAGGCGACGAAAGCCTCGAGGCGCTGCGCGAGCGCGAGAGCGCGGCCAGGGCGGCCTTCGGCAAGGCGGCCGGCGCGCTCTCCGCCAAGCGGCGGGACGCCGCCCGCCGGCTCGGCGAGGAAGTTACCCGCAGCCTGCAGGGCCTTGCCATGGAGGGCGGCCGGCTCGAGGTCGTCCTCGAGCCCCAGGCGCAGCCGTCCGCAAGCGGCCTGGAAAGCGTCGAGTTCCGCGTCGCCGCCCATGCCGGACAGCCCGCCGGCCCGGTGGGCAAGGTCGCCTCCGGAGGCGAACTCTCGCGGCTGGCGCTCGCGATCCAGGTCCTGATGGGCGGGCGCGCCGGCATCCCGACGCTCGTCTTCGACGAAGTCGACGCCGGCATCGGCGGGCGCGTGGCGGAGATCGTGGGGTCGCTTCTCGCCGAGCTCTCGCGCCACCACCAGGTCCTCTGCGTCACCCACCTGCCGCAGGTCGCCGCGTTCGCGCGGCACCAGCTGCGCGTGGCGAAGGAGGCCGGCGCGGGAGGAACGCTCGCCACCGTGGCGCCGCTGGACGGCGCGGGGCGCATCGAGGAGATCGCCCGAATGCTGGGGGGTACCAGGATCACGGAGACGACGCGGCGTCACGCCGAGGAGATGCTGGGGAACGGGACTGCGGCTTCGATCGCGAAGAAAACGAAGAGCCGGGCCGCCGGGCGCGCGCGCTAGCGCGAACCCGCCGCCGGGGGGAGGAACGGCATGGAAGTGACTCCGGGAAAGGCCGCGCTGGTCCTGGCGGGCGGGGGCGCGCGCGCGGCCTACCAGGTGGGCGTCCTGCAGGCGATCAAGGAAATGCTGCCGGACCCGGCCGTCAATCCTTTCCCCATCATCGCGGGGACTTCGGCCGGCGCGGTGAACGCCGGGGCGCTCGCCTGCCATGCCGACGATTTCGGCCACGCGGTCGACAACCTCCTCGAGGTCTGGCGCCAGTTCGAGCCGCGGCACGTCTACCGCTCCGACTTCGCCGGCGTGGCCGCCAACAGCACGCGCTGGCTCGCGGGCTTCTTCTTCGGGGCCTTCGTGCGCGACCGGGGCATGGCGCTGCTCGACAACCGCCCGCTGGCCGCGCTCCTGGCGCGCAAGCTCGAGTTCGCGCGCATCGAGGGGAACATCGCCAAGGGGGCGCTCGACGCGCTGGCGATCACCTGCTCCGGCTACACCTCGGGGCAGAGCGTGAGCTTCTTCGAGGGCGCGCCGCACCTCGGCGGCTGGAAGCGCTCCCAGCGCGTGGGCATCCGCGCGAAGATCCAGGTCGAGCACCTCATGGCCTCCAGCGCGATCCCCTTCCTGTTCCCGGCGCACCACCTCAACCGCGAGTACTTCGGCGACGGCTCCATGCGCCAGATCGCGCCCGTGAGCCCGGCGCTGCACCTGGGGGCCGAACGCGTCGTCGTCGTGGGAACGGCGCGCATCCGCAACGACGATCCCGAGCGCACGCGCGGCGACTCGTACCCCACGCTCGCGCAGGTGGCCGGGCACGTCATGAACTCGATCTTCCTCGACAGCCTCGCCGTCGACATCGAGCGGCTCGAGCGCATCAACCGGACGATCAGCGCCGTGCCGCGCGACCGGCTGCGGGAGATGGGCCTCACGCTGCACCACGTGGACGTGCTGGTCATGACGCCCTCGGAGCCGCTCGACGCGATCGCCGTGCGCCACGTGCGCAGCCTGCCGGCGCCCGTCCGCTTCCTCCTGCGCAGCGTCGGGGCGATGCGCAGCGGCGGCGCCAACTTCGCGAGCTACCTCCTCTTCGAGCAGGGCTACTGCCGCGAGCTGATCGGCCTGGGCTACCACGACACGATGAAGCGGCGCGAGGAAGTCGAGGCATTCCTGGGAGGCGGGATGTGCCCGGTCCCGGGCGCCTACGCGCGCACCGTGAAGTTCTTCGCCCCGTCCCCCGGGGCCCCCTCGCACGGAGGAGCCTGATGGCCCGACCCGTCCCCCACGGCCGCGCCGACTATCCCCACGCCCGCGAGATCACCACGCGATGGATGGACAACGACGCCTACGGGCACGTGAACAACGTCGTGTACTACTCCTACTTCGACACCGTGGTGAACGACTGGCTCATCCGCCAGGGGCTGCTCGACGTCGAGAAGGGCGCGGTCATCGGGCTGGTCGTCGAGACGGGCTGCCACTACTTCGAGTCGCTCACCTACCCGGAAACCGTGACGGCGGCGATGCGCGTGGCGCACGTCGGCAACTCCAGCGTGCGCTACGAGATCGCGCTGTTCGGCGAGGGCAGGGCGATGGCCGCCGCTCAGGGGCACTTCGTGCACGTCTACGTGGATCGCGCCACGCGGCGCCCGACGACGCTGCCCGAGGCGTGGCGGAGGGCGCTCGCCACGCTGGGCGCCGAGGGGGCGGCGCCGTGAGGCCGTCCGTCCTGCTCGGTGTCGTGGCGCTCGCGCTCGCCGCCGCGACGGCGTCAGCCCAGTCGCCCGGCATCCAGCGGCAGGTCCTGCAGCGCACGGCCGAGCCGGGTGGCGAGCGCGAGGTCCTCCTGGTGAAGATCGAGATCGCGCCGGGGGCGGCGGCCGGCCGCCACTCCCATCACGGGGTGGAGACGGGCTACCTGCTGGATGGAGAGGCGGTCATGGAGGTCGAGGGCGAGGCGCCGCGCCGGCTCGGCCCCGGCGATACCTACCTGATCCCGGCCGGCCGCATCCACGACGCGCGGGCCGTCGGTGCGCGGCCGGTCACGGTGATCGCGACCTTCGTGGTCGAGCGCGGCAAGCCCCTGGCCACGCCCGCGCCCTGAGCCGCGTCAGGCGAGCAGGATGGGGCTCGAGAACCGGGCCTTGAGCCACTGCGATATGGCGCCCACCTCCTCGGCGCAAACCGAGTGGGGCATCGGGTAGGCGTGCCATTCGGGCGCGAGCCCGCGCGAGGCCAGGGTGGCGCGCGACGATTCCGCCAGGGCCAGCGGCACCACCGGGTCCTGCGTGCCGTGCGCCATGAACACCGGGACGCGCTCGTTGGCGTCCGCCGACTCGCGGTCCAGCGTCTCGGCGAGCGGCAGGTAGGTGGAGAGCGCGAGGATGCCGGCAAGCGACTCGGTGTGCCGCAACCCCGTGTGCAGGGCGATCGCCCCGCCCTGGGAAAACCCCGCGAGCACGATGCTGCGCGCGGGCACGCCGCGCGACTTCTCGCGCGCGAGGAAGGCCTCCACCTGCGCTTGCGACTGGCGGATCCCCGCCTCGTCGGGAAGGCGGCCGATGTCGGCCATGGCTATGTCGTACCACGCCCGCATCGCGTAGCCGTTGTTGATCGTCACCGGCCGCACCGGCGCGTTCGGGAAGATGAAGCGAAGAGGCAGTTCCTCGGGCAGGTCGAGCTCGCGCACGAGGGGCACGAAGTCCCAGCCGTCGGCGCCCAGGCCGTGCATCCAGATGACCGTGCCGACGGGTTCGGCTCCGGTCGAGAGTTCGATGTGGGAGAGCAGTTCCATGGGATGGGTTCCGGGGTTGGGGGTCAGGGCCGGGGTGGGCGGATCGCGGACTTGGGCCGGAAGGCCTTCACGACCTCCTCGCGGGTCTCGAGGTAGGGCCCGCCGATGAGGTCGATGCAGTAGGGGACGGCGGCGAAGATCCCGGCCACGCGCGTGCGGCCCTCGGCGTCCCTTGCGCCCTCGAGCGTCTCGCGGATCGACTTGGGCTGCCCGGGCAGGTTGAGGATGAGCGCGCCCTTGCGCACGACCGCGACCTGGCGCGACAGGATCGCGGTGGGCACGAATTCCAGGCTGATGCGGCGCATCTGCTCGCCGAAGCCGGGCATCTCCCGGTCGGCCACCGCGAGCGTGGCCTCGGGCGTCACGTCGCGCGGTGCGGGCCCCGTGCCGCCGGTGGTGAGCACGAGGTGGCAACCGGCCCCGTCCACCAGCTCGACGAGTGCGGCCTCGATGGTGGCGCGGTCGTCGGGAACCAGGCGCCGCTCGAAATGCAGGGGGTTCACGAGCGCCCCCGCGAGCCAGCTCTCGAGCGCCGGGATGCCCTCGTCGCGGTAGACGCCCCGGGAAGCGCGGTCGCTCGTCGACACGAGGCCGATGGTGACTGGGTCGTGCGTGCTCATGGATTTCGCTTCGCGTGGTCCTGGATGGCGGCGTTGATGGCCTGGAAGAGCTCGCGGTAGCGCTTCGGCGTTTGCTCCGCCAGGCGTTCCTCGCGCGCGGCGGCTGCGAGAGTCCGCAGCCGGCCGGCGTCGGCCCCGGGGTACTCGAGGGCGAAGCGCTCGGCGGTTGCCCCATCGGCGAGGAGCTCGTCGCGCCACTTTTCCGCGCGGTGGAAGAGGGCCGTCTGCCGGTGCGAGGGGGCGTGCATCGACTCGAGCTGCGCCGCGATGGGAGCCGCGTCGAGGCGGCGCATCATGCGCCCGATGAGCTGCATCTGGCGGCGGATCGCCTCGTGCTTGGTCATCTGGCGGCAGGCCGCGATCGCCTCGCGAAGCTCCTCGGGGAGCTCGATGCGCGCGAGCTGGTCGGGGCGCAGCCGGGTGAGGGCCTTGCCGATGTCCTGCAGCTCGTGCGCCTGCCTTTTCCGGCTGGATTTGCTGATAAGATTCTCGTCGCTCATCTGGTCTTCTTCGCCGGTTCGGGCGCTCTCGCGGGCCCGCCGAAGTTTAAGGGTTTTGCGGGCCGCGCGCGCACCGCCCAAAGCTCAAGCCCCCGCCACCATGCCCGATACCCCCGTCGCCCAGGCGCTTCCCCTCGATCGCCCCGCCCTCGAATCCGCCGCGTTGCGCGCCCTGGAACTCGCGCGGGCCCGCGGCGCGAGCGACGCGGAGGCCGAAACCTCGGCCTCCGTGGGCCAGTCGGTCACCGTGCGGCTGGGCGAGGTCGAGACCGTCGAGTACAACCGCGACAAGGCGCTCGCGGTCACGGTTTACTTCGGCCAGCGCCGCGGCAACGCGAGCACCTCGGACCTGTCCGCCGACTCCATCGCGAGGACGGTCGACGCCGCGTGCGCCATCGCCCGCCACACCGCGCCCGACGAGGCCGCGGGGCTCCCCGACGCGAAGCGGCTCTACCGGGGCGAGGCACCGTCGCTGGATCTCTTCCACCCGTGGGGCCTGCCGGTGGAGGCCGCCATCGCCCTGGCACGCGAGACCGAGGAGGCGGCGCGGGCCGTCGACCCGCGCATCAACAATTCCGAGGGCGCCACCGTGTCGTCCTGGGACGCCGACTTCGTGTTCGCCAACTCGCTCGGCTTCGTCGGCGGATTCCCTTCGTCGCGATCGAGCATCGGCTGCGGAGTGCTGGCGAGCGACGGCGAGGCGATGCAGCGCGACTACTGGTACACGGCCGAGCGCGACCCCGCAAGCCTGGAGCCGGCCGCGTCGGTGGGGCGCCGGGCCGGTGAGCGCGCGGTGCGCCGCCTGGGGGCGAGGCGCGTTGCCACGGCGGAAGTGCCGGTGCTCTTCGAGGCGAATGTCGCCGGGTCCCTCCTCGGCCATTTCGTGGGCGCGGCCAGCGGGTCGAGCCTCTATCGCCGTTCCTCGTTCCTCATCGATGCGGCCGGCAAGCCCGTCTTTTCCCCGGTCGTGCACCTCGACGAGGAGCCGCACCGGCCCGGCGGCATGGCGAGCTGCTGGTTCGACGGCGAAGGGGTCGAGACGAAGGCGCGGCGCGTGGTCGATGCGGGCGTCCTCACCGGCTACTTCCTGTCCACCTACTCGGCGCGCAAGCTCGCGCTCGAGACGACGGGCAACGCGGGAGGCTGCCACAACCTGGTGCTCGCTCCCGGCGCCGAGGACTTCGACGGTCTCGTGCGAGCGATGGGGCGCGGCCTGGTGGTCACGGAGCTCATGGGGCAGGGCGTGAACCCGGTCACCGGCGACTACTCGCGCGGCGCCGTCGGCTTCTGGGTCGAGGGGGGCGAGATCCGCTACCCGGTCGAGGAAGTCACCATCGCGGGAAACCTTCCGGCGATGTACCTCGGCATCGTGGCCGTCGGGCGGGACGTGCTGGTGCGCGGCTCGCGGTCGACGGGCTCGATCCTCGTGGAGCGCATGACCGTCGCGGGCAACTGAGCGCGCGCGGGTTCTGCTAGGCTTTTCTCGCGGCGCCGCACCGGGCGCCGCGCGGCGGCACTTTCCAGTACACGGGGAGCGAGGCATGGAGCGCAGGAAATTCATCGGCAAGGCCGGCGCGGGCATTGCCGGCATCGTGGCCGCGGGGAGCGCGCCCGCGTTCGCGCAAGGGGCGGGCGAGGTCAAGTGGCGCCTCGCTTCCAGCTTCCCGAAGAGCCTGGACACGATCTTCGGGGCCTCGGAGTTCCTCGCGAAGCGGGTGGCGGAGGCCACCGGCGGAAAATTCCAGATCCGCAACTTCGCCGCGGGCGAGATCGTCCCGGGGCTGCAGGTGCTCGACGCCGTCTCCAACGGGACCGTCGAATGCGGCCACACGGCGTCCTACTACTACATCGGCAAGGACCCGACCTTCGCGTTCGGAACCACCGTGCCCTTCGGCCCCAACGCACGGCAGTTCAACTCGTGGTGGGTGCAGGGCGGCGGCGAGGCGCTGATGAACGAGTTCTACAAGGAGCACAACCTGCGCGCGCTCCTGTGCGGCAACACCGGCGCCCAGATGGGCGGCTGGTTCCGCAAGGAGATCAAGTCGGTGGCGGACCTCAAGGGCCTCAAGATCCGCATCGCGGGCCTCGCCGGCCAGGTGCTCACGAAGCTGGGCGCGGTGCCGCAGCAGATCGCCGGCGGCGAGATCTACCAGGCGCTCGAGCGCGGCACGATCGACGCCATGGAATGGGTCGGACCCTACGACGACGAGAAGCTCGGCTTCAACAAGGTGGCCCCGTATTACTACTACCCCGCCTGGTGGGAAGGCGGCGCGGCGCTGCAGGTGTTCGTGAACGGCAAGGCCTGGGAGGCGCTGCCCAAGGAGTACCGCGCCATCCTGGAGGCGGCGACGGCGGAGGCGAACACGTGGATGCTCACGCGCTACGACAGCCAGAACGCCGTCGCGCTCAAGCGGCTGGTGGGCGGAGGCACGCGGCTGCGCGCGTTCCCGCGCCCTGTGATGGAGGCCTGCCACAAGGAATCCCAGGCCCTGTACGCCGAGATCTCCGCGAAGAACCCGAAATTCGCGAAGATCCATGTGCACATGATGCGGTTCCTCGAGGAGCAGGTCCTCTGGTTCCGCGTGGCCGAGGCGAACTACGACGCCTTCATGCAGACGGGGCGCAAGCCGGCGGCCCCGGCGAAGGCCCCGGCAGCCAGGAAGTAGGCGGTCCGGGCCGACCCGTTGCCCCCGCGCCCGCGGGGCTTCGTCATTTCCCGCCCGCGCCGCCGAGCGCCTTCTGCAGGTCGTCGGCAGCCTTTTCGTCCGCCGCCCGGTCCTCGACCGGTGCCTCGAGCCGGATCTCCACCTTGTCGACGTCGACCTTCTCCGCCCGGTCCGCGGCGAGGAGGCTCGTCATGCCCGGGAAGGCGACGACGAGCGCCAGAGCGACCACCTGCACGCCGACGAACGGGATGACGCCGCGGTAGATGTCGGCCGTGCGGATGGCCTTCGGGGCGACGCTGCGCAGGTAGAAGAGCGAGAAGCCGAAGGGCGGCGTGAGAAAGGATGTCTGCAGGTTCATGCCGATCATGATCGCGAACCACACCGGGTCGATGCCGAGCTTGGCGGCCACCGGTGCCAGGAGCGGCAGCAGGATGAAGGCGATCTCGAAGAAGTCGATGAAGAAGCCCAGCGCGAACACGAGCAGGTTCACGACGACGAGGAAACCGACGACACCGCCCGGCACGAGGGCGAAGAGCTGCTCCACCCACAGGTCCCCTTCGACCGCGCGGAAGACCAGCGCGAAAATGGTGGATCCCACGAGGATGAACATGACGAAGGTGGTGAGCTTCGCCGTCTGGTCCATGGCCTGGCCGAGGAGCTTCCACGTGAGCCGGCGCTTGGCCAGCGCCAGGCCGAGCGCGCCCACCGCGCCCATCGCGCCGCCTTCGGTCGGCGTGGCGATCCCGAGGAAGATCGTGCCCAGGACGAGGAAGATGAGCACCAGCGGGGGGATCATCGCCAGGGCCGCGTGCCGGTACAGCGCCGCGCCCCTCAGCGTGCGCGCCTCCGGCGGCAGCGCGGGCACGGCCGAGGGCCGCACGATGGACACGACCAGGACGTAGCCCATCATCAGGGCGACGAGCACCAGCCCGGGAACGGCCGCGCCCGCGTACATGTCGCCCACGCTCGCGCCCAGCACGTCGGCGAGCACGATGAGCACGATCGAGGGCGGGATGACCTGCGCCAGCGTGCCCGAGGCGCAGATCACGCCGCTCGCGAGCCGCTGGTCGTAGCCGTAGCGCATCATCACCGGCAGCGAGATGAGGCCCATCGCGATCACCGAGGCGGCGATCACGCCGGTGGTGGCTGCCAGCAGCGCGCCCACCAGGATCACCGCATAGGCCACGCCGCCGCGCACCGGGCCGAAGAGCTGGCCGACGGAGTCGAGCAGGTCCTCGGCCATGCCGGTGCGCTCGAGCACAATGCCCATGAAGGTGAAGAAGGGGATGGCCATCAGGAGCTGGTTGGACATGATGCCGAAGAGGCGCTGCGGTAGCGCCTGCATCAGCTCGGGCTGCAGCATGCCCAGCTCGAAGCCGATGAATGCGAAGAGGATGCCGTTGGCCGCGAGCGCGAAGGCGACCGGGTAGCCCAGCAGCAGCAGGGCCGCGAGCATCGCGAACATGAGCGGCGCCATGAGCTCCATCGCCACGGCTCAGCCCTCGCCGTCGGACGGGCCGGCGCCGGGCGCCTGGCCCGGCGGGTACCACTCGTAGCGGCCGCGCAGGAAGGCCGCGCGCTTGATGGTCTCCGCGATCCCCTGGAGGATCAGCAGGGCGAACCCCGCCGGAACGAGGAGCTTCACCGGCCAGCGGGCGAGGCCGCCGGCGTCCGTCGACACCTCTCCGGACTGCCAGGAGAGCAGGAAGGCGTCCCAGCCGAACCACAGGATGAGCGCGCAGGCCGGCAGCAGCATGAAGACGCCGCCGAAGATGTCGATCCAGGCCTGCGCGCGGCGCGACAGCCGCCCGGCCACGAGGTCGATGCGCACGTGGGCGCCCTCGCGCAGGGCGTAGCCCGCGCCCAGCAGGAAGATCGCGGAGAAGAGGTACCACTGGACCTCGAGCCACGCGTTGGATCCGGCGTTCAACCCGTAGCGGGCCGTGGCGTTCCCGGCGCTGATGAGCACGGCCACGAGCACGAGCCACTGCACGGCACGGCCCGCGAGGCCGTTGACGGAATCGATCAGGGTGGCGAGCTTCAGGAGCCAGGTCATTCGCGATCCACGGGATGGCGGGCGCGCGGACTTGCGCGGGCGACGGCCGATTATAGGCGAAGGCCGGGAGGGGCCGCGTGGTAGAATCCTTCGCGCTTTCAATCACTTCGCGAGGTCCCGGCGGTGCCGGGCCGGTCCATGTTTCCCGATACCCACAGCATCGCCGCCGTCGACCCCGAGATCTGGCAAGCCATCCGCGACGAGTACCGGCGCCAGGAGGACGAACTCGAGCTCATCGCCTCCGAGAACTACGCCAGCCCCGCGGTGATGGCCGCGCAGGGAACGGTCCTCACCAACAAGTACGCGGAGGGCTACCCCGGCAAGCGCTACTACGGCGGCTGCGAGTTCGTCGACGTGGCCGAGAGCCTCGCCATCGAGCGCGTGAAGAAGCTCTTCGGCGCGGAATACGCCAACGTGCAGCCGCACTCGGGCTCGCAGGCGAACCAGGCCGTCTACATGGCCATGCTCAAGCCCGGCGACACGATCCTCGGCATGTCGCTCGCGCACGGCGGCCACCTCACCCACGGCGCGGCGGTGAACCTCTCCGGCAAGCTCTACCACTCCGTGGCCTACGGCCTGAGCGAGGCCGAGGAGATCGACTACGGCCAGGTGCGCGACCTCGCGCGCGAGTTCAACCCGCGCATGATCGTGGCCGGCGCCTCCGCCTACGCGCTGCGCGCCGACTGGCAGCAGTTCCGCGACATCGCCGACGAGGTGGGCGCGCTGCTCATGGTCGACATGGCGCACTACGCCGGCCTGGTGGCCGCGGGTCTCTATCCCAACCCGGTGGGCATCGCCGACTTCGTCACGAGCACGACGCACAAGACGCTGCGCGGCCCGCGCGGCGGGATCATCCTCGCGGCCGCGGAGCACGAGAAGGCGCTCAACTCGGCCATCTTCCCCTCCATCCAGGGCGGGCCCCTCATGCACGTGATCGCCGCCAAGGCCGTCGCGTTCAGGGAGGCGCTCGAGCCGGCGTTCAAGGCCTACCAGGCGCAGGTTCTCGAGAACGCGCAGGCCATGGCCTCGACGCTCGCGGAGCGCGGCCTGCGCATCGTCTCCGGGCGCACCGAAAGCCACCTCTTCCTCGTGGACCTGCGCGCCAAGAAGGTCACCGGCAAGGACGCCGAGGCCGCGCTGGGCAAGGCGCACATCACGGTGAACAAGAACTCCATCCCGAACGACCCGGAGAAGCCCTTCGTGACGAGCGGCATCCGCGTGGGTTCCCCCGCGATGACCACGCGCGGCCTGGGCGAGGGCGAAGCCCGCCAGGTGGCGCACCTCATCGCCGACGCGCTCGAGGCGCACGCGGACGACGCGCGCCTCGCGGGCGTGCGCGAGCGGGTCATGGCCCTGTGCGCGCGGTTCCCGGTCTACGGCCCGGCCATGCGGGCCACCTACGGCCTTGCCTGAGGCCTTCCCGGACGCCTTGCGATGAAATGCCCCTTCTGCGGCGCCGAGGACACCCAGGTGATCGACTCGCGCGTGAGCGAGGAGGGCGATTCCATCCGCCGGCGGCGGCGCTGCCAGGTCTGCGCCAAGCGCTTCACGACCTACGAGACGGCGGAGCTGCGCATGCCGCAGATCGTGAAGGGCAACGGCCAGCGCGAGGACTTCTCCTCCGCCAAGCTGCGCACGGGCTTCCAGCGCGCGCTGCACAAGCGGCCGGTCACCACCGAACTGGTGGACGCAGCGATCACGCGCATCGAGCAGAAGCTTCTCGCCCTGGGCGAGCGCGAGGTCGACTCGCGGCGCCTCGGCGAGATGGTGATGGAGGAGCTGCGCAAGCTCGACAAGGTGGCCTACATCCGCTTCGCCTCCGTCTACCGCAGCTTCTCGGACGTCGAGGACTTCCGCGACGCGATCCGCGAGGTGCGGGACAAGTAGGGTGAGCTTCTCCGCCGAGGATCATGCCCTGATGGCGCGCGCCCTGGCGCTGGCCGCGCGCGGCCGCGAGACCGCCACGCCCAACCCGAGCGTGGGTTGCGTCATCGCGAAAGGCGGCCGGGTGGTGGGCGAGGGGTTCCACGCGCGTGCCGGCGAGCCGCACGCCGAGGCGGCAGCGCTCGCCGCGTGCAGCGAGCCGCCCGAGGGGGCGACGGTCTACCTGACCCTCGAGCCCTGCAGCCACCACGGCCGCACTCCCCCCTGCGCCGACGCGCTGGTGGCCGCGCGAGTCGTCCGCGTCGTCGCCGCGCTGGAGGATCCCAACCCGCTGGTGAAGGGACGCGGCCTCGCGAGGCTGCGGGAAGCCGGCATCCGCGTGGAAACGGGCCTCATGGCCGAGGCGGCCGCGGAGGCCCACCGCGGGTTCCTCGCGCGCATGTCGCGCGGCCGGCCGTGGATGCGCATCAAGTCCGCGGCCTCGCTCGACGGGCGCATCGCGCTCGCCAGCGGGGAAAGCCGCTGGATCTCGAGCGATGCATCGCGCCGCGACGTCCACGCGCTGCGCGCGCGATCGTGCGCAATGCTCACCGGCATCGGCACCGTGTTGCGCGACGACCCCGAGCTCACGGTGCGCCACGTGCCCTGCACGAGGCAGCCGTGCCGCGTCGTCATCGACAGCCGCCTCGAGCTGCCCGTCACCGCGAAGATACTGGCGGGCGAGCCGCCCCTGGTGCTCACGGTGAGCGACGACCGCGACCGGCGTGCGGCCCTGGAGGCGCGCGGCGCGGAGGTCGTCCTCGTCCCCGCAGTCGCCGGGGGGAAGTCGGACCTCGCCGCCGTCGCGCGCCTGCTCGCCGACCGCGGCTTCAACGAGGTCACCGTCGAGACGGGCGCCAAGCTCAACGGGTCGCTCCTGGCGGCCGGCGTCATCGACGAGATCGTGCTCTACCTCGCGCCCATGCTGCTGGGCGACTCCGCGCAGGGACTCTTCGCGCTTCCCGGGCTGCGCGCCCTGGCCGAGGCGCCGCGCCTGCGCATCGTGGACGTCCGCGCCGTCGGCCCGGACCTCCGCATCACCGCCCGACTGGAGAATTGAACATGTTCACCGGCATCGTGACCGCCATCGGCCGCATCGCCTCCGCGCGGTCCCACGGCGACGGCCTGCGGCTGCGCATCGACGCGCCCGGCTTCGGCATGGACGACGTGGCGCTGGGCGATTCGATCGCGCTGCAGGGCGTGTGCCACACGGTGGTGGCCAGGGACGCGGGCGGGTTCGAGGTGGACACCTCGGCGGCGACGCTCGAGGTGACCGCCGGGCTCGACGAAGGCAGCGAGGTGAACCTCGAGAAATCGCTCACGCTCGCCGACCGGCTGGGGGGGCACCTCGTGAGCGGACACGTGGACGGCGTGGGAACCGTCACGGCATTCGACGACCTCGGCGGCAGCTGGCGGCTGGAGATCGAGATGCCGCCCGACCTGTCGCGCTACGTGGCCCGCAAGGGCTCGATCGCGGTCGACGGCGTGAGCCTCACGGTGAACGCGGTCTCGGGCAGCCGCTTCGAGGTGAACATCATCCCGCACACGCGGTCGGTGACCACCCTGCGCCGCCTGGTTCCGGGAAGCCCGGTGAACCTCGAGGTGGACATGACCGCGAGGTACCTGGAGCGCCTCGTGGGCGCGCGGGAGTAGCTCCCGCCGCGCCCACGGGGCGGCTGCGCTCAGTTCAGGCGTTCCTGGAACTTCGCCTCCACCGGCTGCGCGCCGGGGCGGGTTACCCGCACGTAGAACGTGTAGTTCGCCTTCGGGGCGAGGCGCACGTAGGCGCCGTGGCTCGTCCCTCCTGCGAGCGTGACCGCCTCCAGGGCCCTGGCCTCGCGGCCCATGCCCAGCTGCTCCACGTCGAGCTGGACGCTTGCGCCCGCCACGGGCGCCTGGGTCGCGGCATCGAAGACCGACACGTTCACGTGATGGTAGCCGCTGCCGGCCGGCACGCCGCCGTGCAGCTTCGACTCCGGAGAGCCCGCCGGGTAGGCGCGCATGCGCTCGGCGCTGACGCGGCCGAGATAGATGTCGAGGCCGCCGGCCGACACGCGCTGCGGTCCGGCGCCGGGGGGCGGCGCGGCCTTGGCGCTCTTCGGCGGCTCCTTCGGCGGCCCGGCCGGGTTGAAGAGGTAGAGGAGGGCGCCGCGCAGTTCCGAGTCGGTGAGGTTGGCCTGGCCCCCGCGCGGCGGCATGCCGCCGTGGCCGCGGATTGCCGAGAGCACCAGTGCGTCCACGCCCTTGTTCAGGCGCGGTGCCCAGGCGGCCTTGTCGCCGGGCTTCGGCGCGCCGGCGGTGCCGGCATCGTGGCAGCGGGCGCAATGCGCCTTGGCGATCTCGGCGCCGGGCCGGTCGGCGGCGAGCGCCGTCGCAGCGCCGAGGGCGGCGGCGAGGACGGCGGCATAGACGGACAGGCGGCGCGGGAACGCGCCGGCCGGGGAAAAGCAGTAACGGGAATGCGCATTGCAGTCCATGGGACCTCCTCCTGGCGGAAATCGGGTTTCCTTCCTGCGAAAGAAACACCAACGGCCCGTGCGCCCCTTGACCTAGGGCAACCGGTCTGGAGAAAACCCCCTCGGGTACCCCGGCGGACGGGTCGAGCGGGCGGGAGGGCGCCCAATCGGGCAAAATGGAGGACCAGCCCGGAGGCCCCGCCTTGAACATCTGCCCCACCACCGAGATCATCGACGACATCCGCCTCGGCAGGATGGTCGTCCTCGTCGACGCCGAGGACCGCGAGAACGAGGGCGACCTCGTCATGGCGGCCGATTTCATCACGCCGGAAGCGATCAACTTCATGGCCATGCACGCGCGCGGCCTGATCTGCCTCACCCTCACCGAGGAACGCTGCCGGCAGCTCGCGCTGCCCCTCATGGTGAGCGACAACCGCTCGCCGCACGGCACCGCCTTCACGGTCTCGATCGAGGCGGGCACCGGCGTGACCACGGGCATTTCCGCCGCGGACCGGGCCAGGACCGTGCGCGTGGCGGTGGCCAAGCATGCCAAGCCCTCCGACATCGTCCAGCCCGGGCACATCTTCCCGGTGATGGCGCAGAACGGCGGCGTGCTCGTGCGCGCGGGCCACACCGAGGCGGGCTGCGACCTCGCGGAGCTCGCCGGCCTCACGCCGGCGGCCGTCATCTGCGAGGTGATGAAGCCCGACGGCGAGATGGCGCGGCTGCCGGATCTCATCGAGTTCGCGGCGCGGCACGAGCTCAAGCTGGGCACGATCGCGGACCTCATCCGTCACCGCGGCGTCAACGAGAAGCTGATCGAACGCGTGGCCGACCGGCATATCGCGACGCCGTACGGGCCGTTCCGCCTGTGCGTCTACCACGACACCGCAGCGAACGAGCTGCACTACGCGCTCGTGCGCGGCGAGCCCTCGCCGGACCGGCCCGTCCTGGTGCGCGTGCACGAGCCCTTCCATTCCATCGACGTCTTCGACTTCGACGCGAGCCGGCACGCCTACTCGGTGCAGGACGCGATGCGCATCATCGCCCACCACAAGGAGGGCGTGATCGTGCTCCTGGGCCGGCACGAGACGGCCGACGAGATCCTTCTGCGCTTCTCGCCCGCGCACCCGCCCTCGCGGGGCGTGCGCAAGTGGGACCCGAAGCTGCATGGCATCGGGGCGCAGATCCTTCGCGACCTGGGCGTGGGCCGCATGCGCGTGCTGGCGCGGCCCAAGCGCATCCCGAGCATGGCGGGCTTCGGCCTCGAGGTGGTCGAGTACGTTTCCCCCGACGACGCCATGCAGGTGAAGGCCCTATGACCGCCTACGCAGCCGACCTCAAGGGCGACGGGCTCGCCGTCGCCATCGTCTGGAGCCGCTTCAACGAGGACGTCGTCCGCGAGCTCCTCACGGCCTGCGACCGGGAGCTGGTGAACCTCGGCGTGGCGCCGGCCGACATCGACGTGGTGAGCGTGCCCGGCGCGCTGGAGATCCCGCTCGCCCTGCAGGCGCTGGCCCTGCGCACGCGCGGCTTCGGGCGCCGCTACGACGCGCTCGTGGCGCTGGGCGCGGTGATCCGCGGCGAGACCTACCACTTCGAGGTGGTCTCGAACGAGAGCGCGCGCGGCATCGTCGAGGTGCAGCTCGAGACCGGCGTGCCGGTGGCCAACGCGGTGCTCACCACGAGCACCGAGGAGCAGGCGCGGGAACGGGCGTCCGTGAAGGGCGCCGAGGCCGCCCGCGTGGCCATCGAGATGGCCAACCTCCTGAAGGCGGTGAGCGGATGAGATCCCCCCGGCGCCGGGCGCGCGAGTTCGCGCTCCAGGGCCTGTACCAGTGGCAGATGACGGGCGCTCCCGCGACCGAGATCGCGCGCAACCTCTCCGAGCTAGAGGGCCACGGCGCGGCCGACGCGGGCCTGCTCAAGGCGGAGCTCGCCGGCGTCATCGACGAGGCCGAGGGGCTGCGCGGCCTCCTCGAACCCCTGGTGGACCGCAAGTGGGCGGAGGTGAGCCCGGTCGAGAAGGCGATCCTGCTCATCGGCGCCTGGGAGATCGCGCACGTCCCGGACATGCCCTACCGCGTCTCGATCAACGAGGCCATCGAGCTCGCCAAGCGCTACGGCGGCACCGACGGGCACAAGTACGTGAACGGCATCCTCGACCGGGTCGCGGCGGCGCTGCGCCCCGAGGAGGTGGCCGCCGGCCGCACGGCCGAACGCAAACCGAGGCCGGCCCCGAAGGCGAGGCCCGTCTCCCGCAAAAAGGCAGAAGCATGATCAAGCCATCCCCCGAATTCGACCTGATCGCCCGCCACTTCACCCGTCCCGCCGCCAACGCCGTGCTGGGCGTGGGCGACGACTGCGCGCTGGTGGGCGTCTCCCACGGCATGGACCTGGCGGTCTCCACCGACACGATGGTCTCGGGCACGCACTTCTTTCCGGACGTCGATCCCGAGACCCTCGGCCACAAGGCGCTCGCCGTGAACCTCTCCGACATGGCGGCGATGGGGGCCATGCCCTACTGGGCCACTCTCGCCCTGACGCTGCCGGCGGTGAACGACGAGTGGCTCGCCAAGTTCTCCAAGGGCTTCTTCGACCTGGCGGAGGAGTTCGGCGTCTCGCTCATCGGCGGCGACACGACGAAGGGCCCGCTCACGATGACGGTCACGATCATGGGCGAGGTGCCGGCCGGGGCGGCCCTGCGCCGCAGCGGCGCCAAGGTCGGCAACGACATCTGGGTCTCGGGCCACCTGGGCGACGCGGCGCTGGCCGTGGCGCACCGCCGCGGTCTCCTCAAGCTGTCGGAGGAGGACTACATGGAGGCGGTGATGCGCCTCTACGAGCCCACGCCGCGCGTGAAGCTGGGCCAGGCGCTGCGCGGCCTCGCCACCAGCGCCATCGACATTTCCGACGGCCTTCTGGGCGACCTCGGCCACATCTGCGAGCTCTCGAAGGTGGGGGCCACCGTCGAGTCCGAGCTCCTGCCCGTCTCGGCGATCGGCGCGTTGCACATCGATAGCCTCGAGGGGCTCACGGCGGTGGCCGCGGGCGGCGACGACTACGAACTCTGTTTCACGGCGCCCGCCAACT
>JAABQW010000263.1 GCA_011391275.1 Betaproteobacteria bacterium
CGTCGGGCGCCGCGCCGCGGTTGCGCCCCTCGCGGATCAGCTCATCGAGCCAGCCCAGCTTGTGCGGCCGGTACATCGCCATGATGGGCAGGCGCGACCACAGGTAGCGCCCGGCAATGTCGTAGCCGCCCAGGTGCGGCGTGACGAAGATGAGGGGGCGGCCCAGCGTGCGCAGTCGCTCGACCGTCTCCCAGCCGTCCAGTTCCTTCACCAGGCCGGCGACCTCCTCCACCGGGCGGAAGAGCGCCCAGGCGAGTTCCGTTCCCCCGCGGCCGATCTCGGCGGCGTTCTCCCGGCCGAGCCGGCGCAGCGCCGCATCGTCGGGGGCGATCGCGGCCGAGCGCAGGTTCTCCAGCGTGCGAAAGCGGTAGCGCGGCGACAGCAGGTAGACGAGGCGGCCGGCGAACGCGCCCAGGCGGTGGTTCGCGGAAAGGTCCAGCCAGGCCAGGAACCGGAGGAGGAGTCTCAAGGCGGAGACCCGGGACCTGCCGCCGGGCGCGGGAAATTTGCTAAAATTGCGGGTTCAACCGCGACTGAGGGGCGAAACCGACATGAAATCGAACTACCTATTCACCTCGGAATCGGTGTCCGAAGGCCATCCGGACAAGGTGGCCGACCAGATTTCCGATGCCGTTCTCGACGCCATTCTAGCGCAGGACCCCCGCTCGCGAGTCGCGGCGGAGACGCTGTGCAACACGGGCCTGGTGGTCATGGCCGGCGAGATCACGACCAACGCGCACGTGGACTACATCCAGGTCGCCCGCGACACGATCAAGCGCATCGGCTACGACAACACCGAGTACGGCATCGACTACAAGGGCTGCGCGGTCATGGTCTGCTACGACAAGCAGAGCAACGACATCGCGCAGGGCGTGGATCACGCGAGCGACGACCACCTGAACACCGGCGCCGGCGACCAGGGCCTCATGTTCGGCTACGCGTGCGACGAGACGCCGGTGCTCATGCCCGCGCCGATCTACTACGCGCACCGGCTCGTGGAGCGCCAGGCCCAGCTGCGCAAGGACGGCCGCCTGCCCTTCCTGCGCCCCGACGCCAAGAGCCAGGTCACGATGCGCTACGTGGACGGCAAGCCGCAGAGCATCGACACGGTGGTGCTTTCCACGCAGCACTCGCCCGAGCAGAGCCTGGGTCACAAGATGACGGAGCAGTTCTACGAGGCCGTGCGCGAGGAGATCATCAAGCCCGTGCTGCCGAAGGAGTGGCTCACGGCCGAGACCAAGTACCTCATCAACCCGACCGGCCGCTTCGTCGTCGGCGGCCCGCAGGGCGACTGCGGCCTCACGGGCCGCAAGATCATCGTCGACACCTACGGCGGGGCCTGCCCGCACGGCGGCGGCGCGTTCTCCGGCAAGGACCCGTCCAAGGTCGACCGGTCCGCGGCCTACGCGGCCCGCTACGTGGCGAAGAACGTGGTCGCGGCGGGGCTCGCGCGCCAGTGCCAGGTGCAGGTCGCCTACGCCATCGGCGTGGCCAGGCCGATGAACGTCACGGTCTACACCGAGGGCACGGGCGTCATTTCCGACGACAAGATCGCCAGGCTCGTCACCGAGCACTTCGACCTGCGCCCGAAGGGCATCGTCACCATGCTCGACCTGCTGCGCCCGATCTACCAGAAGACCGCGGCCTGCGGCCACTTCGGCCGCGAGGAGCCCGAGTTCTCCTGGGAAGCCACGGACAAGGCGGCGTTCCTGCGCGAGGCCGCCGGCCTCAAGGGCGAGCCGAAGAGGTTCGCCACGACGGCGGACTGACGTCCTCCCTCTCCCCCGGGAGAGGGCCGGGGTGAGGGAAGGCGGGCGGCATTGCCGCCCGCCTTCATTTCATCCGGTAGGCCGCGTGGCAGGCCACGCACTGCTGCGTGACCTGTGCCAGCGCCGCCAGCGCCGGCTTCACGTTGCCGCTGGCGCCCGCGTCGACTGCGGCGACCGCGAAGCGGCTCGCAGAGCGGTGCATCCCGGTGCCGATCGCCTGCATGCCCTCGGGCATGAACTTCGCCACGTCGTGGGCGCCGTGCGCGCGCAGCGACGTCATGCCCAGGCGCCGTTCCGCGACGTCCGCGGCACCGTCATAGGCTCCTTCCGACAGCGCCTGCTGGATCTCCTGCAACGCGAGGAGGTGATCGCGCATGTTGGCGAGCGTGTGCGTGCGCATCGGCTCCGGGAAGGCGACCGCCTGGCGGGCGTCGGCGGGCATGGCCTCGTTCCCTGCGTGGCGGGAGTGGTCCGGCGCACCGCAGCCGGCGGCGATTGCGGTGGCGACGAGGGCGAGGATGGCGCGCGCGTGCATCGAGGACTCCGGTTCGGGGAACATTGCGCTGCCACTTTAGCCGGGTCGCACCCGTGGCGGCTATGATCCCGCCTCATGAGCGTCGAGCCCACCACACCGCCGGCCCCCGGGCGCCGCAACCGCTACGACCTGGCGGAGCTTTCCGGCGCCTTCGGGGATCTGGGCACGCTCGTGCCGTTCGTGATCGCCTACCTCGCGATCGTGAAGATGGACCCGGGCGGCTTGCTCCTGGGCTTCGGGGTCGCGATGATCGCCACCGGGCTCTGGTACCGCACGCCGTTCCCGGTGCAGCCCATGAAGGCGATCGGCGCGGCGGCGGTCACGGGCGCGGCGGGCGCAGCCGTCACGCCCGCCATCGTGGTGGGGGCGGGGCTCGCGACCGCCGCCATCTGGCTGGTGCTGGGTGCCACGGGACTCGCGAAGAGAATCGCCGAATGGACCCCGCGCCCCGCCCTGCTGGGCGTGGTGCTGGGCCTGGGGCTCGGCTTCATGCTCGAGGGGATCCGCATGATGGCGGGCGCGGCGTGGCTTTCCGCGGCGCTGCTCGCGGTGGCGCTACTCGCGCAATCGCGGCTGCCCGTGATGTTCCTGCTGCTCGCGGCGGGCGCGGTCGTGGCCCTCGCGCGCGAGCCGGCCCTCGCCACCCAGCTCTCGGCCATCGCCCCGGCTTTCCGGTGGCCCGATTTCGCCTGGGCCTCGCTCACGGCCGGGGACGTGTGGACAGGCGCGGTCCTGCTCGCGATCCCGCAGCTTCCCCTCACCTTCGGCAACGCCCTGCTCGCGGTGACGAGCGAGAACAACCGCCTGTTCCCCGAACGCCCCGTCGACGAGCGCGGCGTGGCGATCTCCACGGGGCTCGCCAACGCCTGGACGAGCGCGGTCGGCGGCGTGCCGGTGTGCCACGGCGCCGGCGGGATGGCGGGCCACGTGAAGTTCGGCGCGCGCACGGGCGGCGCCACCGTCATGCTGGGCGTGCTGCTGGCCGTGCTGGCCCTTTTCTTCTCCGGCTCGATGCACGTCGTGCTGCGGCTGTTCCCCGAGCCCGTGCTGGGCGTGATCCTCTTCCTCGCCGGCGCCGAGCTGGCGCTATCGAGCCGCGAGCACGGCGAGGAACGCGTCGGGCGCTTCGTGCTGCTCACGACCGCGGCCTTCACCGTGGTGCACGTCGGTGTGGCGGTCGTGTTCGGGATCCTCGCCTACCACGCCTCGAAGCGGGGCTGGCTGCGCCCGTAGGCTGTGGCGCCGGCTTCCCCGCCCCCGCCTAACGGCCGAAAATCCCCTTCTTGAGGATATCGAGCGGGTTGACCGGCTCCTCCTTCCTCTGCTGCTGCCTTTCCGGCTGCGCCTCCTGCCCCAGCATCGCCATGGCGGTCGACTTCACGCGCACGCGCAGCGACCATTCGGGATTCCATGCGGCCAGCAGCTTCGCGTCCGCGGGCCGCGGCGGATGCACGAGGTTCAGCTCGTTGCCGTAGGCGATGCCGCGCAGCATCGCACCGCCGGCGGTCGCGAAGATGCCGGACGGGATCGCGCACTGCTGCGTCGTCGCCGGGAGGAGCACCTTGTCCCTCACCCACTGGTCGACCTGCGAGTGGGAGAGGTAGTCCATGAGGCCGAGTCCCGCCTCCGGCACGTCGCTCGAGCTCCAGAGAATCATGTCGTTGCCGTCGCCGCCCATCGCGGAGAGGAAATAGGCGCGCGCATGCGGCACGGCGTTCCACGACGAATCGATCGAGGCCTTCGGATCGCCGGGCGCGGAGAGGTTCAGGCGCTCCATGAAATCCTGCCGCTCGCCGATCGCGAACCTGAGGCTGGGCGGCACGCCCTCGCCGGAGACCGCATGGTCGCCCTGGAGCGAGGCGCCCTTCGGCACCCGCTGGTTGTCCTTCTCGTTGGGCCAGATCGCGTGGCCCGGGCGGCTGGTGGCGCCGCGCTCCGGCGCGTAGCGCCCGACGAAGAACTTCGCGAAGTCCTGCGGGCCGGCGGTGGCCATGTCGAGGATGCGCGGCTGTCCGGGGCGCACGGTCGCGCTGCAGCCCCAGTAGAGCAGCAGCCTTCCCTTGGGCTTCTCGTGATCGCCGGGGCTGGAGTCCTGGGACGTGCCGCGCGGCTTGGGCTTGTCCACCGGCTGGAGCGGCAGGCTCGCCCCCATGCCCTGTCCCGGCGGGATGGCGTGCGTGCCGTCGGTGCCGCCCGGCTTCCGGCGCGTGTAGAGCGAGAGGTCCAGCCACTTGCCCGGCATGACGCCCATCTTCGAGCCGCCGAACATGTTGCCCATGAGGTTGCCCAGGAGCGGCGCGTCGGCCATCTCCTCGGCGCCCGGCACGGCGAGGTGGACGGTGGCGACGTCCATCCAGTAGTTGGCGATCGGGGTCTTGGCGGGCGCGGACCTGGATTGCGCGAAGGCTGGTGCCGCAAGGGCAAGGCAGGCAGCGAGCGCGAGGCGCGTGGCGGTGGTGCGGGTCATGGAGGGCTCCTGGGGACGTGCGCGGCTTGTTCCTGTTCGTGATCGGCAACCTAGCAAGGTGTCGCCGCCCTTCGCAAGTGCGCCTTCCGCTTGACTCGCGGCGGCGGGGGGGCCGGATGCGGGCGCGGGCCCCGCTTGGTGATCGGCCACGGGGCCTGTATAATTGCGGCCGTCCGAGGAGCGTTGCAACGGGGTTCCCTCCCCGCCAGGCTCGGATTTCCCACCGCAACGGCGCTCACCCGACTGTGCAGGACCGGGTGAGAAGTGCCCGTTCCCACAGCGGCATCCCTCACCCGATATTGGAGAGAACGATGAACGCTGTCCTGAAATCCGACAAGACCGCCGATTACGTGGTCGCCGACATGCAGCTCGCCGACTGGGGCCGCAAGGAAATCGCCATCGCCGAGACCGAGATGCCCGGCCTCATGGCGATCCGCAAGGAATACGCCGCAGCGCAGCCCCTCAAGGGCGCCCGCATCACCGGGTCGCTGCACATGACGATCCAGACCGCGGTCCTCATCGAGACGCTCGAGGCTCTCGGCGCGGAAGTGCGCTGGGCCTCGTGCAACATCTACTCGACGCAGGACCATGCGGCCGCCGCGATCGCCAAGGGCGGCACCGCCGTCTTCGCGGTGAAGGGCGAGTCGCTCGAGCAGTACTGGGACTACACGCACCGCATCTTCGAGTGGCCGGACAACGGCTACACGAACATGATCCTGGACGACGGCGGCGACGCCACGCTCCTGCTGCACCTGGGCGCGCGGGCCGAGACCGACGCCAAGGTCATCGCCAGCCCCGGCAGCGAGGAGGAGACGTTCCTCTACGCATCGATCAAGGCGAAGCTCGCCAAGGACCCGACGTGGTACTCCACGCGCCTCGCGAAGGTGAGGGGCGTGACCGAGGAGACCACCACGGGCGTGCATCGCCTCTACCAGATGGCGAAGGAAGGCACGCTCAAGTTCCCGGCCATCAACGTGAACGACTCCGTCACCAAGAGCAAGTTCGACAACCTCTACGGCTGCCGCGAGTCGCTGGTCGACGGGATCAAGCGTGCCACCGACGTGATGATCGCCGGCAAGGTCGCGCTCGTCGCGGGCTACGGCGACGTGGGCAAGGGCAGCGCCCAGGCGCTGCGCGCGCTTTCCGCCCAGGTGTGGATCACCGAGATCGACCCCATCTGCGCCCTGCAGGCCGCGATGGAAGGCTACCGCGTGGTGACGATGGAGGAGGCCTGCGACAAGGCCGACATCTTCGTCACGGCCACCGGCAATTTCCACGTGATCACGCACGAGCACATGCTGCGCATGAAGGACCAGGCGATCGTGTGCAACATCGGCCACTTCGACAACGAGATCGACGTCGCCTCGCTCAAGCAGTACAAGTGGGACAACATCAAGCCGCAGGTCGACCACGTCATCTTCCCGGACGGCAAGCGCATCATCCTGCTGGCCGAGGGGCGGCTGGTGAACCTGGGCTGCGGCACGGGGCACCCGAGCTACGTGATGAGCTCCTCGTTCGCCAACCAGACGATCGCGCAGATCGAGCTGTTCACCCGCACGGAAGAGTACCCGGTTGGCGTCTACGTGCTGCCGAAGCACCTCGACGAGAAGGTGGCGCGGCTGCAGCTCTCCAAGCTGGGCGCCCGCCTCACCGAGCTGACCGACGTGCAGGCGAAGTACATCGGCGTGGCGAAGAACGGCCCCTACAAGGCCGACCAGTACCGCTACTAGAGCCGGGAATCCGGGGCGCGAGCGGCGCCCCGGCCCCATACCATGGAATCGCAACGCAACCGGCAGAAGCAGTTCAGCTTCGAGTTCTTCCCCCCGAAGACCCCGGAGGGAGACGAGAAGCTGCGCGCGGCGCGCGCGCAGCTCGCGCAGCTCGGGCCCGCCTTCATGTCCTGCACCTTCGGGGCGGGCGGCTCGACGCAGGAAGGAACGATCCGCACGGTCCTCGAGATGCACCGCGAGGGCCATGCGGCCGCACCCCATATCTCGTGCATCGGCTCCACGCGCGAGACCATCGCCGACCTGCTCGACCAGTACCGGGCGGCGGGAATCCGCCGGCTGGTCTGCCTGCGGGGCGACCTGCCCTCGGGCATGGCCGTGGCGGGCGAGTTCCGCTACGCCGCCGACCTCGTGCGCTTCGTCCGTAGCCACACGGGCGACTGGTTCCACGTCGAGGTCGCGGCCTACCCGGAGTTCCACCCGCAGGCCCGCCGCCCCGCCGACGACCTCGCCCACTTCCGCGAGAAGATCGAGGCGGGTGCGAACTCGGCCATCACGCAGTACTTCTACAACGCGGACGCCTACGTCCACTTCGTGGAGTCGGTGGAGGCCCTCGGCGTGAACGTGGCGATCGTCCCGGGCATCATGCCGATCAACAACTTCTCGCAGCTCGCGCGCTTCTCCGACGCGTGCGGAGCGGAGATCCCTCGCTGGGTCCGCCTGCGCCTGGAGAGCTTCGGCGACGATACCGCCTCGATCAAGGCGTTCGGCCTCGACGTGGTCACGGAGTTGTGCGACCGGCTGCTCGGCCAGGGGGCCCCGGGGCTGCACTTCTACACGCTCAACCAGGCCGGACCCACTTCGACGATCTGGCAGCGACTGGGTCTCTAGCGGCCGCCGGGGGGTAGAATCGCCGCTTCCGCGACCCCCGGGAGCACCCCGTGACCGAGACGACCGCCCAAGCGCGCCCGTCATTTGCCGCCAGCCTGAAGGCGCAGCCCGCGCGCGAGGCGGCGCGGATGCTCGCGGCGGAGGAGCCGGCCCGCGCGGTCGAGGCGCTCGCCGCCTTGAACCCCGGGTTCGCCCAGGACGTGCTGGCCGAGCTGCCTCCGGATGCGCTTGCCGCCATCACGAGGGCGGCTGCGCCGGAAGTGACGAAGCAGTGGCTGCGCAACGCCCGCTACGCGCGCGGCGCGGTCGGTCGCCTCATGGAGCCGGCCTACGCGATGTTCTCGCCCGCCATGACGGTGGGCGAGGCCATCGAGCAGCTGCGGGCCGTGGTGCGCGCGGTGTTCGTGACCTACGGCTACATCGTCGACGAGGAGGGGAAGCTCCTCGGCCTCGTGACGATGCGCGACCTCCTCTTCAACGAGCACGGCGCGCGCCTGGGCGACGTGATGCTCAAGGGCGCCTTCTCGTTCCGGGCGGAAACGTCCGTCTCCGACGCGATGAAACTCACCCTCAACCGCCACTACCCCGTGTATCCGGTGTGCGACGAGTCGGGGCGGCTGGTCGGGCTCGTGCGCGGGGCGGCGATCTTCGAGGAGCAGGCCTTCGAGATCACCGCGCAGCCGGGCTCGATGGTGGGCGTGGAGAAGGAGGAGCGAGTCAACACGTCCCTCGGCCGCGCCTTCAAGTTCCGCCATCCCTGGCTGCAGCTGAACCTCATCACGGCCTTCGCCGCGGGAGGCGTGGTGGCGATGTTCCAGGGAACCGTGGACAAGCTGGTGATCCTCGCGACCTTCCTTCCCGTGCTGGCGGGGCAGTCCGGCAACACGGGTTGCCAGGCGCTCGCGGTGACGGTGCGCGGCATGACGCTGGGGGACATCCGGGCGGGTGCGGGCAAGGCGCTCGTGGCGAAGGAGTTCTTCCTGGGCCTCGCCAACGGCGGGGTGACGGGCGTGCTGTGCGGGGTGGCGATGTACTTCCTCGCGCGCGCGCAGGACTCGCCGCACGCCCTTCTGCTGGGCCTCGCCGTGTTCCTGGCGATGATGGGCAGCTGCGCGATCAGCGGCGTCTCCGGCGCCACGGTCCCGCTGCTGCTCAAGCGCCTCGGCGCGGACCCCGCGACGGCCTCGAGCATCATCGTGACCACAGCCACCGACGTCGCGAGCATGGGTTTGCTCCTCGGCCTCGCGACGCTTCTCATCCGGTGAATCGCCGGGTTGCGGGTGGATTTCGGGATCGCCGGGGAACTTCCGAATTGAATGTTGGGCCCGGGCAACCTATCATCGCCGCCATGCACATGCGCTTTCTGGTTCCGCTGCTCTTCGCCTGCCTGTCGCTGATCGGCGACGCCGTCGCGCAGGACGCGGCTTCCACCAACCGCGCCACGGAGCTGCGCGATCGCCCCGCGCCGGACGCCCGCGTGGTGGCGCCGCTCCCCGCGGATTCGCCGGTGAAGGTCCTCTCGCGCCAGGGCGGCTGGACCCAGGTCGAGGCCGGCACGCAGCGCGGCTGGGTGCGCGCGTTCCACCTGCGCTTCCAGTCCACCGTCGAATCCTCGTCCGGCGGCGGGGTCGGCAGCGGCATCACGTCGGTCTTCGGCTTCGGCACCCGCGAGGCGCCGAAGACCTCCAAGGTGGCCACCCTCGGCATCCGCGGCCTCACGCCGGAGGACTTCCAGAACGCCTCGCCGGACCAGGCGGCCCTCAGGAAGATGCAGTCCTGGCGGGCCGACAAGGCGAGCGCAGAACGCTTCGCCCGCGAGGCGAAGCTCGCGCCCGTCACCGTGGCCTACGTGGGGAGCGGGTCGTGAAGGCCCTCCTCGCGGTCCTGGCGCTCGCGGCGGCCCTCCCTGCGCACGCGCAGCTCGACTTCGGACGGATCCTCGACCTGGGACGCAAGGCCGTGGAGGTCGCGCCGAAGATCCAGGAGGCGACGAAGGAGTACACGGTCGAGGAGGAAGTGGCCCTCGGCGAGGGCATCTCCGCGGGCTTCCTCGGCGCCATCCGGCTGCACCCCGACGAGCGCCTGCAGCGCTACGTGAACCGCGTGGGCCGCTGGCTCGCCTCGCAGACCGAGCGGGCGGACCTGCCGTGGACCTTCGGCGTGATCGACACCGAGGTCATCAACGCCTTCGCCATGCCCGGCGGCACCGTGGTCGTCTCGCACGGGCTGGTCAAGCGCCTGGCCAGCGAGGCCGAGCTCGCGGGCGTCCTGGCCCACGAGATCGCGCACGTCCTGAAGAAGCACCAGCTCTCCGCAATCCAGTCGGACGCGGGCTGGAGCGCCGCGGCCACCGGGGCGAAGGCCGTCGCCGCAGACCAGATCGGGCGCCGTGGCGGGGACGTTCTGGGACTCAAGTCGCAGCTCGCCAACGCGGGGGTGGACCTCGTGAAGGACGGCCTGTTCCTGCGGCCGCTCGACCGCAGCATGGAATACGAGGCCGACCGCCTCGGCGTGGTGGTGGCCGCGCGCGGCGGCTACGACCCCTACGGCTTCGTGGCGGTGCTCACCATGCTCGCGCAGGTGAAGCCGGACGAATCCGGCTCGTCCATCACCTTTTCGACCCATCCGGCGCCCGCCGACCGCCTCGCGGAACTCGAGAAGGTCATGCCGGATCTCGAGAAGTACGCGAAGCAACCGCAGGTCGAGGGCCGCTTCCGCCAGAACGTGAAGTGAAAAAGGGGTCAGATCCCTTTATTGGGACGGTTCCCGGGAACCGTCCCAATAAAGGGATCTGACCCCTTTTTCGTTCGCCCTACTTGAGGTTGGCGACCTTCTTGCGCGCTTCCTGCGCGTGCATCTGCGCGTAGGCGTGATGCGCGGCCGCCTCGGCCTCGCCCACCTGGATCGGCAGGCCCATGTCCTGGAGCACCGAGCCCAGGGCCGAGAGGCACAGCATCACGTTCTCGGGCTTGCACGAATAGCCCATGATGCCGACCCGCCAGATCTTGCCGGCGAGCGGCCCCAGCCCCGCGCCGATCTCGAGGTTGAACTCGTTGAGGAGCGTCTTCCGCACCTCCGCCTCGCGGTCGCGCACCGCCTCGGGGATGTGCACCGCGTTCATCTGCGGCAGTCGCGCGCCTTCCTTCACCAGGTACTCCAGCCCCATCGCCTCGAGGCCCGCCTTGAGCGCCACGTGGTTCCTCTGGTGGCGCGCCCAGCTGTTCTCAAGGCCCTCCTCCTTGATGAGGAGCAGCGCCTCGTGCAGCGCGTAGAGGCTGTTGGTCGGTGCCGTGTGGTGATAGGTGCGCGTGGTGGCGCCCCAGTAGCCCAGGAGCAGGTTCATGTCCATGAACCAGCTGTGGATCTTGTCCTTCCTCGCCTTCACGTGCTCGACCACGCGGTCGTTGAAGGAGACGGGCGACAGGCCCGGCGTGCAGGAGAGGCACTTCTGGCTGGCGGAATAGACCGCGTCGATCTCCCAGTCGTCGACCATCACCGGCGTGCCGGCGAGCGAGGTGACCGCGTCCACGATGGTCAGCGCGCCGTGCCTGTGGGCGACGGAGACGAGCGACTTCGCGTCCGACTGCACGCCGGTGGAGGTCTCGGCGTGCACGAAGGCGACGACGCGCGCGTCCGGGTTCTTCTTCAGCGCGTCCTCGAGCTTGTCGGGGTCGCAGGGCTCGCCCCAGGCGTCCTCGACCACGACGGCGGTGCCGCCGGCGCGCTCGACGTTCTCGATCATGCGGCCGCCGAAGACGCCGTTCCTGCACACGACCACCTTGTCGCCGGGCGCCACCATGTTCACGAAGCAGTACTCCATGCCCACGGAACCCGGGCCGGAAACGGGGAAGGTGAGGGCATTCTTCGTCTGGTAGGCGTAGCGCAGCAGGCTCTTCAGCTCCTCCATCATCTCGACGAACACGGGGTCGAGGTAGCCGATGGCGGGCAGGCTCATCGCCGCCATCACGCGCGGGTTGATTTCGGAGGGGCCGGGGCCCAGCAGCGTGCGCTGCGGCGGGTGGAACGAGTGGATCTTCTTGGTGGGCGAGAGGTACTTGAGCGTCATTTCGGGGTCCTTGTTCTTCGGGGCGCCCTGCGGACGCGCCCCGTGGTTCGATCCTGGCGGGAAGGGCGGAAACTGCCGGGCGGCGGCGGTCAACCTCGCCCGGGCGTGAAGCGCACGACCGTCCCCTGCGAGACGTCGGGAAGTTCGTCCGGGTCGATGGCGGTGTCGCCGTCGGGCTGCGGCGTGCCGTCGGCCACGAGGTTCGCGAAGTCGAAGAGGCTGCGATCCATGAGGTGCGAGGGGGTCACGCGCGTGAGGGCGCTGAAGATCGAGATGACGCGCCCCGGGTGCTTCCTCTCCCACTCGCGCAGCATCGCCTTCGTCTGCTTCCTCTGCAGGTTTTCCTGCGAGCCGCACAGGTCGCAGGGGATGATGGGGAACTTGCGGTCCTCGGCGTAGGCCGCGAGGTCCCTCTCCTCGACGTAGGCGAGCGGCCGGATCACCACGTGGCGCCCGTCGTCGGAGACGAGCTTGGGCGACATGGCCTTGATCTTGCCGTTGTGGAAGAGGTTGAGGAAGAACGTCTCGAGGATGTCGTCGCGGTGATGGCCGAGGGCGATCTTGGTGGCGCCCAGCTCCTTCGCCACGCGGTAGAGGACGCCCCGGCGCAGCCGCGAGCACAGGCTGCACATGGTCTTGCCCTCGGGGATCACGCGCTTCACCACCGAGTGCGTGTCCTGCACCTCGATGCGGTGCGGGATGCCGCGCGACGACAGGTACTCGGGCAGCACGTGCGCGGGGAAGCCGGGATGGCGCTGGTCGAGGTTCACGGCGACCACCTCGAACGGCACCGGCGCGCAGTCGCGCAGGTGCACGAGGACGTCCAGGAGGCCGTAGCTGTCCTTGCCGCCCGACAGGCACACCATGACCCTGTCGCCCGCCTCGATCATCGAGAAGTCGGCGATGGCCTCGCCCACGAGGCGGCGGATGCGCTTCCTGCGCTTGGCGGCTTCGTAGTCGGTCTTGCGCGGGTCGCGCAGGGGCTGGACGGTGGCGGTCATCGGGTGGCTTCTAGAGGGCGATCGAGCGGCCCCCGTCGACGGCCAGCACCTGGCCGGTCACGAAGGGGGCGTCGAAGAGCAGGTATTTTACCGCGCCGGCGATGTCCTCCGGCGTACCCGTCCGGCGAAGAGGCGTTTGTACCGTGATCCGCTCCCGCTCGGCGGGCGGGTAGGCGTCGCCGTCGTCGGGCCACAGGATGGCGCCCGGCGAGACGCCGTTGACCCGCACCTCCGGGGCGAGCTCCACGGCGAGCGCCCGCGTAAGGCCGGCCAGTCCGCTCTTGGCGACCGTGTACGCGAGGAACCCCGGGAGCGGCCGCTCCGCGTGGATGTCCACGATGTTGACGATGGCCCCGCGCGTGCGGCGCAGGTGCGCCGCCGCCGCCTGGGAGAGGAAGAGGGGCGCGCGCAGGTTCGTGCCCATGAGGTCGTCCCAGGCGGCGCCGTCCAGGGACTCGAGGGGTGTGGGGTGGAAGGACGACGCGTTGTTCACGAGGGCATCGAGGCGTCCGAACCGCGACGCCGCCTCCTCGACGAGGCCCGCCAGGCGCGCGTGGTCGAGGAGGTCCGCCTGGACGATGGCCGTGGTGCCGGGCCGGGCCGCCTCCAGGCCGGCGAGCAGCCCCTCCGCGTCCCCGCGGGAGCGGTTGCAGTGCACCACCACGCGCGCGCCCGCGGCATGCGCCGCGCGCACGATGGCCGCGCCCACGCGGCGCGCGCCGCCCGTCACCAGAACCACCGGCTGTTCCATGATGCTATATTCCCCGGGAATCGCCCCGCCCCGTTCCGAGCGGCGCCAGAGGCGAAAGTGTAGCGAAAACCGCGACCCTTCCCCGACGGCGCCGCCATTCCCGATGCCTCCCGAGGCCGAATTCTCCCTTCCGTCCCCGCCGCCCGAAGCGGTCTCCCACTCCCACGAGCTGGCCGAGCGCATCGCCAACGTGATCGGGGAGGAGGGCGGCTGGATCCCGTTCTCGCGCTTCATGGAGCTTGCGCTCTACGCGCCCGGCTACGGCTACTACGCCGCCGGGTCGCGCAAGATCGGCGGCGAGGGAGACTTCGTCACCGCGCCGGAGATGACGCCCCTCTTCGCGCGCAGCCTCTCCATGCAGGTGCGCCAGGTGCTCGAGCGCACCGGCGGCGACATCCTGGAGCTGGGGCCCGGGACGGGAAGCCTCGCGGTCGACCTCTTCGCCGAGCTCAAGTCGCAGGGGGCGGCGCCGTCGCGCTACCGCCTCCTCGAGGTGAGCCCGGATCTGCGCGAGCGGCAGCGCGCGCGCATCGCCGAGCGCCTTCCCGGCGACGCCGACCGCTTCGAGTGGCTGGAGGCCCTCCCGGATCGCATCGACGGCATCCTCCTCGCGAACGAGGTGCTGGACGTGCTTCCCTGCGCCCTCGTCCACCGCACCGGCGGGGAGATCCTGGAGCGCGGCGTCGTGGTCACGGAGGCCGGCTTCGCCTGGGAGGACATGGCGATTCCCGACGGCGAGCTCAAGCGGCGGGCCCGCGGCGTGATCCCTCCCGGCGACTACGACTACCTCACCGAGGTGAACCTCGCGGCCGAGGCGCTGGTGCGCTCCGTGGCGGCCGCGCTCGGCAACGGCCTCGCCCTCTTCATCGACTACGGGTACGCGCAGAACGAGTACTACCACCCGCAGCGCTCGATGGGGACGCTGCGCTGCCATTACCGCCACCGCTTCCACAACGACCCGTTCTTCCTGACCGGGCTGCAGGACATCACCGCCCACGTCGACTTCACGGCGATGGCTCGCGCCGCCCAGTCCGCGGACGCCGAGATCATGGGCTTCACCACGCAGGCCCACTTCCTGATCTCCTGCGGTCTCGCGGTCCTCCTGGCCGATGGCGACCCCAACATGACGCTGTCGCGGGTGAAGACCACGAGCGCGGTGCACCGGCTGGTGAGCCCTTCCGAGATGGGGGACCTCTTCAAGGTGCTGGGCATCGGGCGCGGGGTGGATCCCCCGCTCCTCGGTTTCCAGTCGGCGCGTCCCCTTTCCCTCGGAGTCGGGGAGTAGGCAGGGCCTTTCGGCTAGAATTGGCGCGCCTGCGCCAGTCGGAGACGTCAGCGACAACGCGCGCATGTACCACGGCGGCGGCCAGGAGGCCGTGGCCAAGTTCGCCCAGGAACCGAAGGCGCCGGGCGACTGACCAACGGCGGGGATTTCCCGTCCACCATGAAGGAGTGAGGAGACATGAAGAGACTCATCGCAGTGACTGCCGCGCTGGTTGCGGCATTCGGGCTCGCCACCGCGGGCGCCCAGGAAAAGAAGGCCCGCATCTCGATCGGCACGGGCGGCACGGCAGGCGTCTACTACCCGCTCGGCGGCGGCCTGGCGGCGGTCCTGTCCAGGTACGTGCCCGGCCTGGATGCCACGGCCGAGGTGACCGCGGGGTCGATCGCCAACCTGCAGCTCATCGGCGGGGGCAAGTCCGAGGTGGGCTTCACCATGGCCGACGCGGCATGGGATGCGTACAACGGCCTCGACAAGTTCAAGGACAAGAAGGTCGCCCTGCGCACCCTCGTCGTGTTCTACCCGAACCGCATGCACGTCGTCACGGCGGAAGGCAAGGGCATCGAGAAGATGACCGACCTGAAGGGCAAGCGCGTGGCCACGGGCGCGCCCGCGTCGGGCACCGAGGTGATGTCGATGCGGCTCATAGAGGCCTTCGGCATGGACCCGAACAAGGACGTGAACCGCGAGCGCCTTTCGCTCGCCGAGTCGGTGAACGCGCTCAAGGACGGCAAGGTCGACGCGCTCATGTGGGTGGGCGGCGTTCCCACGCCCGGCATCACCGACTTCGCGGCCACGCCCGGCAAGAAGATCAAGCTCGTCGACCACGGCGACGGCGCCGATGCGATGCGCAAGAAGTACGGCCCGCTCTACGTGAAGAACCGCATCCTCGCCAACGCCTACCCGGGCGAGACGCGGGAGACCTCCAACGTCGACGTGTGGAACCTGCTCGTGGTGCCCGAGTCGGCCGACGAGAACCTGGTCTACCAGATCACCAAGACCATGTTCGAGAAGAAGGACGAGCTGGTGAAGTCGCACAAGGACGCCTCCTTCCTCTCGCTCGACAACCAGCTCACCGGCGGCTCGCCCATCCCGTTCCACCCCGGCGCGCTGAAGTACTTCAAGGAGCGCGGGCTCAAGGTCAACTGACCGGCTCCCGCTTCCGGCCCCCGGGGTGTTCCCGGGGGCAGCTCCCGGGAAAGGGCCCGCTCGCGGGCCCTTTTTCATGGGTGCCGCGGGAGAGCGGCGTGCGCAAGTCCTTGATTTTCCGGGCGGTCGAGGAAATTGCTGCAGTGCAATATTTTTTTGCCAAAACCCCTTGACTTGGCTGCTGCGTGGCCTAAAATGCGTTCTTGTGCAGTGCAGCAATTTGGCTGCCGCAACCGACAACCCCGCAGGACCCTCAGTCAAGGAGACATCCATGTTCAAGGTCGACCAGTTCAGCCAGTTCAGCGCCGCCAACGAAGCCGCCATCAACCAGTTCGCCCACTTCGCCCAGCTTTCGCTCGCCAACCTCGAGAAGTTCGCCGAGATCGGCCTCGACGCCGCCCGCGATTCCGTCGAGCAGGCCACCGCGCACGCCGCGGCCCTCGCCGGCGCGAAGGACGTGCACGAAGTCATCGCCATCAACTCCGCCGCCCTCGAGCCGGTCATGAAGCGCGCCTACGCCTACTCGCGCACCGTCTACGAGACCGCCGCCGAGACCAACGCGGAAGTGAAGAAAGTCCTCGAGAAGCAGACCTCCGACATGAACAAGTCCGCCGTGTCCACCCTGGAAGAGGCGTTCAAGTACGCGCCCGCCGGCTCGGAAGCCTACGTCGGCAACATGAAGAGCGCCATGGCCGCCGCGCAGAACGCCTACGGCAACCTCGCCGCGATCAACAAGCAGCTCTACGACACCGTCGAGAAGACCGTCGAGCAGAACGTCGCGACCGTCCAGTCCGCCGCCAAGGCCCCGAAGGCCGCGAAGGCCCCGGTCCGCAAGGGCGCGAAGCGCCGCTAAGCGCCCGCGCCCCGCGAGGGGCGTGAAGCGAAGCGATTCCGAAGGCCCCCGGCGACCCCGGGGGCCTTCGTCTTTCCGGGCTGGCTGCGCGGACGGGGGCGGGGAAGCCCTCAGCCCGCCGACAGCGCGTACGCGATCCGCGCCGCGCGTGCCGCGTGGATGGCCGCAGGCACCGACTGGGGATGGTCCCGGGCGAGCGCGGCCGCGTCGACCTCCAGTGCCGCCGTCCGGGCGGCCATCAGTCGCTCTCGCGGCACCCGCCGGGTGATGCCCCGCGCGCGCAGGTCGCACTCGCACACCTCCATGAGCCGCTCGAGGCGCTCGGGCCGGCGGAAGGAGTCGGTCCGCTCCAGGAGGGCGAGGAGGGGTTCCGCGCCCAGGGCGCCGGCCCCCTCCACCGCGGCGCGCTCGCGGGCGGCCAGGCCGGCGAGGTCGCGGCACTCCCCGGGCGCGTTGACGCGCTCGCAAAGGCTCGCCACCGCCTCGGGCGGGAGGCCCGAGGTGAGGCAGGCGAAGCGCACCGGCAGGCCGAAGGCCGTGCCGGCCTCTAGCCGCGCCGTGACCAGGGCGCCGCCGTCCGGCGCGACCAGCGCCTCGACTTCCGGCAACACGCGCCCCAGTGCCCCGCAGTCGCGCAGCACGGCGAGCAGGCGAGCCGGCCGTGGCTCCTGCAGCCCGCGCGCGATCTCCTGCCACACGCGCTCCGGGACCAGGTGGTCGGCCTCGCCGGACTCCACCATCCGGCGCATGAGGGCCAGGGTCTCGGGCGCCACTTCGAAGCCGAACCGGGCGGCGAACCGCGCGACACGCAGGATCCGGACCGGATCCTCGGCGAATGCCTCGCTCACGTGCCGCAGGATCCCGCGGCGCAGGTCCTCCACGCCGCCGTGGGGGTCCACGAGCACGCCGTCTTCCGCGCGGGCGATCGCATTGATGGTGAGGTCGCGCCGGCGCAGGTCCTCCTCGAGCGTCACGTCGGGAGAGGCGTGGAAGACGAAGCCGCGATACCCGGGCGCGGTCTTGCGCTCGGTGCGGGCGAGCGCGTACTCCTCGTGCGTTTCGGGATGCAGGAAGACCGGGAAGTCGGCGCCCACGGCTCGGAACCCCTGCGCGGCCATCTCGGCCGGCGTGGCGCCCACCACGACCCAGTCGCGGTCGGCCACGGGACGGCCAAGGAGTTCGTCGCGCACGCTGCCGCCGACCGCGTAGACCTTCATGGCGCCGTTCCCGGGGCGCCGCTCACGGGCGAGGCGGCTGCGCGTAGGGCTCGTCGTCCGCAACGAACTCCGTCTCGGCCCGCGCTCCCTCGCACCAGGCGACGACGGCGGTCGCGGCCCCGATGGCCTCGCAATAGCGCGACGCCACCGGGCCGCAGGTCACGGCGTAGGTTGCGAAGCGCATGACCACGGGGGCGAACATCGCGTCGGCGGCCGTGAAGCGGCCGAAGAGGAAGTCGCCGCCGCCGCCGAAGCGCGACCTCGCCTCGCCCCAGAGATGCTCGATGCGGTCCGTCTCCGCGCGTACCTGCGGCGTCATGCCCTTGCCGGGATGGCTGGACCGGATGTTCATGGGCATGTTCGCGCGCAGGTTGCGGAAGCCGGCGTGCATTTCGGCGCAGGCCGAGCGCGCGAAGGCGCGGGCGTCGGGGTCGTCCGGCCAGACGCCCCGGTCCGGGAACCACTCCGCTACCGTCTCGGCGATGGCGAGCGTGTCCCAGACCGCCACGCCGCCGCGCCACAGGACGGGCACGAGCCCCGAGGGCGACAGGCGGCCGATGCCCGCTTCCCACTCGTCGGTCTCGAAGCGCAGCTTCCTCTCCTCGAAGTCGATGCCCAGCTGGGCGAGCAGGACCCAGGCGCGCATCGACCACGACGAGTAGTTCTTGTTGCCGATGACCAGCGTGAGCCTTTCCATGTCACCTCCCGGCGTCACGGGATGGACGAGGCGACGTTGGCCGCCCCGTTCGCGTTGCGCGTGGCCACTGTCCCCATCATCGCGCGCAGGCTCGCCGTCCTCCCGGTGAGCTGGTGCGTGTAGTACCAGGCGTTGGCCATGACTTTCTTCACGTAGTCGCGGGTCTCGTCGAACGGGATCGACTCCGCGTAGACCGCTCCTTCCAGGGAGCCTGGGGCGCGCCAGCGCTTCGCCCGGCCGGGGCCGGCGTTGTAGGCGGCCGCGGCGGCAACCGGATGCCCGAGGTCGGCGAGGACGCGGTGGAAATAATACGTGCCCATCGTGACGTTCACCTCGGGCTGCTTGAGCTGCGCGGGGTGGTAGTACTGCAGCGGGATCTGCTTCGCGACCCAGCGCGCGGTGGCGGGCATGAGCTGCATCAGGCCCGTGGCGCCCACGCGCGACTTCGCCGCGGCATTGAACCGGCTCTCCTGGCGGATGATGCCGAAGAGCAACGCCTCGTCGATGCTCCACTGGCGGGCTGCGGCGGCCAGCGGCTCGCGGTGGTGGACCGGGTAGCGGCGGCTGAAGTCGTGCACGGAGGCGGTGATGTCGGCCGCCCCGATGGCCCGGTCGGCCAGGCCCGCCTGGAGCGCGAGCTCGGAAGCGGCCAGCAGCCCGCGGTCGTCCATGGCGCGCAGGCCCAGCACCCACTCGCGGAAAGCTTCCTGGTTCATCTCCAGGCGGTAGAGGGCGAACGCCCTCGCCACCGCCGGGATGGCGCGCACACGCGCGAGGTCTTCCTCCGCCACGACCTTCGCCGACCAGTCGGGGCCCTTAACGGTGCCGAGGTCCTCCGCGGCCATGAGGCCGTAGAAGTGGCGTTCGCGCGCGAGCGGTCGCAGGATCGCCTCGGCCGCCGGGCCCGAGCCCTCCTCCGCCAGCGACCGCGCCAGCCAGTAGCGCCAGGCCGGGTCGCGGGCCTCCTCCGGGGGCATGAGGTTCACGGCGGCGCGCACCGCCGCCCAGTCGCCGGCGCGCAGCGCGGCGCGGACCTTCCACTGCAGCTGCGCGTTCGTGAACGGACCTTCGCCGGCGTTCGCGTACCACTCGACGGCGCGGGGGTGGTGCTGCTGGGCCGCCGAGTGGGCGATGCGCGCCCAGCCGGTGCGCGTGTCGTCCGGACCCATCTGCGCCGCGTGGGCCTCGAGGTGGGCGGCGGCGTCGTCGGGCTTCGTGCGCGCCAGCCGCGTGACGGCGAAGAGAAGCAGCTCGTGCGTGGCCCGGGAGGGGATTCGGGACTTCTCGCCGGCGAGGTACTTCGCGGGTTCGGTCGCGGCGCGTTCCAGTGCCTTCTCGTTCAGCTGCTCCTTGTTCGGGAGGAAGGCGTTGGCGCGGCGCGCGTCCTTCACCAGGCCCGCGGCGAGGAGCTTGCGGATGCGCTCCCAGGCCTCCGGCGGGCCGATGAGCCGCTCGCGCGCGGCGGCCTCGAAGGGAGGTGCGCAGGAGGCGGGCGCCTCGCGCCCCGCCAGCCACAGGGCGCGGGCCTCCTTCAGGGCCTCGGCGTCGTCGCGCGCGAGTCGCTCCTGCAGGGCGTAGCACGCGACTTCCGGGTCGTCGGAGGCGAGCGCGGAGAACTCCTGGCGGAAGAGGTCCCACTGGCCGGAAGCCCCCAGGACCTTGAGCCAGTCGCGGCGCAACGGGTCCGCGAGCGGGGTGTCCGCGTGGCGGGAGAGGAAGGCGCGGATCGCCGCGGGGTCGGCCTTCTCCAGCGTGGCCGAGAGGAGCCAGTAGGCGGGATAGGCCTCCAGCGGGTGGCCGGCGAAGCGCGCGCGCCAGTTCTCGAGCGCCTTCAGGTCGCGCCGCTGCGAGGCCTCGCGGGCCGTGACCAGGTCGGCGTCCGTGGCGGGCGCGTTCGGGGGGGCCCCGAGGGCGGGGCCGGCGGCGAGGAGGAGGGCGGCGAGGAGTCTCGGAAGGCGCATCGGGAGGGCCGCGGTCAATCGGGGATTATATTCCCCGCTGACCGCGCAACCCGCCCGGGGTTCAAAGCACCCAGATCAGCATGCCGAAGACGTAGCAGATCGTGCAGGAGATGAGGGTGAAGGGCACGCTCCAGCGCAGGAACTCGCGCAGGCTCACCTTGCGGTTCTCCTCGCGCTCGCAGATGTTGGCGGCCACGTAGAGGGCCGGGGCGCCCGCGATCGTGAGGTTGCTGCCCAGCGTGCCGGCCCACAGGAGCATCCACCAGAGCGGCCACGGGTCGATGCCCTGCTGGCCGAGGTCGCGCACCGTGTAGAGGAAGGTGAGGATGTAGGCGTCGTGCTCGACGATGCCCACGATCGGGATCGTGACCCAGTAGAGGATGGTGGCGCCCAGGGCCATGCTCTGCGAGAAGATCGGCACCATCGCGTGCGCGAGCTTCTCCAGGATGCCGGTCTTCTCGAGCCCGCCGACCAGCGCGAAGAGCGCGATGTAGAAGAACACCGCGCGCCAGTCGAGCTCCTGCACGATCTCCTCGAAACTGGGCTTCTTCACCCGGTCGCCGAGGAGCTCGAGCACCAGCACGAGGGCGAGCGCCCCGGACATCGCGATGAAGCCCAGCTTCACGCCGAGGTGCTCGCGAAGGCTCATGGCGACGATGGTGAGGACGAAGCCCACGACGACGATCGTCGCGAAGAGCTTGTCGGGGATCTTCGCCTCTCCCATGCCCTCGCCGCCGGTCGGGACCGCCTTGGCGCCGCCGCCGAACTGGCGGAAGAAGAGCCAGTACATGATGGCGAGCGTGAGGCAGAAGGTGACGAGGAGGATCGGGAAGGAGCTGGGCTTGCCCTTGAACCAGATGAAGTCGAAGAACTCGGCCCCCGAGACGCTGTGCATCATCTGCGGCGGCAGGTCGCCCAGCAGCATCGCCGAGCCCATGAAGTTGGCGCTGAAGCCGATCATGAGGACGAGGGGGGTGAGCGGCAGGCCCAGGTGGCGCGCGAGCGGGATCGCGACGGGGGCGAACATGAGGATCACCACCACGTTGTCCACGACCATCGACACCAGGCCGGAGAGCATCGAGAGGATCACGATGAGCATGCCGCCGTTGCCGCGCGACAGCTCCAGCGCCTTCACCGACAGCCACTCCGGTATGCCCGACTTGCCGAAGTAGCCCGCGATGGTCCAGATCGACACGAGGATGGCCATCACGTTCCAGTCGACGATCTTGAAGGCGTCGTCCTCGTTCATGAGGCCCATCCAGATCATCACCGACACGCCCAGCAGCGCCGCGACGGTGCTGTCGATCCAGCCGGTGATGACGATCACGATCGTCACCGCGAAGATGGCGAGCGCGAAAATGGTCATCGTTTCCATCGGATGCATCCTCCTTGCTTGAAGTGGGGTATTGCTCTTCTCAATGCCCGCGTCGTACGCGCGAGGCGGGTCAGGGGCGAAATGTAGCAAATCATGGGTCGCGGGGCCCGCCGCGGCATTGACCTGAGCCAAGTCGGGAGCAGGTTTGGTCGCTTAAACTGGCGTCGTGCCAAGACGCGCCGGCGAACGCCGGCAGGCCCCACGAGAGGAGATGCCATGACCTACGGTTCGATCCTGGTTCCCATCGACGAGCACCCCGCCGCGGCCGGCAGCATCGAGGCGGCGATCCGCCTTGCGGGCGCCCTCGGCGCCCACCTCGAGGGCCTCGCGATCGTGCCGCCGCTCGCCGTTCCACTGCGGCTGCGTCCGCGGCAGAGCGCGGCGGCGATCATGAAGAAGGAATGGGAGCGCGACAGGCAGGAGGCGAGGGCCGGCATCAAGCGCTTCGAGGCGCAGGCGAGGAAGGCCGGCGTGGCCTCGGTCGAGGGGCTCTGCGTCGAGGCCGAGGCGCAGGCGATCCTGTCGCTGCGCGCGCGCACCGCGGACCTCGTGGTGCTCCCCCTCCCGGGCGCGGACGACACCGGGGTCCTGGGCGGGCACTCGGTCGAGGCCGCGGTCCTTTCCGTCGGGCGCCCGGTGCTGCTCGTTCCGGAGAAGGGCCTGCCTGCGGGCTTTCCCCGCAAGGTCCTCGTGGCGTGGAACGGCAGCCGCGAATCGGCGCGCGCGCTGTCCGACGCCGTCCCGCTGCTTGCCCGCGCGAAGTCGGTGCTCGTCTTCTCCGCGGGCCCTGCGGGCGACGAGGGCCCGCTGCACGGCGCGAAGTCGGCCGTGCGCTACCTCGCGCGGCACGGCATCGCGGCGGAGCCGCTGCACGCGACCGCCGCGGACGAGCGGGTCGGCGACACGATCCTCGCGCGCGCGAAGAAGGCCGGCGCGGACCTCCTGGTGATGGGCGCCTACGGCCGCCCGCGGTTCGCGGAGCTGGTGCTGGGCGGCGCGACGCGGGCCGTACTGCGCGGGGCCGGCCTCGCCGTCCTGATGTCGCACTGAATCGCCGCGCTTGACGCGGGTCAAGAGACTCGCGACCCCCGCCGGTTCTAGAATGGGCCAGCCGACACAAGAGCGGCCCAGGCGGGGGAGCATCCACGGCATTTGATCCGGTCGGCCTCCCTCGGGATAGAATCGCCCACGCCGTTACTTCAACGACGCCCCAAGAGGAGACCACACCCATGAACCATCGCACGACCGCAAAGTCCCTGCTGGCCGCCCTCGTGGCCACCGCATTTTCGGCACTCACCCCGGCTGTCGCCTGGGAGCCCACCAAGACCGTCGAGTTCATCGTGCCCGCGGGCACGGGCGGCGGTGCGGACCAGATGGCCCGCCTCACCCAGTCGATCATCGGCAAGCACAACCTCATGAAGCAGTCGATGGTCGTTGTGAACAAGGGCGGCGGCGCCGGCGCCGAGGGCTTCCTCGACGTGAAGGGCGCGAAGGGCGACCCGCACAAGATCATCATCACGCTGTCGAACCTCTTCACCACGCCGATGGCGACGGGCGTCCCGTTCAACTGGAAAGACCTGACGCCGGTGCGCATGCTGGCGCTGGACCAGTTCGTGCTGTGGGTGCACAAGGACAACCCCGCCGGCACGGCCAAGGACTACATCGAGGCCGTGAAGAAGGCGGGCCCGGGCAAGACGAAGATGGGCGGCACGGGGTCCAAGCAGGAGGACCAGATCATCACCGTGGCGCTCGAGAAGCAGTCGGGCGCCAAGTTCACCTACATCCCCTACAAGGGCGGCGGCGCGGTCGCCACGCAGCTCGTGGGCAAGCACATCGACTCCTCGGTGAACAACCCGATCGAGGCGGTCGCGCAGTGGCGGGCCGGCAACCTCAAGCCCCTGTGCGTGTTCGACAACGAGCGCATGCCCTACAAGGGCAAGGTCGCCGGACAGTACAGCTGGAACGACATCCCGACCTGCAAGGAAGCGGGCGTGGATACCGACTACGTGATGCTGCGCGGCATCTTCATGGCCGGCGGCGTGACGCCCGACCAGGTGAAGTTCTACGTGGACCTGTTCGAGAAGGTCCGCCAGACGCCGGAATGGAAGAAGTTCATGGAGGATGGCGCCTTCAACCAGACGGCGCTGGCCGGCAAGGAATACGCGGACTGGGTCGCCAAGGCCGAGAAGCTGCACGAGGGGCTCATGACCGAGGCCGGCTTCATGGCCAAGAAGTAACAGGCAGCGACGTGACGGGGGGCCGCACTGCGGCCCTCCGGCTTTTCGGTCGGCCGCGCATCGCACCACGCACAGCACAGGGAGCAGGCAATGGAGGAGAAGAAGTCGGTCGCGTCCATGCGCGCGGCGGAGCTCGCGATGTCGGCCGTGTTCCTGGCCTTCGGCGCGCTCGTGATGTGGGACAGCCGCCGGCTGGGCGCGTCCTGGGGGGAAGACGGCCCGCAGGCGGGGTATTTTCCCTTCTACATCGGGCTCTTCATCGTCCTCTCGTCGGTGGTCATCATCTTCCGCGCGCTCAATCTCGGCGAGAAGGGGCGCGCGCCGTTCGTGGAATGGGGCCAGCTGAGGATGGTGCTGGCCGTGATGGCGCCCACGGTCGTGTACGTGGCCTTGATCGCGAACCCGTGGTTCGGCCTCGGCATCTACCTCGCCTCGGCGGTCTACATCGCGTTCTTCATGAAGTACCTGGGCAAGTACCCGTGGACGAAGATCGCGCCGGTCTCGATCGGCGTCGTCGTGTTCTTCTTTCTCATGTTCGAGGTGTGGTTCAAGGTGCCCCTGCCGAAGGGTCCCATCGAGGCCGCGATCGGATTCAACTGAGCGTTATCGGGCAGCGATACGAGAGCTAGAGGAAACACGGAAAATGCAAGAGATCCAGTCCCTGATGGCCGGCTTCGCGGTGGCCATGACGTGGTTCAACCTCGCCCTCATGCTGGCCGGCGTCACCCTGGGGGTCCTGATCGGGGTGCTGCCGGGCCTGGGCGGCGCCAACGGCGTGGCGATCCTGTTGCCGCTCACGTTCACGCTGTCGCAGACTCCGGGCGGCGCCACGTCCGCCATCATCCTGCTGTCGTGCATCTACTGGGGGGCGCTCTTCGGCGGCGCCATCACCTCGATCCTGTTCAACATCCCCGGCGAGCCGTGGTCGGTGGCCACCACCTTCGACGGCTACCCGCTGGCGCAGAAGGGGCGCGCAGGCGCCGCGCTCACCGCGGCGTTCACGTCCTCCTTCATCGGCGCCCTGGTGGCGGTGATCCTGATCACCTTCATTTCCCCGGTCATCGCGAGGTTCGCGCTGCAGTTCGGCCCGCCGGAATTCTTCGCGGTGTACCTTCTCACGTTCTCCGCCTTCGTCGGCATGGCCAAGGGCACGCCGTTCAAGACCGTCGTCGCGATGATGACGGGGTTCGCGCTCGCGGCGGTCGGCATCGACACGGTGACCGGGCAGCTGCGCCTGACCTTCGGCTTCACCGAGCTCCTCAAGGGGTTCGATTTCCTCATCGCCGTGATCGGCCTGTTCGGCATCGGCGAGATCCTCCTCACGATCGAGGAAGGCCTGGAGTTCCGGGGCACGAAGGCCAAGCTCGACCTGCGCGTGGTGCTCGACACCTGGAAGGAGCTGCCGAAGTACTGGAAGACCTCGGTGCGCTCCTCCGTCGTGGGCTGCCTGATGGGCATCGTCCCCGGCGGCGCCACGCCCGCCTCGTTCATGGCCTACGGGCTGGCGAAGAAGATGTCACGCGACGGCGAGGAGTTCGGCACCGGCAAGGTCGAGGGCGTCGTGGCCCCGGAAACCGCCGCTCATGCCGCGGGAACCTCCGCGCTGCTGCCCATGCTCACGCTCGGGGTGCCGGGCTCGCCGACCGCTGCGGTGCTGCTCGGCGGCCTCCTCATATGGGGCCTGCAGCCCGGGCCGCTGCTCTTCGTCGAGAACGCGGACTTCGTCTGGGGGCTCATCGCGTCCATGTACCTGGGCAACATCGTGGGCCTCATCGTGGTGCTCACCTGCGTGCCGCTCTTCGCCTCGATCCTGCGCATTCCCTTCTCGATCATCGCGCCCGTGATCCTCGTGATCTGCGCGATCGGCGCCTACACCGTCCACACCTCGATATTCGATGTCTGGCTCATGCTCGTGTTCGGGGTGCTGGGCTACGTGTTCAAGAAGCTCGACTACCCGATGGCCCCGCTGGTGCTCGCCCTCGTGCTGGGCGACCGCGCCGAGGACGCCTTCCGCCAGTCGATGCTGGGTCCCGATGGCTCGCTCGCCGTGTTCTTCGCCAATCCCCTGGTGGGCACGATGACGGGCGTATCGCTGCTGCTGCTCTTCTGGCCGCTCATCTCGCGCGCCCTGGCGATCGTGCGCGGCCGCAACGGCCGGGGAGGCTGACATGGCGGTGATCGCATTCACGCAGGAGATGGCCACGCTCGGCTCGGACGTCGCGGCCGGCGTGTGCGAGGAGCTGGGCCTCGGGATGGTCCGCCACGAGGTCGGCGACGTGGTCGCCGGCAGGATGCACGTCAAGAAGAGCCTCATCCGGCGGCTGCGCGAGGGCAAGGCGGGCCCGTTCGAGCGCTGGACCGCCGACGAGAAGTCGATCTCGACCTTCACCGCCGAGGAGATCTACGACCTGGCGGTGAAGGGCAACGTGCTCATCCGCGGCTGGGGGGCGACGATGCTGCTGCGCCCGGTCTCCCACGTGCCCTGCGTGCGCGTCTGCGCGCCGATGGATGTGCGCGTGCAGCGGCTCATGCAGCGCCTGGAGACGGACGACGAGAAGCTCGCGCGCCACGAGATCGAGGTGGACGACAACGCGCGCGCCACGCGCATGTCCGAGCACTTCAACGTGCACTGGGGCAATCCCGAGCTGTACGACCTCACCCTCAACACCGAGCGCATCCCGGTGGCCACCTGCGTCGACATGGTGGTCGGGCTCGCGAAGAGCGCTTCCTTCCAGGAGACGCCGGAATCGCGCCGGCACCTCGCCGACCTCGCCCTCGGCGCGAAGGCGCGCGCCGCGCTGAAGGCGAACGCGGCCACGGCCGGCATCGACGTGCATATCGAGGCGAAGGAGGGCCGCCTGGTCCTGCGCGGCATCGTCGCCAACGACCGCGAGCACGCCTTGTGCCACGAGGTCGTGGCCACGGTGGCCGGCCCCGCGGGGGTAGAGGACGGCCTCGCGACGATGTCGGGCCGGATGAAGACCTTCCCGCAGCAGAGCCTTCGCCGCTAGCGCCTAGAGCAGGTCGCGGCCGATCTTCTGCGCGAAGGTCCGTCCGTACTCGGCGCCCAGGAAGCTCGCGAGGATCTTCTCGGCTTCCCGGAGGGCGACGCGCAGGTCCTCGGGCGTCTTGCAGCGCTCGATCTTCAGGGCGAGCGTGTCCCCGTTCGGCCCCAGGCGGTGCGATACCTCGCGCATCGCCTGCCGGCGCACCTCCTCGAAGACGTCCGCCGTGATCGCGCCGGGCGCCCCGCCGGCGCCGGGCCGTTCGGTCGCCTCGGCGACCACGCCGCCGGTGAGCGTCACGAGGCCGCGCGCCTGGAGGTCCATGAGGATCGGCTCCACCTCGCCGGGCCGGAACATGGGCGCGATCTCCGACACGCTCTTCGCGCCGTCGACCACGATGAGCGCGCGGCGAAGCTTCGGGGGCAGCCCGAGGGCCGGCGTGGCCATCTCGGCCGCGCCGGCTTGCGTCTTCTGGAACACGAGGCTCTCGTCGAGCATGGGCTCCTCCGTTCGCGGCGCGAGCCGCGGGCGCCGGTCAGATCTTGCCGGCGTGCTTCAGGCGCGACAAGGTCTCAGCCGACAGGTTGAGGTACGAGGCCAGCTCCTTCTTGGGAACGCGCTCGGCGAGTTCCGGGTGCTTGCGCACGAACCGGTGCACGCGCCCCGGCGCGTCGAGGAGGTGCAGCGTGATGGTGTGCGCCATCACCTCGCTCATGAGGAACATCACCTCGTACTCGAAGTCCTCCTTGAGCTCCTGGCGGCTGTCCAGGAAGGCCGCCCACTGCGGCAGGGGCAGCTTCGCCACGCGCGCCTTGGTGACGGCCCGGATGGAGTAGGGCGCGGGGGTGCGAAGGCGCCACGCGGCGTAGCTCGTCTCCATGTCGTCCTCCCGGGCGAAGCGCAGGATCATCTCCTTGCCCTCGGGATTGGAGACGACGCGCTTGAGGACCCCGTCGATCACGAAGTACTGCTCCATGTCGTGGGCGCCCTGCGTGAGCAGGACGTCGCCCTTGCGGTAGTCGACGATCGCCAGGTCGGCCTCGAGCTGGCAGAACGCCTTGGGCTCCAGGCGCCGGAGGACGATGTTCCTGTGCAGGTGCACGCAGATTTCGTCGCGATCGGGGTGATTGGCCAGCAGGGTCATGGGGCGTGGACTATTGACCCGCATCAAGGCGGTGTGCTCGCGCGGTTCCCTACCATTCTATCGCGATTCAATGCGGCCGAACCCGAGTGAGCGAGGCCGACGACGAACAATCGATCCGGCATGCCGCCCGCGCGAACCAACGCCTGCGCGAGGCGCCGCGCCCTTCCCGAGGAGAAAAGCATGGCAACCGTCACCGAATCCGCCTCCGCGCCGGCCACGCCACAGGCCGCAGCCGATGCGCCGGCGCAGACCGACGGCTTCCACCTGGTCATCGATGCGTTGAAGCTCAACGGCATCGACACGATCTTCGGCCTGCCCGGCATCCCGATCACGGACCTCACCCGCAAGGCGCAGGCGGCCGGCATGCGCGTGATCTCGTTCCGCCACGAGCAGAACGCCGGCTACGCGGCGTCCATCGCCGGCTTCATGACGCAGAAGCCGGGCGTCTGCCTCACCGTTTCCGCGCCGGGCTTCCTCAACGGCCTGACCGCGCTGGCCAACGCCACCACGAACTGCTTCCCGATGATCCTGGTGAGCGGCTCCAGCGAGCGCGAGGTGGTCGACCTGCAGCAGGGCGACTACGAGGAGATGGACCAGCTCGCCATCGCGAAGCCCCTGTGCAAGGCCGCCTATCGCGTGCTGCATGCCGAGGACATCGGCGTGGGCATCGCGCGCGCCATCCGCGCCGCCGTCTCGGGACGCCCGGGCGGCGTCTACCTCGACCTGCCGGCGAGGCTCTTCCCCCAGGCGATGGACGCGGAGGCCGGCCGGAAGTCGCTGATCAGGGTGGTCGACCCGGCGCCGCGCCAGATCCCGGCTCCGGACGCGGTGCGGCGCGCCCTCGACCTGCTCAGGGGCGCCAGGCGCCCGCTCATCCTCCTGGGCAAGGGCGCGGCCTACGCCCAGGCCGACGCGCAGGTCCGCGAGTTCGTCGAGAAGACCGGGATCCCCTACCTGCCGATGTCCATGGCCAAGGGCCTGCTGCCCGACACGCACGAGCAGTCGGCGGCTGCCGCGCGCTCCTACGTGCTGCCGGCGGCCGACGTGGTGATGCTCGTAGGCGCGCGCCTCAACTGGCTGCTGTCGCACGGCAAGGGCAAGACCTGGGGCGGCAAGAGCGCCAAGGAGTGGGGCGGCCAGAAGTTCATCCAGGTCGACATCTCGCCCCAGGAGGCGGACAGCAACGTCCCGATCGACGCCCCTGTGGTCGGCGACATCGGCTCCTGCGTGTCGGCGCTCCTCGCCGGCATCGGCGCCGACTGGCCCGGGCCCCCGGCGGACTGGCTGGGCGCCATCGCCGAGCGCAAGAGCAAGAACGTCGCCAAGATGGCCGAGACCCTGGCCCGCGACCCCTCGCCGATGAACTTCCACAGCGCCCTGAACGTGGTGCGCGACATCGTCAAGGCCAACCCGGACGCGATCCTCGTCAACGAGGGCGCCAACGCCCTAGACTTCACGCGCAGCATCGTCGACATGTACAAGCCGCGCAAGCGCCTGGACGTCGGCACATGGGGCGTGATGGGCATCGGCATGGGCTTCTCCGTCGCCGCCGCCGTGGTGAGCGGCCAGCCGGTCATCGCGATCGAGGGCGACAGCGCCTTCGGCTTCTCCGGGATGGAGGTCGAGACCATCTGCCGCTACAACCTGCCGGTCTGCGTGGTGATCCTCAACAACAACGGCGTCTACCGCGGCGACGAGGTCAACCCCACGGGCGGGCGCGACCCGGCGCCCCTGGTGTTCGTGAAGGACGCGCGTTACGAGAAGCTGATGGAGGCCTTCGGCGGCGTGGGCGTGCACGCTACGACGCCGGCAGAGCTGCGCCAGGCCATGGAAGAGGCCATCCGCTCGCGCCGGCCCACGCTCATCAACGCCGTCATCGACGAGAAGGCGGGCACGGAGAGCGGGCGCATCACGAACCTGAACCCGACCGCCAGGAAGTAGCGTCCGGGGCAAACGCGGGAGCCGCGGGGAACCTAGAATAGCCGTCCGGGTGCGCCGCTCCAGGCGGGCGCCCGGAGGAACGGACGCGCAAGGCGCCGTTCACTGCCTGCATAGAAACCGCATCGAGAGGAATGACATGGAAGCACTGAAAGGCGTTCGAATCCTGGACATGACCCATGTCCAGGCCGGTCCCACCTGTTCGCAGCTCCTCGCATGGATGGGCGCGGACGTGATCAAGTTCGAGCCGCCGCAGGGCGACGCGACGCGCGGGCAGCTGCGCGACGTCCCGGGCGCCGACAGCCTCTACTTCACGATGCTCAACTGCAACAAGCGCTCGATCACGGTCAACATGAAGAGCGCCGAGGGCAAGAAGGTCTTCGTGGACCTGCTCGGGAAGTGCGACATCATGATGGAGAACTTCGGCCCCGGCGTCCTCGAGCGCCTCGGCTTCACGTGGGAGAAGATCCACGAGATCAACCCGAAGATCGTCGTGGGCTCGATCAAGGGCTTCGGCTCCTCCGGCCCCTACGCGGACTTCAAGGCCTACGAGAACGTCGCCCAGGCCATGGGCGGGTCCATGAGCACCACGGGCCTGCACGACGGGGCGCCCTTCGTGACGGGCGCGCAGATCGGCGACTCCGGCACGGGCCTGCACCTTGCCATCGGTCTCCTCGCGGCGCTGCACCAGGCCAACCGCACCGGGCAGGGCCAGTACGTGGAGGTCGCGATGATGGACGGCGTGATGAACCTCTGCCGCGTCAAGTTCCGCGACCACCAGCGCCTCACGCGCCAGGAGCTCGCCGAGTTCTCGGTGCCGACCTACCAGGGCATGGGCGACGTGCCGCGGGCCGGCAACGACTCCGGCGGCGGGCAGCTCGGCAACGCCGTCCACTGCAAGCCGCACGGCCCCAACGACTGGATCTACGTGGTCGTCCAGGAGGCGGTCTGGGAGGCGCTCGCGAAGCGCATCGGCCCGGAGGTGCACCATCCCGACCTCGCGACCGACCCGGACCTCGCGAAGATCGCGGACCGGCGCCGCCACCAGGCCAAGATGTGGGGGCTGCTCGGGAAGTTCGCCGAGAAGTACACGAAGCGCGAGGTCATGGCGATCCTCAACGAGATCGACGTGCCATGCGGGCCGATCATGTCGACCAGCGACCTGGCCGACGACGAGCACGTGCGCGGCCGCGACATGTACGTGGAGCTCGACCACCCGCAGCGCGGCAAGTGGTACAACGTCGGCATGCCCATCAAGCTCTCGGCCTCCCCCGCGAGGATCGAGAGGAGCCCGCTGCTCGGCGAGCACACCGACGACGTGCTGAAGAACGTGCTCGGCTACGACGAGGCGACGGTCGCGGCGATGAAGGCCGCCGGCGCCTTCTCCGCGCCTCCGAAGAAGGTCGCGTAGAGAGTTACGCGACCCAAAGACCTGGACACGGATGAACACGGATGAACACGGATATTTCTTGATCGAATAGCCGCAGTGTCGGGAGGGGCGTCGTCGTTCTCTCCGACATCGCGGTTTCCGCCCGGGAATCATCCGTTTTCATCCGCAGTTATCCGTGTTCATCCGTGTTCCAAAGGTTTACTGACTGGATAACTCCCCCATGCGCATAGCAATCATCGGACAGCAGGATTTCGGCAAAGCCGTCCTCGAAGCCTTCCTCGCCCGCGGCGACACAGTCGCCGGCGTCTTCTGCGCCCCCGAGAAGGAGGGCGCGAAGCCCGACCCCATGAAGGTCACGGCCCTCGAGAAGGGCCTCGAGGTCTTCCAGTTCCCCTCGCTCAAGGCGCCGGAGGCGGCCGCGGCGATGAAGAAGCTCGGCGCCGACATCGGCATCATGGCCTTCGTGCTGCAGTTCGCGCCGCAGGAGTTCGTGAACATCCCGACGCACGGCACGATCCAGTTCCACCCTTCGCTGCTGCCGAAGTACCGCGGCCCCAGCTCCATCAACTGGCCCCTCACCAGGGGCGAGACGGAGACCGGGCTCACGATCTTCCGCCCCACCGACGGCCTCGACGAGGGCGCGGTCATCCTGCAGAAGCGCACGCCGGTCTCGGAGAACGACACGCTGGGCACGGTCTACTTCGACCGCCTCTTCCCGATGGGCGTCCAGGCGATGCTGGAGGCCGCCGACCTCGTGGTCGCCGGCAGGCACAAGGAAGTCGTGCAGGACGAGTCGCTGGCCTCCTACGAGGGCTGGTTCCGCGCCGCCGAGGCGCGGGTGCACTGGAACCAGCACGTGGACTGGATCCACAACACGATCCGCGGCGCCGATCCCGCGCCGGGCGCGTGGACCACCCTCGGCGGGAAGAAGCTGCAGCTCTTCGGCTCGCGCAAGCACCTCGTGCGCACCTTCGGCGCGGTGAAGGGCAAGATCGGCGAGATCACCGAGGTCGGCGCCGAGTCCATGCGCGTCACCGCGCAGGGCGGCCAGGTCGAGATCGCCAAGGTGAAGCCGGAGGAGGGCAAGAAGGTCTCCGCCGCCGAGTGGGCCAGGGCCGCGGGCGCGGGCCCCGGCACGATCCTCGGCACCTGACCCGCCTCGCGCGAAGTTCCGGGGCGGCGGTATCCCGCGCGCAGGCGTTGCGGAGCCGCCGCGTCCCCGTTCCCCGGGCGTTTTCGGTTCACAATATCGCCTCCGTACCCCAACCTCTTCCGAGCTCCCCATGCCCCACGCGATCCGATTCCACAAGACCGGCGGTCCCGAAGTCCTCCAGTGGGAGGAAATCGCCGTCGGCGATCCCGGCCCCGGCGAGGCGCGCATCCGCCTGAAGGCCATCGGCCTGAACTACATCGACACCTACCACCGCAGCGGCCTCTACGCGCTCCCCCTTCCCGCGGCCATCGGCCGCGAGGGCGCCGGCGTCGTCGAGGCGGTCGGCTCCGGCGTGACCGAGATCACGGCAGGCGACCGGGTGGCCTGGACCACGGGCCCGCTGGGCACCTACGCCGAGGTGAAGATCCATCCTGCCGAGCGCCTGGTGAAGCTCCCCGACGCGATCTCCTTCGAGCAGGCGGCGTGCATGATGCTGCAGGGCCTCACGGTCCAGTACCTGCTGCGCCGCACCTATCCCGTGAAGGCGGGCGAGACCATCCTCTTCCACGCGGCCGCCGGCGGCGTGGGCCTCATCGCCTGCCAGTGGGCGAAGGCGCTGGGCGTGAACCTCATCGGGACCGTGGGCTCGGAGGAGAAGGCGGCGATCGCCAAGGCGCATGGCGCCGCGCACACGATCATCTACACGAAGGAGGACTTCCTCGCCCGCGTGAAGGAGATCACGGGCGGCAACGGCGTGCCGGTGGTGTACGACTCGATCGGCAAGGACACCTTCATGAAGTCGCTCGACTGCCTGCAGCCGCGCGGCCTCATGGTGAGCTTCGGCAACGCCACGGGACCCGTCGACGCGTTGAACCTCGGCGTCCTCGCGGCCAAGGGCTCGCTCTACGTCACGCGCCCGACGCTCGACACCCACATCGGCAAGCGCGAGGAGCTGCTCGCCGCCACGAAGGAACTCTTCGACCACGTCGTCGCCGGGCGCATCAAGATAGATCCGCGGCAGTCCTACGCCCTCAAGGACGCGGCGCAGGCCCACCGCGACCTCGAGGCCCGCAAGACGACCGGGTCCACCATCCTGGTGCCGTGAACGCCGGGCGGGTGCGCCGCGTTGCCGCGACCGGCACCGCGGCCCTCGCCCTGGCGGTGCTCGCCGCTGCCCTCGCCGGACCGACATTGGGCCTCTTCTCCGGAACGCGACCGGCCTCCCTGGGGTTCGCGGGCGGCCGTTTCGCCGACAACGGCTGGCGGCCTAACTGGGTCTCCTCCACGGCGCCGCGGGAGGATGCGGCGCACCACGTCGCGCCCATCGCCTTCCGGGGCGACCCCGCGCGGGCCTGGGCAGCCCTCGAGGCCGCCGTCGCATCGATGCCTCGCGCGACGGTGGTCACGCGCACGCCCTCCTACCTCCATGCCGAGTTCGCCAGCCGGTCGATGGGCTTCGTCGACGACACGGAGTTCGCGCTGGTCGCTGCGTCCGGGGTGATCCACGTGAAGAGCGCCGCGCGCCTCGGCGTGCGCGACTTCTCCGTCAACCGCGACCGCGTGGAGGCGATCCGGGCGGCCCTTTCCCGGCCCGGGACCTGAAACGCGCCGGGGCCCGCGGCGGCACACGCCCGCCTCTGACACCGTGTAAGATTCCGGCACTCGCAACCGCCGCCCGTGCAGCCACCTGCCCGGCGTCCGGGGGATCACAAGGGAGCGCCAATGAAGAGCCATTTCTGGAAGGCCGACTGGTTCCTCGGCGTGGTGATCGCCGTGGCCATGTTCGCCTTCAGCCTGACGTCGAACCTGATCCCCGGCTTCGAGCGCTGGGCCTACGACCTTGGCGTCCGCATGACTTCCAAGAACCCGAGCGACAAGATCGCCGTGGTCGCGATCGACGAGCAGTCGATCGCCAACATCGGCCGCTGGCCCTGGCCGCGCGAGGTCCACGCCAGGCTGATCGACCAGCTCTCCGCCGCCAAGGCCAAGGTCATCGGCAACACAGTCTTCTTCTTCGAGCCGCAGATCGACCCGGGCCTCGCCTACGTCGAGAAGATGCTCGACATCTACGACAAGGCCTATCCGCAGTCCGCGCCCCAGGAGGCGCCCGGCGTCGGCGTCATCGGCGGCGCGACACCCGCGGCCCAGGTGGCGCAACCCGCGGGCGAGGTCGCCGAGATCGGCAAGCTCCTGCGCGAGGCCTCCGTCACGCTCAACAACGACATCCGCCTCGCCGCGAGCGTGAAGAAGGCCGGCAACGTCGTGGTGCCCATGGTCTTCGACGAGACGATGGGCGTGGCCCCGCCGGGCAAGCCGGACAACCCGCTGCCCGACTACGTCGCCCGCAACGCGATCGGCGGCAACTCGCGCGCCGACGCCTCTCCCATCTACGGCGTGTCGCTGATCGCCCCCATCGAGCAGATCGGCGCCAACGTGGCCGCGATGGGCCACCTCAACGCCTCTCCGGACCCGGCCGACGGCGCCATCCGCACCGAGCCCCTGGTCATCGACCACTACGGCCAGCTTTTTCCCTCGCTCGCGCTGACGATCGCCGCGCGAAGCCTCAACCTGGGCCCGAAGGACATCAAGGTGAACGTCGGCGAGAGCGTGGCGCTGGGCAGCAAGATCCTGCGCACCGACGAGCAGTCCAAGATGTTCACGTACTTCTACAAGGATCGCGACGGACGCACGGCCTTCCCCGTCGACTCGTTCTTCGACGTCTACACCGGCAAGATCCCGGCGGCCAAGTACGCCGACAAGATCGTGCTCATCGGGGCGGTCGCCGCGGGCATCGGCAACAACCAGGTGACGCCGATCTCGGCGCAGATGCACCCGGTCACCACCCTCGCGCACTCCGTCTCCTCGCTCCTCCAGGAGCATTTCTTCGTCGCGCCGGCCTGGGGCCCCTGGGCGTCTCTCGCGGTCTACGTGCTCATCGCCGCCTACCTGGTGCTGCTCCTGCCGCGCCTGGGCGCCGGCATGGGCGCGGTCCTCACGGCTCTGCTCCTCGTGGCGCTGTTCGGCGCGCACCTGGGCCTCATGACGGGCGCGGGGCTGTGGCTGCAGCTCATGCTGCCCGCCACCCTCCTCGTCGTCGGGCACCTGCTCCTCACCACCAAGCGCTTCCTCGTCACCGAGCGCGGCAAGGAGAGGGCCGACCTGGAGGGTGCGGAATCCAACCGCATGCTGGGGCTCGCGTTCCAGCAGCAGGGCCAGCTCGACATGGCCTTCGACAAGTTCCGCAAGTGCCCCTACGACGAGCAGCTCGGCGAGAACCTCTACGCGCTGGCACTCGACTTCGAGCGCCGCCGCCAGTTCAACAAGGCGGAGTCGGTGTTCGGCTTCATCCACAGGTCCGACCCCAAGTTCAAGGACGTGGCCGAGCGCATGCAGCGCGCCAAGACCATGAGCGAGACGATCATCCTCGGGGGGTCCTCGGCCGCACGCTCCAACGCGGCGACCATGGTCCTGCAGGGAGGGCAGGCGGAGAAGCCGATGCTCGGCCGCTACCAGGTGGAGAAGGAGCTCGGCAAGGGCGCCATGGGCGTGGTCTACCTCGGCAAGGATCCGAAGATCGGGCGCACGGTCGCCATCAAGACGCTGGCCCTGTCGTCCGAGTTCGAGGGCGACGAGCTGCAGGAGGCCAAGGAACGCTTCTTCCGCGAGGCGGAGACGGCCGGTCGCCTCACGCACCCGAACATCGTCACCATCTACGACGCGGGCGAGGAGCACGACCTCGCCTACATCGCGATGGAGTTCCTGAAGGGCAAGGACCTCGTGCCCTACGTGAAGCAGCCCAACCTGCTGCCGCGCGACCGGGTGCTCTCGATCGTCGAGCGCGTGGCGGACGCCCTGGGCTACGCGCACACGATGGGCGTCGTGCACCGCGACATCAAGCCCGCCAACATCATGTACGAACCGGAGAGCGACGTCGCCAAGGTGACGGACTTCGGCATCGCCCGCATCACGGACTCGTCCAGGACGAAGACCGGCATGGTGCTGGGCACGCCGTCCTACATGTCGCCCGAGCAGCTCGCCGGCAAGAAGATCGACGGCCGCTCCGACCTCTTCTCGCTCGGCGTCACGCTCTTCCAGATGCTGTGCGGGCGCCTGCCCTTCGAGGGCGAGTCGATGACGCAGCTCATGTTCGCCATCGCGAGCAACCCGCACCCGCACATCCGCGAGATCAACGCCGACCTGCCGCCCTGGATCGACGCAATCATCGACAAGGCGCTCGCCAAGGACTTCAACCAGCGCTACCAGACGGGCCAGGAGTTCGCCGAGGCGATCCGCCAGGCGCGCAAGGGCTGAAGGCGCGCGCCCGAAGCGATGCCCCTTCCCGATTCCGGCGCGAAGCGCGAGCCCCTGCACCGGCGCACGATCGAGATCGTCGGCTACCGGCGCGAGGACGGCCTCTACGACATCGAGGGGCGCCTCTTCGACCGCAAGGACGTGGAGTTCCCCGTGGGCGGCCGCCGCAGGCCGCCCGGCGAGGCGGTTCACGACATGTGGCTCAGGATCACGGTGGACCGGGAGTTGCGCATCGTCGACGCGGCCGCGGCCACCGACGCGATGCCCTACGCCGGCGCGTGCGACGCGATCACCCCCGATTATGCGAAGCTCGTCGGCCTTTCCATCGGCCCCGGCTACCTCCGGCACGTGAAGGAGCGCCTCGGCGGCGTGCACGGGTGCACGCACCTCACCGAGCTCGCCGGTTCGCTCGCGACGGCCGCCTTCCAGACCTTCGCGGGCCAGGGCCTCGCCCCGCCCGACCGCAGGCCCCCGCAACTCGACCGCTGCCACGCGCTCGACTCGCACGGGGATGTCGTGGCGCGGTTCTACCCGCGCTGGTACCGGGGCGCCGCCCCCGCCGGGCACGGCGGGCCGACCGAGAACCACTGAGCGCGCGGTTCTCTCGCGCGACTGACCGGCGTCAAGGCGGGCCCCTCCGTCCCGGCTGCTAGAATGGCCGGGCTCATCACTCAGGCTCCCCACGACAATGAACATCCACGAATACCAGGGCAAGGAAGTCTTCCGCAAGTTCGGCGTGCCCACGCCGCGCGGCATCCCCGCGTTCTCGGTCGACGAGGCGGTGAAGGCCGCCGAAACCCTCGGCGGCAAGGTCTGGGTGGTGAAGGCCCAGATCCACGCCGGCGGCCGCGGCAAGGGCGGCGGCGTGAAGGTCGCCAAGTCCCTCGACGAGGTCCGCGACCTCGCCGGGAAGATCCTCGGGATGACGCTGGTCACGCACCAGACCGGCCCGGAGGGCCGCAAGGTGCGCCGCCTCCTCATCGAGGAAGGGGCGGACATCCGGAAGGAGCTCTACGTGGCGCTCGTGGTCGACCGGGTCACGCAGCGCGCCACGATGATGGCCTCCAGCGAGGGCGGCATGGACATCGAGGAGGTGGCCGCGCACACGCCTGAGAAGATTCACCGCGTGGCCATCGACCCGAAGACGGGCCTGAAGGACGCGGAGGCCGAGGACCTCTCCCGGAGGATCGGCGTGCCGGAGGGCTCCATCGCGCAGGCGCGCGACCTGCTGAAGAACCTCTACCGCGTCTTCGACGAGTCCGACTGCTCGCTCGCGGAGGTGAACCCGCTCATCGTCACCGGGGGCGGCTTGGTGGTCGCCCTCGACGCGAAGCTCAACTTCGACTCCAACGCGCTCTTCCGCCACCCCGACATCGTCGCCTACCGCGACCTCGACGAGGAGGACCCGGCCGAGGTCGAGGCCTCGAAGTTCGACCTCACCTACATCTCGCTCGACGGCAACATCGGCTGCCTGGTGAACGGCGCGGGACTCGCCATGGCGACGATGGACACGATCAAGCTCTACGGCGCCACGCCGGCCAACTTCCTCGACGTGGGCGGCGGCGCCACGGAGGAGAAGGTGACCGAGGCGTTCAAGATCATGCTGAAGAACCCCAAGGTGAAGGCGATCCTCGTCAACATCTTCGGCGGCATCATGAAGTGCGACACGATCGCGAGCGGCGTGGTCGCGGCGGCCAGGCAGGTGGGCCTCAAGGTGCCGCTGGTGGTGCGCCTGGAGGGGACGAACGTCGATCTGGGCAAGAAGATCCTTGCCGACTCGGGCCTGCCGATCATCTCGGCTTCCGACATGGGCGATGCGGCGCAGAAGGCCGTCGCCGCCACCAAGGGCTGACAGGGAAAACGACATGAGCATCCTCATCAACAAGGGCACCTTGGTCATCACGCAGGGCATCACCGGCAAGACCGGCCAGTTCCACACGAAGATGTGCCGGGACTACGCGAACGGCAAGAACTGCTTCGTGGCCGGCGTGAACCCCAAGAAGGCGGGCGAGGACTTCGAGGGCATCCCGATCTACGGCACCGTGGCGGAGGCGAAGAAGCAGACGGGCGCCAACGTCAGCGTGATCTACGTGCCGCCGCCCTTCGCGGCCGCCGCCATCGACGAGGCGGTGGATGCCGACCTCGACCTCGTGATCTGCATCACCGAGGGCATCCCGGTGCGCGACATGATCCGCACCCGCGACCGCATGAAGGGCAGGAGGACGATCCTCCTCGGGCCCAACTGTCCCGGCACGATCACGCCCGAGGAGATCAAGATCGGCATCATGCCCGGCCACATCCACAGGAAGGGGCGCATCGGCGTGGTCTCGCGCTCCGGCACGCTCACCTACGAGGCCGTGGGGCAGCTCACCGCGCTGGGGCTGGGCCAGTCCTCGGCCGTGGGCATCGGCGGCGACCCGGTGAACGGCCTCAAGCACATCGACGTGCTCAGGCTCTTCAACGACGATCCCGACACCGATGCGGTGATCATGATCGGCGAGATCGGCGGCTCCGACGAGGAGACGTGCGCCCGCTGGATCAAGGACAACATGAGGAAGCCCGTCGTGGGCTTCATCGCGGGCGTGACCGCGCCCCCGGGCAAGCGCATGGGGCACGCGGGCGCCATCATCTCCGGCGGCAAGGGCACGGCGCAGGAGAAGCTCAGCGTGATGGAGGAGTGCGGCATCAAGGTGACGCGCAACCCCGCGGAGATGGGCAAGCTCCTCAAGTCGGTCCTGTAGCAGGGACCCTCACCCCCGGCCCCTCTACCAAGGGAGAGGTGAGCGGAAATCTCCCTCCTCCCCAGGGAGAGGTGAGCGGAAATCTCCCTCCTCCCCAGGGAGAGATGAGCGGAAATCTCCCTTCTCCCTTGGGAGAAGGGCCGGGGATGAGGGTGATTCGCCGGGAGACGCCATGCAGCAGCCGTTCCTGGAGTCCCTTTCCCCCGAGGCGCGCGGGCTGCTGCTCGCCGCCGCCCGCCCCGTTTCCTTCGTGAAGGGCGCGACCCTGGTGCGGCACGGGGATGCGGCCCGCGGCGCCTTCGTTCTCCGCGAGGGCGGCGCCGAGGCCCGCATCCCGGCGCCGGGCGGCGAGTGCTTCGTGGTCGCGCGCCTGGCGGGCGGCGACATCTTCGGCGAGATGGCCCTCGTGGAGGCCGGCACCTGCACGGCGACGGTCGTCGCCACCTCGCACGTGGACGGCTGGTACCTCACCTTCGAGGACTTCCGGGCCGTGGTCTCGCAGCGCCACCCGGCCGCGCGCGAGCTGCAGCACGGGGTGACGCTCGTGCTCGCAGGGAGACTTCGCGCCCTGAACGAGCGGCTCGCCGCGCTCGCCTCGCCCGAGGACCGGACGGCGCGCGCCCGCGAAGGCGCGGTTCCGCTTGAAGGCGTGACGCGCCCGCGCCGGGCACCCTTCGACCTTGCGGCCTTCCTTCCGCGGCTTGCCTTCTTCGAGCGCTTTCCTTCCGACGAGATCGACGAGGTGGCGGCGCAAGCGCACGTTCTCGAGGCACCGCGCGGCGCGTTGCTGCACGCGCCCGGCGGCGCGGCGCAGGCCGTGCTGCTCGTCGCCCGCGGCGCCGTCGAAGTCGTGCGGCCGGTGGACGGGATGGAGCGGCGCGTGGCGGTCCTTGGCCCGGGCAAACTCCTCGGCTTCATGGGGGTGCTGCTCGGCAGCGCGCACGGCACCTGGGCCTTCGCCCGCGAGGCTTCCACGCTCCTGGAGATCCCGGCCGACGCCTTTCGAGCCCTCTATTTCGGCGAGAGCCCCGCAGCCTCGCGCGTGCGCTCGGCCGTGCAGCACAGTCTCCTGGAGGCGCTGGGGCGCACCAACCGTGCCCTTACCCGCCTGGCGGCCCATGCCCGCCTGGCCTCGCGCGACCGCGAGGCGGCCCTGTTCGAGGAGGCAGGCGCCGCGCAGCTCTGGGCGGAAGGCGGGGCGCCCGGCTAGTCCAGGTAGCGCAGGGTTGCCTCGGGACGGCCCTCGTGCCGGCGTGCGTGCAGCACGGCGTATTCGGGCACCTCGACCCAGGACGCGACGTCGCGCGTGAGCGGCTCGGAGGCCACGAGGATGGAGTCGGCCGCCTGCGCCCCGCCGGTCATCTTCCATTCGCCCTCGTGCAGGCCGTAATCGCGCCCGAGCGTGTACCAGAGGCTCAGGAAGTTGAGGTTCGCCTCGTGCAGGCGCGCGGCGTCCTCCGTGGCGTAGCGGCCGAAGTCGAAGCAATAGCGCACGGCCGCGAGCTGAGTGCCGTCCGCGAAGAAGAGGTTCACCGAGGACGAAACGTCGATGCCGAGCCGCGTCCGCTCGCGCCGGATGATGGCGAGCGCCCGCGCGATGGCCTCGACCAGCTCGTCGCCCCCGGGAACGGCGAATGGGTCGCGCAGGCCGGCGAGGACGAGCGCGTAGATCCACTCGCTGTCCGTCGTTCCCCGGATGTGCCGGGCGAGGCTCTGCGGCACGTGGAGCGCCAGTGCCGGCTTCAGGTCGGCGAAGCGGGCGAGATCGCCGTTGTGCGCCATGGCGACAGGCGAGCCGGGAAACTGGAACGGATGGACATTGGCGGGCGAGATCTCCACGGCCGTGCTGTAGGCCACCCCGCGCACGTGGGCCAGCACGGCCGAGGCCTCGACCTTCTCCGCGAGGTTCTTCAGGTTGCGGTCGAAGACCGGCAGTTCCGTCGAGCTGTAGGCCCAGGGCTTCCCGGGGGCGCGCGATTGCCGGTCCCAGGCGCGCATGCCGAACCCGGCGAGGTTCATCATGTGCAGCATCTTCGGCATGTAGCTCTGCCGGACCAGCGCCGAATCGGGCTGGTAGAGCAGGTTGTCCAGCAGGACGGGCTCGCCGAGGTAGAGGAGGGCGCGGCACATGGGGCGCATTCTGGCACAGCGCCCGCCCCCGGCCGGGACGGGGCCGCTTGACTCGGGTCAAGCCCAAACTCGCCTCCCCTTCGGTAGTCTAACCACCTGACTCCCAGGCCCATCGCCCGCGACGCGAGGGCATGCCCCCGGGCGCCGCCAGCCAAGCCGGCCCCGCCGCAGACAACCCAGAGCCCGCCATGAACGACCGCGTCGCCATTCCGCTATCGAAGATCCGCAAGGCCCGCCCGACTCCCAAGGGCCGCTCCGTGGACGCCGTCGCCCGCGAGGAGATCGCCTCCCTCCTGGGCGGGGCGCCGCGCGCGCCCGAGTACCTCATCGAGAACCTGCACAAGGTGCAGGACCACTTCGGCAGCCTCTCGGCCGCCCGCCTCGCGGCACTGGCCGAGGCCATGAAGCTCTCGCAGGCCGAGGTCTTCGAGGTCGCGACCTTCTACCACCACTTCGACGTCGTGAAGGAGGGCGAGGACGCGCCCGCGAAGCTCACCGTGCGCGTTTGCGACACGTTGTCCTGCCGGATGGCCGGTGCCGAGGGCCTCCTGGAGCGGCTGAAGGTGACGCTGGGCCCGAGCGTGCGCGTGCTCGCGGCCCCCTGCATCGGGCGCTGCGCCGAGGCCCCCGCCGTCTGCGTGGGCCAGAACGCCTTCGGCGACGCCACCGCCGAGAAGGTCGCGATGGTCGTGAAGGAAGGGGTCGTGCGGCCGCCGCGCACCTCGCACATCGGGTACGCGGAATACCGGGAGGCCGGCGGATACGCGCTGTGGGCCGGGTGCCTCGCGGGCAAGCGCGACCTGGAGGGCGTGCTGAAGACCATGGAGGATGCCGGGCTTCGCGGGCTGGGCGGCGCGGGCTTCCCCACGGGGCGCAAGTGGCGGATCGTCCGCGCCGAGGCCGGCCCGCGCTTCATGGCGGTGAACATCGACGAGGGCGAGCCCGGCACGTTCAAGGACCGCCACTACCTCGAGCGCGACCCGCACCGCTTCCTCGAGGGCATGCTCGTGGCCGCGTGGGCGACGGGCATCGAGAGGATCTGGATCTACCTGCGCGACGAGTACCACGCCTGCCGCGAGGCCCTCGAGAAGGAAATCGCGCTGCTGCGGGCCGACCCGCCGGGGCCGCTTCCCGAGATCCACCTTCGCCGCGGCGCCGGCGCCTACATCTGCGGCGAGGAGTCCGCGATGATCGAGTCGATCGAGGGCAAGCGGGGCATGCCGCGGCTGCGGCCCCCCTACGTCGCCCAGGTCGGCCTCTTCGGCCGCCCGACGCTCGAGCACAACTTCGAGACGCTCTACTGGGTGCGCGAGATCCTCGAGAAGGGGGCCGGCTGGTTCGCCTCCCAGGGCCGCAACGGCCGCAAGGGCCTGCGCTCCTTCTCGGTGTCCGGTCGCGTGAACCGGCCCGGCGTGCACCTCGCGCCGGCGGGCATCACCGTGAAGGAGCTCATCGCCGAGTACTGCGGCGGGATGCTGGAGGGCCACGGGTTCTACGCGTACCTCCCCGGCGGCGCCTCCGGCGGCATCCTCCCGGCGTCGATGGGCGACATCCCGCTCGACTTCGACACGCTCCAGCCGCACGGCTGCTTCATCGGCTCGGCGGCGGTGATCGTGCTCTCGGACCACGACAGGGCGCGCGACGCGGCGCTCAACATGATGCGCTTCTTCGAGGACGAGTCCTGCGGCCAGTGCACGCCCTGCCGCGCGGGCACCGCGAAGGCTGCGAAGCTCATGGAGGCGCCGAAGTGGGACGCGGCTCTTCTGGAGGAGCTTTCGCAGGCGATGGCGGACGCCTCCATCTGCGGGCTGGGGCAGGCGGCGCCCAATCCGATCCGGTGCGTGGTCAAGCATTTCCCGCACGAAGTTTGATGCGCCTTCGCACGGAATGACCCAAAGACGGGGACACGGATGAACACGGATGAACACGGATGTCTGATTGAAGGAAGTCGGAGCGCGGTCTCGATCCAATTGACGCGGTATCCCGTCCTGCTTTCATCCGCTTTTATCCGTGTCCATCCGTGTTCATCCGTGTTCCAAAGGGGTACCAGCAAATGAATGCGATGAACGAACCCGTGGCTCAAGCCGAAACGATCGACTTCAAGCTGAACGGCGAGACCGTCTCCGCGCAGGCGGGCGAGACGATCATCCAGGCCGCGAAGCGGCACGGCGTGGACATCCCGCACCTCTGCTACAAGGAGGGTTACCGCCCCGACGGCAACTGCCGCGCCTGCATGGTGGAGATCAAGGGCGAGCGCGTGCTGGCGCCGTCGTGCTGCCGCGCCCCCGCGAAGGACATGGAGGTCTCCAGCGTCTCGCCGCGCGCCGTGCACTCGCAGAAGCTGGTGCTCGAGCTCCTGAAGGCCGATGCCCCGGCAGCCGACCTCAAGCCGGAGATGAACGAGCTCGCCTTCTGGAGCGCGAAGCTGGGCGTGGGCAGGCCGCGCTTCGAGGCGCGCGCGCAGCCCGCGGCCGACGTGTCGCACCCGGCCATGGCGGTAAACCTCGATGCCTGCATCCAGTGCACGCGCTGCGTGAGGGCGTGCCGCGAGGAGCAAGTGAACGACGTGATCGGCTACTCGTGGCGCGGCTCGCACGCGAGGATCACCTTCGACTTCGACGACCCGATGGGGAATTCCACGTGTGTTGCCTGCGGCGAATGCGTGCAGGCTTGCCCCACGGGGGCGCTCGCGCCGGCCAAGGGCGCCTACCTGGTGAAGGCCGACAAGACCGTCGATTCCGTCTGCCCGTTCTGCGGCGTGGGCTGCCAGCTCACCTACCACGTGAAGGACAACACCATAGTGCGCGTGGACGGCCGCGACGGCCCCGCCAACCATGACCGGCTGTGCGTGAAGGGCCGCTACGGCTTCGACTACGCGCACCACCCGCACCGCCTCACCAAGCCGCTCATCCGCAAGCCCGGCGCGCCCAAGCACGGCGACTTCACGGTGGACCCCACGCGCTGGAGCGAGGTTTTCCGCGAGGCCACCTGGGAAGAGGCGCTGGATCTCGCCGCCGGCGGCCTGAGGAAGGTTCGCGATTCCCATGGCGGCAACGCGCTCGCCGGCTTCGGCAGCGCCAAGGGCTCCAACGAGGAGGCCTACCTCTTCCAGAAGCTGGTGCGCACCGGCTTCGGCTCCAACAACGTCGACCATTGCACGCGCCTGTGCCACGCCTCCTCGGTCGCGGCGCTGCTGGAAGGGATCGGCTCCGGCGCGGTGTCGAACCAGGTGTCCGACGTCGCGAAGGCCGAGCTGATCTTCCTCATCGGCTCCAACCCGACCTCCAACCACCCGGTGGCGGCGACCTGGATCAAGAACGCGGTGAAGCGGGGCGCGAAGCTCGTCGTGGCCGACCCGCGCCGCACGGACATCGCGCGGCACGCGTGGCGCGTGCTGCAGTTCAAGCCCGACATGGACGTGGCCCTCCTCAACGCGATGATCCACACCATCCTCGAGGAGAACCTCGTCGACCCGGAGTTCATCCGCGAACGCACGACGGGCTTCGAGGCGCTGAAGGAGAACGCGAAGGGCTTCAGCGCCGAGGCGATGGCGCCGCTGTGCGGCATCCCCGCGGAGACCATCCGCGAGGTGGCGCGTGCCTACGCGACGTCGAAAGGCTCCATGATCCTCTGGGGCATGGGCATCTCGCAGCACGTGCACGGCACCGACAACGCGCGCTGCCTCATCGCGCTCACGCTCATGACGGGGCAGATCGGGCGCCCCGGCACGGGCCTGCACCCGCTGCGCGGCCAGAACAACGTGCAGGGCGCATCCGACGCCGGCCTCATCCCGATGATGTTCCCGGACTACCAGCGCGTCGACAACCCCGAGGCCAACGCCCGCTTCGAGAAGTACTGGGGGCAGAAGCTCGACACCCGGCCCGGCCTCACCGTCGTGGAGATCATGGACGCGGCGTGCGCGGGGAAGATCCGCGGCATGTACGTCCTGGGCGAGAACCCGGCGATGTCGGACCCCAACGCGCACCATGCGCGCGAGGGCCTGGCGAAGCTCGAGCACCTCGTCGTGCAGGACATCTTCCTCACCGAGACGGCCTATCTCGCCGACGTCGTGCTGCCGGCCTCCGCATGGCCGGAGAAGACGGGCACCGTCACCAACACCGACCGCATC
>JAABQW010000253.1 GCA_011391275.1 Betaproteobacteria bacterium
AGCACCGCCTCGCGGTCCAGCTGGTCCGGCGCGCCGGGGTAACGGTGTGCGAGCGGGATGTAGCAGGCCTCGCCCGCCTCGACGCAGAAGGACAGGCCCACGACCTGCGCGGCCATCGGGTCGAGGCTCGTGGTCTCCGTGTCGAAGCAGGTGAGCTCCGCCGCCTCGATCTTCGCGATCCAGCGGTCGAGGGCGGGCTGGTCCACCACCATTTCGTAGTTGCGGGTGGCGACGAAGATGGCACCCTCACCCCCGGCCCCTCTCCCCGAGGGAGAGGGGAGCGAGGAGGCACCCTCACCTCGACCCTCTCCCAAGGGAGAGGGAGAAAAGCGCTCCCCTCTCCCGCTTGCGGGAGAGGGGCTGGGGGTGAGGGCCGGGGATGAGGGTGCGCCTTCTCCGCGGTCTCCCTTGAGCAGCGCATCCCGCATGCCGCGGAACCCGAAGCGCTCGTAGAGCGCGACGAGCCTCTCCCGGTCCGGCTCGCCCAACACCAGGGACTCGATCCCGAAGGGCAGCGCCACGTCCGTCTTCACCGTGACGAGAGTGCGCCCCGTGGGCAGCCACCCGAGCGCCTTGCGGAGGTTCTCGCCCACCACGCCCTTCACCTCGTCCGCGTGCGCCATCACGCCCTCGAGCGAGCCGTACTCCTGGACGAGCTTCGCCGCGGTCTTCGGGCCCACCTTGTCCACGCCCGGCACGTTGTCCACGGCGTCGCCCATGAGGGCGAGGTAGTCGACGATGCGCTCCGGCGGCACGCCGAACTTGGCCTCCACGCCCTTCGGGTCGAGGACCTCGTTCGACATCGTGTTCATCCACGTGATGCGCCCGCTCACGAGCTGCGTGAGGTCCTTGTCGCCCGTGGAGATGAGCGTGTCCCAGCCGTGCTCGCGCTCGGCGTGGCGGGCCAGCGTGCCGATCACGTCGTCGGCTTCCACGCCCTCGATCACCACGAGCGGCCAGCCCAGCGCGCGGATCGTCTCGAAGAGCGGCTCGATCTGCGCCGCCAGGTCCTCGTGCATGGCCTGGCGGGTGGCCTTGTAGTCGGGGTAGATCTCGTCGCGGAAGGTCTTTCCCTTGGGGTCGAAGACCGCGGCGATATAATCGGAGGGGTAGTCCTGCAGGAGCTTCCGCAGCATGTTCACCACGCCGAAGATGGCGTTGGTGGGCTCGCCCGCGGGGCTCCTCATCTCCCGGATCGCGTGGAACGCGCGGAAGAGGTAGCTCGAGGCATCGACGAGCAGCAGGCGCTTTTTCGTGTCGTTCATGTCACCGCTCGGGGCCCGCATGCACAAGAAGATTCCGAAACCGTCCGACCCGCAGTTCACGCCCGGCGTGCAGTCCTCGGCGCGCGAGGCGTGGCGGATGTTCGAAATTATCGCAGAGTTCGTCACCGCCACCGAGCGGCTGCGCACCATCCAGCCGGCGGTCACGATCTTCGGCAGTGCGCGGGTGAAGCCCGGCGAGCCCTTCTACCTGCTCGCGGAGGACATCGCGCGGCGCCTTTCGGACGCCGGCTTCTCGGTCATCTCCGGCGGCGGCCCCGGCATCATGGAGGCGGCCAACAAGGGCGCGTTCGCCGGCACGAGCCCCAGCGTGGGGCTCAACATCCAGCTTCCGCACGAGCAGCACGCCAACCCCTACCAGGACATCTCGCACACCTTCCAGCACTTCTTCGCGCGCAAGGTGATGTTCACGAAGGCCTCCTCGGCCTTCGTGATGCTGCCCGGCGGCTTCGGCACCCTCGACGAGCTCTTCGAGGCCCTCACGCTGGTGCAGACGGGCAAGATCCGCCGCGTGCCGCTCATCCTGGTGGGCTCGGATTTCTGGCGCGGCCTGACCGACTGGATCCGCGACCGGCTCGCGGTCGACGGGCTCGTGGGCGCCGGCGACCCGGAGCTCCTGCAGGTGATCGACGACCCGCAGGCGGTGGTCGACGCGATCTTCGACCACTACCACGCGCGCGGCTTCGAGCCCTCGCCCGCCGAGCGCGAGGCGGAGTTCGCGCTGTGAGCGCGCGGCCCCGGAACGGGCCGGCAACGGCAATGTCCCAGGTGCTACACTGGAATCCGCTACCGAGCACCGCCATGCGCCTCCTTTTCGCCACCCTCGCCCTCCTGGTCGCCGCCGGCGCCTTCGCGCAGTCCGCGCCGCGCCCGCTGCCGCCCGGGACGAAGCCGCTGGAAGAGCCGCCCCCGCCGCCCGCGGTGATCGAGGGCGACCCGGCGCTCGAGCCCCAGGTGACGATCCGCAAGGACGGCGACAATTCGGTCTCCGAGTACCGAATCAGGGGCAAGCTCTACATGATGAAGGTCACGCCCGCCCACGGCCGGCCCTACGTGCTCATCGACCACAAGGGGGATGGCCAGTTCGCGCGCCAGGACAACCTGGATTCCGGCCTGCGCGTGCCGCAGTGGGTGCTCCTCGAGTTCTAGCCTCCCCAACGGTTTCAAGAGAATGTCCGTCTTCACGCCAGTCTCAAGCGACGAGGCGCGCGCCCTCCTCGCGCACTACACCCTCGGCGAGCTCGAGAGCCTCGAGGGCATCGCCCAGGGCATCGAGAACACCAACTACTTCCTCGGGACGACCACGGGGAACTACGTCCTCACGCTCTTCGAGAAGATCCCCCGCGAGGACCTGCCCTTCTACGTGGGGCTCATGCACCACCTCGCGGAGCACGAGATCCGCTGCCCGGCGCCCATGGCGCTGCAGGAGGGCGGCTTCCTCGCCGAGGTGGCCGGCAAGCCCGCCGTCGTCGTGACGCGCCTGCCCGGCGTGCCGCACCTGTCTCCCACGCCGGAGCAGTGCCGCAAGGTGGGCCGGATCCTCGCCGACATCCACGAGGCGGGACTCGAGTACGACGCGGGGCTCGCCAACTGGCGCGGCCAGGCCTGGCGCGAGGGCTTCGCGCAGCGCGTGCGCACGAAGGTCACCGCAGGCGAAGCCGCGCTCATCGACAGCGAGAACCGCTACCAGGCGATGCACGACGACACGGTATTGCCGCAGGGGGTGATCCACGGCGACCTCTTCCGCGACAACGTGCTGTGGGACGAGGAGGGCGAGGGCGGGGTCATCGACTTCTACTTCGCCTGCGACGACGCGCTGCTCTACGACGTGGCCATCACGGTCAACGACTGGTGCACCGATTCCCTCGCCTCCCTCGACCCCGGGCGCACGGAAGCGCTCCTCGAGGGCTACGACGCGCACCGCCCCCTCACCGACCTGGAGCGCAACCTCTGGCCCGTGATGCTTCGTCGGGCGGCGTTGCGCACCTGGCTGGGGCGGCTGGAGTACAACCACTTCCCGAAGGCTTCCGAGATGACGATCCCGAAGGACCACGGGTTCTCGCGGCGGCTGCTCGAGCACCACATCGCGCACGCGCGCCCCCTGGAAGCGGCCGGTGACTGAGGGACCCGGGCCGGTGCCGCGCGCCATCCGCGTCCGCGACGTGCGCCCCTCGCGCGGGCCCGCGTGGCTCGCCGGCGGGTGGGGGCACGTCCGGCGCGCGCCCATGGTCTGGATGGGGCTTTCCGCCGGCTGGATGCTCATCACGCTGGCACTCGTGCTGGTGCCGGTGATCGGCGGGGTGGCCGCGAACCTGCTGCAGCCCGTCTTCTTCGCGAGCTTCGCGATCGCCGCGCGCAAGCAGCTCGCCGGCGAGGCGCCGGAGATGGGCGACCTCTTCATCGGATTCAAGCTGCCGCTCAGGCCGCTCGTGAACCTCGGCGCGCTCCTCCTCGTGGCGGAGATCGCGATCTTCTTCCTGATGTCGATGCTGGGGCTGCCGGGCGCGGCCGAGGGCGAGGAGATCGCCACCATCACCGACTACGTGCGGCTGCTGGAGGGCAAGGAGTGGATCCTGCTCGTGGGCCTGGTGCTCACCGCCGCGGTCAAGGGTGCCCTATGGTTCGCGCCGGCGATTCTCGCTTTCCACGAGATCTCCACCGCGCACGCAGTGCGCTGGAGCGTGTTCGCGGCGGTCTCCAACCTGGGCGCGATGCTCGCCTACGGGGTCGCGCTCACCGTCGTATTCCTGGCCGGGGCGCTGCCCTGGGGCCTGGGCCTGCTGTTGGCCGTCCCCGTGATGGTGGCGAGCACCTACACCGGCTACGCGGACGTCTTCGAGGAAGCGGACGCGCAGGACGACGTCACGCCGGCGTGAGCTTGGCGTACTGGAGGGCCAGCCACTTGGTGCCCTCGTTGCGGAAGCGCACCTGAATCCGGGCGTCCAGCCCGCGGCCCTCGAAGTTGATCACCACCCCTTCGCCGAACTTGGCGTGGCGCACGTTGGCGCCGATGGCGAAGGGATGCTCGTCGGGGCGCGCGGTCTCGAAGTTCGCCCGCGGCGCGGTCGAGAACTGGCGCGGGTCGGCCTGCGGGGCGCGGCCGCCGCCGGAGGACCAGGCTTCCCCGCGGTTGCCTCCGGCGCCGCCCCAGGCGGGCTTGTCCCAGGATGACTTCTGCGGCGAGGCCCAGGCCTGCTTTTCCGGCAGGACGATCCACTTGCACAGCTCGGGCGGGATCTCCTCGACGAAGCGCGAGACGATTCCGTAGCGCGGCTGGCCGTGCAGCATGCGGCTGCCGGCGTACGACAGGTAGAGGCGCTTGCGGGCGCGCGTGATGGCCACGTACATGAGGCGGCGCTCCTCCTCGATGCCGCCGTCCTCGTTCAGGCTGTTGTCGTGCGGGAAAAGCCCCTCCTCGAGCCCGCCCAGGAACACCGCGTCGAACTCCAGCCCCTTGGACGAGTGCACCGTCATGAGCTGCAGCGCGTCCTCGCCCGCGGCGGCCTCGTGCTCGCCGGCCTCCAGGCTCGCGTGCGAGAGGAAGGCGGCCAGCACCTGCTGCTGGTGCGTCCCGGGCACGGGGGCCACGTCCTCCTGGGCCTCGCCCGCGGGCTCGACGCCGGTCTCGAACTCCTCGTTGAAGAGGGTCGCGGCGTTCACCAGCTCGTTCAGGTTCTCGACGCGGTCCTGCCCGTCGCGCTCGGCCGCGTAGTGATCCTTGAGGCCCGAGGCCGCGAGCACCTCGTCGATGAGCTCGGGGAGCATGAGGGTCTCGGAGGCCGCGCGCAGGCGCTCCACGATCGCCATGAAGCCCGCGATGGCCGCCCCCCCGCGGCCGGGCACCGCGCCCGCCTTCGCAGCGCGCGCGAGGCTGCCCAGGCCGGATGCCGCCGCCTCCTGGAGCTGCTCGACGGTGCGCGCCCCGATGCCGCGCGGCGGGAAGTTCACGACGCGCGAGAAGGCACCGTCGTCGTCGAGGTTGGCGGCCAGGCGCAGGTAGGCCAGCGCGTGCTTCACCTCCTGGCGCTCGAAGAAGCGCAGGCCCCCGTACACCTTGTAGGAGATCCCGGCGCGGAAGAGCGAGTGCTCGAGGATGCGCGACTGGGCGTTTGAGCGGTACAGGAGCGCCATGTCGGCGAGTGCCGTGCCCTCGCGGTGCAGCTGCTTCACCTCGTCGACGACGAAGCGCGCCTCCTCCTCGTCGGTGGCGGCGGCGAAGATGCGCAGCTGCTCGCCGCGGCCCTCCGCCGTCCACAGGTTCTTGCCCAGGCGCGCCTTGTTCTGCGCGATCACGGCGTTGGCCGCGTCGAGGATCGAGCCCTGGGAACGGTAGTTCTGCTCGAGCTTCACCACTTCGCGCACGCCGAAGTCGTGCAGGAACTCGTTCATGTTGCCGACGTCGGCGCCCCGGAAGCGGTAGATCGAGTTGTGCGTGACGATTCCGTTCGCGATGAAGTTGTGGGTTCCCCGGATGTCGAGGTCGAAGACCGGCCTCCCCTTGCCGTCCAACCTGCGCACGGTCTCCACCGTGTCGATCGTTCCCTCGACGCTCACCATCGCCATGCCGGGCCGGACGCTCGCGGCCGTCACGAACGGCAGCGACTTGCCGTGGAGGTTGGCGCGCTGGATGATCCGCCCGCCAAGGGCTTGCGCGGCCGCCCGCGCGAGCGTCATCGCCTCGCCGTAGTCCGAGCGCACCGTCTCGAAACGCCAGCTCTTCGAGCCGCGTTTGGCCGGGCGGACCTCGATGCCGGCCTTGGCCAGGGCCTTCCGGCCCGCCTCGTCGTTGCCCATGACGGCCACCCGGTGCACGGGCCTGCCGCCACGATGGTCGCCGCAGAGCGTGACGACGATGTTGCGCCGCTTCGAATCGCGGGAAATCGGAACGTGGTGGGGCTCGTCATGGCGAAGACCGCGATCGGAGAGCAGGCGATGCGCCGCCGACGCGGTGTCGAGGTCCCGGTAAAGGCGCGCGATCCATGCCTCGTCGTGCACCAGGCCATTGACCGCCTTGCCCTTGCGCGCGACGAACGGCAGGGTCGGCAGGCCGTACTTCAGGGACAACGTGATCTCGTCGTAGCGCGCCTCGTTCTCGCTCGCGTGCGTCCCGACGATCCACACCGCATCCGCGTGCTCCTGGATGGAGCGCTGCCGGTAGCCGACCATGGGCTTCGCCTGGCCGCGCGTGTAGACCTGCGACGTGCCGATCCGGTAGCCGACGCCCGTCCTGAACATGAGGTACGTGAAGAATGTCTGCGGCGTTTCCCCGAGGAGGTAGCCGGCGAAGTGCGTGTGCTCCGGCGTGCTCACGACCCGTCGTCCACCCCGGGTGCGGATCTCCACCAGCTCCTTCTTCGCGGTACGGCGATGCACGCGCATCACCTCGGCGGGGCGGAAGTCGCCGCTTCCGTAGCACGACATGACCTGGTCGCCCGGCTTCACGGCCGACACGGCCCGGGTCCCGCCATCGGCCATCGTCACGCGCGTCGCCGCGACGACGCACTGGTCGTCGTCCCCCACGGCGAACACGCACCCGTTCGTCCCCGCCAGCATGCGGATCCACTTGTACTGCAGCTTGTTGGTGTCCTGGAACTCGTCGACCAGGATGTAGCGGAACCGATCCTGGTAGTGGGTGAGGAGGTCGAGGTTGCGCGCCAGCAGCTCGAAGGTGCGCAGCAGCAGCTCCGCGAAGTCGACCACGCCCTCGCGGTTGCACTGCGCGTCGTAGTCGGCGTAGAAGGCGACCATGCGGCGCGTGAAGTCGTCGCCCGCCTCCACGGCGTTGGCGCGCTGGCCGCTTTCCTTGCAGTGGTTGATGAACGACTGCAGCTGGCGCGGGGCGAACTTCTCCTCGTCGAGGTTCTGCGCCTTGGCCAGGCGCTTCACCATCGAGAGCTGGTCGCCGGAGTCGAGGATCTGGAAGAGCTGCGGGAGGTTCGCCTCGCGGTGGTGCGTGCGCAGGAGCCGGTTGCACAGCCCGTGGAAGGTGCCCACCCACATGCCGCGCGTGTTGATGGGGAGCATCGCGGACAGCCGCGTGAGCATCTCGCGCGCCGCCTTGTTGGTGAAGGTGACCGCGAGCACCCCCGCCGGGCTCACGCTCCCGGACTGGATGAGGTGGGCGATGCGCGTGGTGAGGACGCGCGTCTTGCCGCTGCCGGCACCGGCGAGGATGAGGGCGGATTCGCGGGGAAGGGTGACGGCCCGGAGTTGCTCGGGGTTCAGGCCTGCGAGGAGGTCGGGCATGCGGGAGGGCTGCGGAATCGAGGGTCGATTATAACCGCCGCCCGCCGGCGCCCCGCCGGCCGGTGCGCCGCCGCGCCGCGGAAAAATCGGGGCGCCCGAAGGCGCCCCCAACGTAATGCCCCACTATCTGTGGTGCCCCGCAAAGGAAATGGCACCGAAGCTCCTGACAGGCCCCGCGCCGCACAAGTTCCCGGCCACGATAGCGCATGGCAAATCAAGGGCTTGGGCGACCCCGCTGCTATAATTTGCGCATCGCACAACGCCCGCCCCGATCGAGAATCGCAATGCAAGCCCAATACCAGCCGAAGACCCTCGAGCCCGCCGTCCAGAAGGAGTGGGCCGACACGAAGGCCTTCGTCGCCCCCGACGCATCCGGAAAGCCCAAGTACTACAACGTGGGCATGCTCCCCTACCCGTCGGGCAAGCTGCACATGGGGCACGTGCGCAACTACTCGATCAACGACGCGCTGGCCCACTTCCTGCGCATGAAGGGGTTCAACGTCCTCCAGCCCATGGGCTGGGACGCCTTCGGCCTGCCCGCCGAGAACGCCGCCATGGCCAACGGCGTGCCGCCCGCGAAGTGGACCTGGGAGAACATCGCCTACATGAAGCGCCAGCTCCAGTCGCTGGGCTTCGCCATCGACTGGACGCGCGAGGTGGCCACCTGCTCGCCGGAGTACTACCGCTGGAACCAGTGGTTCTTCCTGCGCATGCGCGAGAAGGGCATCGCCTACCGGAAGACGGGCACGGTGAACTGGGACCCGGTCGACCAGACGGTGCTCGCCAACGAGCAGGTGATCGACGGCAAGGGCTGGCGCACCGGGGCCACCGTCGAGAAGCGCGAGATCCCCATGTGGTACCTGCGCATCACGCAGTACGCCGACGAGCTGGTGGACGCGCTCGATGGCCTCGCGTGGCCCGAGCAGGTGAAGCAGATGCAGAGGAACTGGATCGGCCGCTCCTACGGCGTCGAGTTCACCCTCCCTTACGCGGAGGAGACCGCCCGCCGCATGAATGACGGGAAAGCGGGCCTCAAGGTCTACACGACGCGAGCCGACACGATCATGGGCATCACCTTCGCGGCCGTCGCCGCGGAGCACCCGCTCGCCGCCGAGGCGGCGAAGGGCAACGCGCCGCTCGCCGCCTTCATCGACGAGTGCCGGAAGGGCGGCGTGATGGAGGCAGACCTCGCCACGATGGAGAAGAAGGGGATGCCCACCGGGCTCTTCGTCCTGCACCCCTTCACGAAGGAGCGGGTGGAGGTCTGGGTCGGCAACTACGTGCTCATGGGCTACGGCGAGGGCGCGGTGATGGCCGTGCCCGGCCACGACGAGCGCGACTTCGCGTTCGCGAAGAAGTACGGGCTCGCCATCAGGCCGGTCATCGACGTGGATGGCCAGCCCTACTCCACGGACGCGTGGCAGCCGTGGTACGAGGCGCCGGGCAGGTGCGTGAATTCCGGCAAGTACGACGGCCTCGCGCAGCAGGAAGCCATCGACGCGGTGGCGGCGGACCTGGGCGTGATGGGCCTGGGCGCGAAGCGCAAGCAGTTCCGCCTGCGCGACTGGGGCATCTCGCGCCAGCGGTACTGGGGCACGCCCATCCCGATGGTGCTGTGCCCGGCGTGCGGCGACGTGCCGGTGCCCGACGACCAGCTTCCCGTCGTGCTTCCCGAGGACCTCGTACCCGACGGCAGCGGCAGCCCGCTCGCGAAGAGCCCCGCGTTCTACCAGTGCAAGTGCCCGCAGTGCGGCGGCGACGCGCGCCGCGAGACGGACACGATGGACACCTTCGTCGACTCGTCCTGGTACTTCTTCCGCTACACCTGCCCCGGCGCGAAGGCCATGGTGGACGGGCGCGCCGACTACTGGATGCCGATGGACCAGTACATCGGCGGCATCGAGCACGCCATCCTGCACCTGCTCTACGCGCGCTTCTGGACCAAGGCGATGCGCGACATGGGCCTGGTGAAGGTGGACGAGCCGTTCAGGAATCTCCTCACGCAGGGAATGGTGCTCAACCACATCTTCAGCCGGCGCACCGACAAGGGCGGCATCGCCTACTTCGCGCCAGAGGAGGTCGAGGTCAAGGCCGATTCCGAGGGGAAGATCGCCTCGGTCACGCTGCGGGCCGACGGCAGCCCCGTCGACTACGGCGGCATCGGCACGATGTCCAAGTCCAAGCGCAACGGCGTCGACCCGCAGGACCTCGTCGACCGCTACGGCGCGGACACCGCGCGCCTGTACGTGATGTTCGCGAGCCCGCCCACGGACACCATCCTTTGGTCCGACACGTCCGTCGAGGGCTCCTTCCGGTTCCTGAAGCGCCTGTGGAAACTCGTGCACGACCACCTCGAGGAGGGCGGGCCGGTCGCCGGCCGCGCGCAGGGCGAGCTCGCGAAAGAGCTGAAGGACCTGCGCTTCAAGCTGCACAGGACCATCGACAAGGTGGGCGACGACTACGGCCGGCGCCTGCAGTTCAACACCGCGATCGCCGCGGTGATGGAGTTGCTCAACGCCCTCACCGACGTGAAGGACGCCTCGCCTGCCACGCGGGCGGTGGCGCAGGAGGTCCTCGAGAACGCCGTGCTGCTCCTTTCGCCCGTCGTGCCGCACGTCACCACCGTGCTCTGGGCCGCGCTTCGCCCCGGCACGCGGCTCCTCGACCAGCCCTGGCCCGAGGCCGACAAGGCCGCGCTGGTGCAGGACACCGTGGAGCTGGTGCTGCAGGTGAACGGGAAGCTGCGCGGTCACCTCGCCGTGCCGGCGACGGCCGCGAAGGAGGAGATCGAGAAAGCCGCGCTCGCCTCCGAGGCGGCGGTGAAGTTCATGGAAGGCAAGCCCGCGAAGAAGGTCGTCGTGGTGCCGGGCCGGCTGGTGAACATCGTTGTCTAGGTACGCGGCCCTTCTCGCTGCGCTCGTCCTCTCCGCCTGCGGCTTCCAGCTGCGCGGGGAGGCCACCATGGGGCTCAAGTCGCTGCATGTGTCGACGGAGGCGCCCTCGCGGGTCGCCACCGAGATCCGCCGCCGCATCTCGGGGTCGACGGTGAAGCTCGTGGCGGACCCCAAGGACGCGGAGGCGCATCTGCGCATCCTCTCGGAGAACACGGAGAAGTCGATCCAGACCCTCACCGGGGCAGGCCGCGTGTACGACTACCAGCTTCGCCTGCGGGTGGGGTACCGGGCCTCCGACGGCGCGGGCAATCCCCTGGTCGAGCCGACCGAGATCGAGGTGCGCCGCGTCATCACCTACTCGGAGACGGCGCCGCTCGCCAAGGAGGCGGAGGAGCTGCTTCTCTTCGAGGACATGCGCGGGGAGGCGGCCGGGCAGATCCTGCGCCGCATCGCCGTCGTGAACGCTCGGCTCCCGGCCCGATGAAGATCGCGACCCGCCAGCTCGCCCAGCACCTGAAGAAGGGGCTCTCCCCGCTCTACGCCGTGCACGGCGCGGAGGCGCTCCTCGCGCTGGAGGCGGGCGACGCCATCCGCGCGGCGGCCCGCAAGTCGGGCTGCGCCGAGCGCGAGGTGTTCAGCGCCGAACCCGGCGCCGACTGGGCAAAGGTGGGCGCCTCGGCGGCGAACCTCTCGCTCTTCTCCACCCGCAAGCTCCTCGAGGTGCGCATCCCGTCGGGCAAGCCCGGCACCGAGGGGGGCAAGGCGATCGAGGCCCTGTGCGCGAGGCTCCCCGAGGACACGGTCGTCCTCGTCATGCTCCCGCAGCTCGAGTGGCAGCAGTTCAAGACGGCGTGGTTCTCGGCGCTGGAGGACGCGGGCACGGTGGTCGAGGCGAAGGCCATCTCCCGCGAGGAACTGCCGCAGTGGCTCGCCGAGCGCCTGGCCGCGCAGCAGCAGCGCGCCGGCATCGAGACCCTCGAGTGGCTGGCCGACCGCGTGGAAGGCAACCTGCTGGCCGCCAAGCAGGAGGTGGAGAAGCTCGCGCTGCTGCTGCCCGCCGGCGAGATCACCCTCGACGCCATCCGCGAGTCGGTGACCGACGTGTCGCGCTTCGAGCGCGACGCCCTCCTCGAGGCGATCCACGAGGCGGACCCGGGGCGCATCGCGCGCGCCGTCGACTCTCTCGAGGCCGAGGGCGAGCCCCTGCCGCTGCTCCTCTGGGCGCTCACCGAGGAGCTGCGCCTGATGGTGCAGCTCACCGCCGGCGAGCGCCCGCGCCGCTTCCTCGACCCCGACCGCCTGCAGCGCATCCAGCGCACGGCGCGCAAGCACGACGCCGTGTCCTTCGACCGGCAACTCTTGCGGGCCCACCGGATTGATCGCATGATCAAAGGCGTCGAGACGGGCGATGCGTGGGAGGAAATCCTCGAATTGAGCCTGGCACTCGCCGGCCGGCCGGCCCTGCGCCCCGCCGCCTGAGCCCCTTCGACCAGGAACCCATGAACGACCTCAACGCCGCCGTCGAAGCGCAATCATTGGTCGCCACGCTGGGCCGGGCCGCCCGCGAGGCCGCCACCGTGGTCGCGCGCGCCGGAACGGCGGCCAAGAACCGCGCCCTGGAAGTCGCCGCCGAGACGCTCGTCGACCGCGAGAAGACCATCCTCGCGGCCAACACGAAGGACGTGAAGGGGGCGCGAGCCGAAGGCGCCGACGACGCATTCATCGACCGCCTCAAGCTCACCGCCAAGGTGATCGAGGAAATGGCCGAGGGCCTGCGCCAGATCGCCAAGCTGCCGGACCCGGTGGGCGAGGTCACGGACCTGCGCTTCCGCCCCTCCGGCATCCAGGTGGGGCGCATGCGCGTGCCGCTGGGCGTCGTGGGCATCATCTACGAGTCGCGCCCGGACGTGACGGCCGACGCGGGCGGCCTGTGCCTGAAGAGCGGCAACGCGGCCATCCTGCGCGGCGGGAGCGAGTCGCTCCATTCCAACCAGGCCATCGCCGCGTGCCTGCACGCGGGCCTCAAGGCGGCGGGGCTGCCGGAGACCGCGATCCAGCTCGTCGGCACCACCGACCGCGCCGCCGTGGGCGAACTCATCGCCGCGCAGGCGTACGTGGACGTGATCGTGCCGCGCGGCGGCAAGAGCCTCGTGGAGCGCATCTCCAAGGAGGCGCGCGTCCCGGTCATCAAGCACCTGGACGGCGTGTGCCACGTCTATGTCGATGCCGGCGCCGACCCCGCCAAGGCGCTCGCCATCGTCGAGAACGCCAAGACGCAGCGCTATGGCACCTGCAACACGATGGAAACGCTCCTCGTGGCGCAGGCGGCGGCGCCGGGCATGCTGCCGGCCATCGGGAAGATGTTCGCCGGGAAGGGCGTCGAGATGCGCGCCAACCCGGAGGCGAAGGAGATCCTGGAAAAGGCGGGCGTGAAGGGCGTGAAGGACGCCACCGAGGACGACTGGTACGCCGAGTACCTCGCCCCCATCGTCGCGATCGCGATCGTGCCCGGCCTCGACGAGGCCATCGCGCACATCGCGAAGTACGGCTCGCAGCACACCGACGCCATCGTCACCGGCGACTGGGCGCGCGCGCAGCGGTTCCTGCGCGAGGTCGACTCGGCCTCCGTCATGGTGAACGCCTCGACCCGCTTCGCCGACGGCTACGAGTACGGCCTGGGCGCCGAGATCGGCATTTCCACCAACAAGCTCCACGCGCGCGGCCCCGTCGGGCTCGAGGGGCTCACCTCGCAGAAGTGGATCGTGCTCGGCGACGGGCACGTGAGAAGCTGACCGCTTGGCACCCGCACTCGGCCTTTTCGGCGGCACCTTCGACCCGGTTCACTTCGGCCACCTGCGGCTCGCCGCGGAGATGCGCGAGGCGTTCCGGCTTGAGCGCGTGGTCTTCCTGCCCGCGGGCCACCCGTGGCAGCGCGAGCGCGACACCTACGCCTCCGGCGCTGACCGCGTGAAGATGCTCGAGCTGGCCATCGCCGGCGAGCCCGCCTTCGGCGTCGACGACCGCGAGGTGCGGCGCGAGGGCCCCAGCTACACCGTGGACACCCTCGAGGATTACCGGCGCGAGTGCGGGCCCGAAGCGCCCCTCGTCTTCCTCTGCGGCACCGACGCCTTCGCGCGCGTCGAGACCTGGCACCGCTGGGAGTCCCTCTTCGATCTCGCGCACTTCGCCGTGGCAGTGCGCGCCGACGACCACGAGTGGCTCTCGCGCGGCCCCGGCGCGATCCCCAAGGCCCTCTGGCCGCGCGTGACGATGAGCCTCAAGGACGTGCTGGGCTCCCCCGCCGGGCGCATCATGACATTCGCGATGACGCCGCTCGCCATTTCCTCGACCGCAATCCGCGCGATGGCCCGCGTCTCGGCCTCCATCCGCTACCTCACCCCCGACCCCGTGGTCGACTTCATCCACCAGCAGCAGCTCTACGGATCCCACGCGTGACCAAACAGCTCACTACGCTTGCCAAGAAGAAACTCGTCGTCGCCGCCCTCGAGGACATCAAGGGGCGCGACATCATCGCCATCGACGTGAGGAAGATCACCTCCATGTTCGACTGGATCGTGGTCGCGAGCGCCGACTCCGCCCGCCAGACCAAGGCCCTGGCCCGCCACGTGCGCGACACGCTCAAGGAGGCCGGCTGCGCGATCATCGGCACCGAGGGCGAGGAAGGCGCGGAGTGGGTGCTGGTCGACTCCGGCGACATCGTCACCCACGTCATGCAGCCGGCGGTGCGCACGTACTACAACCTCGAGGAGCTCTGGGGCGAGGGCAAGTTCGACCGGCCCGCCAACCCGACCTCGCTCGCGGGCGGGCGCCTCGCCCATGCCAGCGAGGAAGAGGAAGAGCACCCGTCCCTCCCCCACGGCAAGCCGAAGCCGCGCGCGAAAACCTCGCCGACCACGCGCCGGAAGCCCGCGGCGACGGGAGCCGCCCCCAGGGCCAAGACCAAGTCCAAGACCGCGACCCAGGCCCGGACCAAGACCCGCAAGACGGCCGGGACGGCCACCGGCGCGGCCAAGCCGCGGCGCCGCAAGCCCGCCGCCTGATGCGCATTTCGGTCGTTTCGGTCGGCCACAAGATGCCCGCCTGGATCCAGTCGGGCTGGCGCGAGTACCTGAAGCGCCTGCCGCCCGAGATCAAGGTCGAGCTGGTGGAACTGAAGCCCGAGGAGAAGACCTCCGGCAAGACGGTCGAGAAGGCGAAGGCGCTCGAAGGCGAGCGGATCCTGGCCGCGATTCCCCAGGGCGCCACCGTCTACGCGCTGGACGAGAAGGGCCGCCCGGTCACCACGCAGGGGCTTTCCGTGATGCTCGCCGAGTGGATGCGCGAGGCGACCCACCCGGTGTTCGTGATCGGCGGCGCGGACGGGCTTTCCGACGAGGTGCGCACGCGCGCGGACAAGCTCCTGTCGCTTTCGGCGCTCACGCTGCCGCACGGGCTGGCGCGCGTGGTGCTGGCGGAACAGGTCTACCGCGCCTGGTCCATCCTGGCGAGCCACCCGTACCACCGCGAATAGCCCCATGAGCGTCATCTACCTCGCCTCCCGCAGCCCCCGCCGCCGCGAGCTCCTCGCCCAGATCGGCGTGCGCTTCGAGATGCTCCTCTTCCGCGAGGGCAACCGGCAGGACGCCGACACCACCGAGGACCCCTACCCCGGCGAGCACCCGGACGACTACGTCCGCCGCGTCACCCGCATGAAGGTGGAAGCGGCCTGGCAGCGCGTGGTGATGAGGAAGGGCCTGCGGCGCATGCCGGTGCTCGCCGCCGACACGACCGTGGCGCTCGCCAACGAGATGCTCGCCAAGCCCGTGGACGCCGCGGACGCCGCGCGCATGATGCGCCTCCTCTCGGGCACCCGGCACCGCGTCCTCACGGCCGTCGCCGTCGCCCTCGGGGACCGCCTGGAGATGCGGGTGAGCGAGTCGCACGTCACCTTCTGCCCCCTCGACGAGCAGCGGATCGAGGAGTACGTCGCCTCGGGCGAGCCCTTCGACAAGGCCGGCGGCTACGGCATCCAGGGCCGCGCCGGGGCCTTCGTGGAGCGGATCGAGGGGAGCTACTCGGGGGTGATGGGCTTGCCGCTTTTCGAGACGGCGGCGCTCTTGCGGGGATTCGGTGTTACCGTTCCTTGAGGTGCGTAAACCTTTGGAACACGGATGAACACGGATAAGGGCGGATGAACGCGGATGACTGCATGTTGATTGGGCGCCGACATCACGGGATACGTGTCCGCAAGCCCGGGCTGATCCCGACTTGGCCTTATCCGTGTTCATCCGTGTCCATCCGTGTTCATCCGTGTTCCCAAGGTTTACCCCACCCGTAAGCCCCGATGAACGAGCAGATCCTCATCAACGTGACCCCGCAGGAAACGCGGGTCGCCGTCACCGAGCAGGGCTCGGTGCAGGAGCTGCACGTCGAGCGCGACTCCTCGCGCGGCATCGTGGGCAACATCTACCTCGGCCGCGTCTGCCGGGTGCTGCCCGGCATGCAGTCGGCGTTCGTCGAGATCGGGCTCGCCCGCGCGGCGTTCCTCCACGTCGCCGACATCTGGATGGCGAGGATCGGCGACGGGCAGGTGAAGCCCATCGAGAAGATCCTCTCCGAGGGGCAGGTCCTCCTGGTGCAGGTCGTGAAGGACCCCATCGGGAGCAAGGGCGCGCGGCTCTCCACCCAGGTCTCCATCGCGGGGCGGCTGCTGGTATACCTGCCGCAGGACCCGCACATCGGCATCTCGCAGAGGATCGAGGACGTCGCCGAGCGCGAGAACCTGCGCGAGAAGGTCCACTCCCTCATTCCCGCCGGCGAGTCCGGCGGCTTCATCGTGCGCACCGTGGCCGAGACCGCAACCGACGCGGAGCTGCAGTCCGACATCGACTACCTCGTCACCCTCTGGAAGCAGATCCAGCTGGCCGCCTCGACCGCCGCACCCCAGGCGCTCCTCTACCAGGACCTGTCGCTCGCCTCGCGCGTGCTGCGCGACCTCGTCACCGACACGACGGAGCGGGTGATCGTCGACTCGCGCGAGACCTTCCACCGCCTGAAGGAGTTCGCCGAGAAGTACACGCAGAAGGCGCTGCCGATCCTCGAGCACTACTCCGGGGAACGCCCGCTCTTCGACCTCTTCGCGGTCGAGGAGGAGATCGAGAAGGCGCTCGCCCGCCGCGTGGACCTGAAGAGCGGCGGCTACGTCATCATCGACCAGACCGAGGCCCTCACCACCGTGGACGTGAACACGGGCGGCTTCGTCTCCGGGCGTTCCTTCGACGACACGATCTTCAAGACGAACCTGGAGGCGGCGCAGTCCATCGCCCGGCAGCTGCGGCTGCGCAACCTCGGCGGCATCATCATCGTCGACTTCATCGACATGGACACCCAGGAGCACCGCGACGCGGTCCTGGCGGAGTTCAAGAAGACACTCTCGCGCGACCGCACGCGCGTCACCGTGAACGGCTTCTCGCAGCTGGGGCTGGTGGAGATGACGCGCAAGAGGACGCGCGAGTCGCTCGCCCACGTGCTCTGCGAGCCCTGCCCGGTCTGCGAGGGCCGCGGGGAGCTGAAGACCGCGCAGACGGTGTGCTACGAGATCCTGCGCGAGATCCTGCGCGCCGAGCGCCAGTTCGGCGCGCGCGAGTACCGCATCCTCGCCTCCCAGGGGGTCATCGACATGTTCCTCGACGAGGAAGCCAACGCCCTCACGATGCTGGGCGACTTCATCGCCAAGCCCATCTCGATGATGGTGGAGACCGCCTACACGCAGGAGCACTACGACGTGATCCTGGTCTGACGTGAAGAAAACGGGACGGTTCTACAGAACCGGTCTATTCGCGCGAGGTCCGGGCGTCGTGCCGATCACCGGGGAATAGACCGGTTCTGTAGAACCGTCCCGTTTTTTCACGTCTTCGGCGTGGCTTCCTGGAGCTTGCGCCGGATCTCGCGCAGCTTGTCGAGCTTTTCCTGGAGGCCCTGCGTCTGGGCGGGTTCGAGCCGCTGGGTCCGCACGGCCTCCTCGGGGTACATCTTCTGCGTCTTGTCGGCCCCGGCCGGCTGGCCAGTCGCTATCTTCGTGCCGTCGGGCTTGTAGAGGCGCGGGTCGAAGGCGGGCAGGCGCTGCGTCTTCTCGCCGTCGGAGCCGCGCTGGTCGAGCGTCGTGTCCGGGTCCTTGCCCGACAGCGCCGAAAGCAGGTCGTCGGAGATCATCGGCGCCTCGGCGGGCTTCGCGGGCGCGGCGGGCTTGCGCGCCACGGGCTTGGGCGCCTCTTCCTTCACGTGCGCGACCTCGCGGAACACCTCCTGGGCCCGGGCCGCGCGCCGCGTGATGGTGAGCGGGGCCTCGAAGACCGACAGGCGCGTCGTCTCCATGAGCTCCGGCGGCGTCACCGGGGTCGTCCTCTCAGCAACGGGGGCCGGGGCGGCGGCAGCAGCAGCCTCGTCGCGCGAGACCCTCTGCAGGAGGCCGTCGATCATCTCGCGCTGTTTCTGCAGCGTGTCGCCCGCCGCCCGCAGGCTGGCCAGCTGCTCGTTGATGCCGGTGGACTTCTCGTTGATCTTCGAGAGGTTGTCCAGGCGCAGCTGCAGCTGGGTCTTGTGGTCCTTCATCTGGGTCTCCAGCGGCAGCGTCACCGACTGGACCCAGCGCTCGCTCTTCGAGCGCGCGTCGTTGAAGAGGTTGCGCGCCTGCGCCACGAGGGAGGCGTGGAACTTCTTCACGAAGAAGCTCTTGTAGTTGGCCACGTTGATCGGGTCGCGGCTGAACTCGTCGGTCTCCGCCACCAGCAGCTTCAGCTTGGTCGCGTTGAGCTCCAGGTCCAGCGACGGCAGCACCATCTTCTGGAAGCCGAACTTCTCGACGAAGGTGTTGTAGACGCCCTGCATGAGCTTCTTGATGTCCTCGCTCGAGGCGTACACGCGCTCGAAGTCCTCGCTCATGAGGCGGGAGAGCTCGCGCATCGCGCGCTGCAGCCCCACGGTGGTCCAGGAATCCTCCATGGACTGTGCGCTCTGGGCGAGCATCGCGTCGAGCTTGGCGGGATTGAGCATGTCCATCAGTGCCGCGCGCTTCGCCGAGAAGGTCGAGTGGTTCACCTTGTACTCGGCGAGCGCCGCGTTGTAGGCGCCCTTCTCCGCGGTGATCTTCTGCCAGAGCTTGGTGACCACCTCGCGGCTCTTGCCCACCAGGCCCTGCAGCTCCACGATCGAGGCCTGGTTGGCCTGCTGCCGGTTGGCGACCGAGGCGCGGGAGGAGACCATCATCGCGCCGATCTCGTTCATCACCGCCTTGCACAGGATCTGCCTGCGCATCGGCACGATCTCCTGGGCGAGGTAGCGCTCCAGGGGCTCGATGCCGCTCTTCCTCACGAGCCCCGCGTCCTCGCGGATCTTGCCCAGCAGCGCCTTCTGCGCCGACAGCGGGAAGATGCGCGAGGCGTCCAGCGAGAGCGCCTTGGCGGTCGTGTCGACCATGCGCTGCACAGCGCGCTGGATCTCGTCGGGCGTCTTCAGCTCGTCCCACATCAGGTCGATCTTGTTGAGCACCGCGATCTTCTGCGGCAGCCCCGGCTTCACGTAGCGGTCCCAGATCTCCAGGTCGCTCTTGGTCACGCCCGTGTCGATGGACAGCAGGAACAGGATCGCGTGCGCACTTGGCAGAGTGGAGACGGTCAGCTCCGGCTCCATCCCCAGGGCGTTGAGGCCCGGCGTGTCGAGGATCGAAACTCCGTTGGAGAGCAGCGGGTGCGGGTAGTTGATCATGGCGTAGCGCCACGCCGGCACCTCGACCAGCTCCTCCTCGCCCGGGAGCTCGCCGTTCTCGTTGATCATCGGCGCGAGTCCCAGCATGCGGGCCTCGAGCGCGTACACCTTCTTCGTGTCCGCAAGCGCGGCCAGCGCCTTCTTCATCTCCGCGGCCGACCCCGTGTTCAGGCGGATCTTGCTCCACTCGACCGGGTTGTTCTTCAGCTGCGTGATCGACTCGTCCCGGTAGCGCGTCTCCACCGACAGGAGCTTCAGGTACGGCTCCTCGCTCGGGTCGTGGAAGATCTCCGTCGGGCACATGGTGGTGCGCCCGACGTCGGAGGGCAGCAGCCGCTCCTTGAAGCTGGAGAAGAAGAGCGCGTTGATGAGCTCCGACTTCCCGCGCGAGAACTCCGCGAGGAAGGCGAGCATGAGGCGCCCCTTGTTGAGGTTCTCCAGCAGGTCGTAGAAGCGGATGGACTGCTGGACGTCGAGCTGGCCGTTGGATTCCAGCCAGTCGTGGTACGCCGTGACCGAGCGCGTGAGGTCCTCCCGCCAGGCGTTGTAGCGGGCAATCTCGCCTTCGAAACGCGCGTCGATGGGGGAGGCTGGGCTCACGGGGGCTCTTTTTGGGAGGCCCAAGTGTACCCGAGCCCCGCGGCGCCAGACACCCGCCGGAGTCCGCGGCCGCGCGGCGGCGACTTCCAAAAAAAAGGGCCGGACGCGAGGTCCGGCCATGAGGAGGGGGGTTGCTGCCCGGGAGGGGCGCCCGCCGGGTCCTGCCCGGTGCGGGCGTTGCGGCGCTTTTCAGGCGGCGCGGAGGAATTCCGGGTCGTTGGCAGGCGTCCCGGCGCGGGCCTGGGAGGCGGCGGCGGGCAACGCGTTGGCGGCGCGGCGGACCATCTCGAAGGGGCCGGCACTCGGCAGGAGCAGGGTGCCGCGCTCGCCGCCGAGGGCAAGCAGCAGGTTCATGACGGCGAGCGTGAGGACGGGGGCGGCGACGGCGAAGAGCTGGGCGTAGTTTTCGATGAAGAGGTTCATGTTCGGTCTCCTGGGCAGCGTTGTCGGGTTCGGTCCTTTTTCGCCCCCCTTCCGGAGGGCCTCGCGGGTTTCGCGCCGCGTTGGATCGCAATCTAGTTTCCGGGCCCCCGGCCTGCCAGCGCGATGCGACGAACTGGCGAAATCCGGGGCCGAAATGCGTTTCCCGAGGGGGTATGCGGCCTCGCCCCCGG
>JAABQW010000254.1 GCA_011391275.1 Betaproteobacteria bacterium
GACGCCGTGGGTGGAGAGCCCCATGAGCTCCCCCAGCACGAGGATGCGGGCCGCGTCCGCGGCGTCGCGCGGTTCGAGGCCGAGGCCGGCGAGCGCGCGCGTGGCGAGATCGGCGAGCGCGGCCTCGTGCAGGCGGGCGGTCATGGCGCGGCCGCGGCGCCGCGCATCAGTTTGCGGTGATGCCGGCGGCCTTCACCACGCGGCCCCAGGTGTCGTACTCGCTCCGGATGTACTTCGCGAGCTCGTCGCGCGTGCCGGGGGCGGGCTCGAGGAAGTGCTTGGCGAGCTGCTCCCTGACGGTGGCGTCGTTGAGCGCCTTCACCAGCTCGGCGTTCAGCTTGTCCAGGATGGGCGCCGGGACCTTCGCCGAGGTGACGAACGCATACCAGTTGCTCGCCTCGAAGCCGGGGAATCCGGACTCGGCGATCGTGGGCACGTCGGGCATGAAGGGGGTGCGCTTCGCGCCCGTGGTGGCGAGCGCCTTGAGCTTGCCGGTGGCGATGTGCGGGCCCGCGGTGGACGGCGTGGAGTAGTACGCGCCGACGCGGCCGCCGAGGAGATCGGTCATGGCCGGCCCGCCGCCCTTGTAGGGGATGTGCACGATGTTGACGCCGGCCTTCTGGTTGAAGAGCTCGCCGGCCAGGTGCGAGGCGCTGCCCACGCCGGTGGAGGCGTAGTCGAGCCCCCCGGACTTCTGCTTGGCGAGCGCGATGTACTCCGCGAGGTTCTTCGCCGGCACGCCCGCATGCACCACGAGCACGTTGGGGAAGGTGACCGCCATGGTTAGCGGGGCGAGGTCCTTCAGCGGGTCGTAGGGGAGCTTCGCGAAGATGTGCGGCGAGACCGACAGCGGGCCCACGGAGCCGAGGAGGATGGTGTAGCCGTCGGGAGTCGCGTTGGCCACGTGCTGGTGGGCGATGTTGCCGCCGGCGCCGGGCTTGTTCTCCACGACGACCGTCTGGCCGATGTTCTCCGACATCTTCTTCGCGATGATGCGCGCGGCGGTGTCGGTGGCGCCTCCCGGAGCGAAGCCCACGAGCATGGTGATCGTGCGGTTCGGGAAGTCGGACTGGGCGGCGGCGGCGCCGGCAAACAGCACGGCGGCGGCAGCAGCGAAAAGGCGCTTCATGGGGGGGCTCTCCTCGGGTCTTGTTGTCGGTTCGGCAAAAGCAGTATACGATTGTATACAACCAAGGTCCAATGTAAAATTCGACGCCCACACGCGAACCCCATGGTCCGGAAGAAATCGCCCGCCCGCAAGAGTGCCGCCCGCAAGGCCCCCGCGCCCCAGCCGGGTGCCGCGCGCCTGTCGCGCGCCGACCTCGCCTACGATTCGCTCTTCGGCGCCATCGAGGGCGGCACCCTCAAGCCCGGCGCGCGCCTGCGCGAGATCGAGCTCTCCGAATGGCTGGGCGCCAGCCGCACGCCCATCCGCGAGGCGCTGGGCCGGCTGGAGGGCGAGGGCCTCATCGCCCGCGACCCCTCGCGCGGGATGATCGTGGCGGAGCTCGACCACGGCCTGGTCGCCGAGCTCTACGACATGCGCGAGGTGCTCGAGGGCACGGCCGCGGGGCTGGCCGCGCGCCACGCCTCGGATGCGGAGATCGATGCGCTGCGCGAGCTGGCCCATCGCGACCGCAACGTGGGCGACGACCCCACGCGCCTCGCGCGCCTGAACCGCCTGTTCCACGAGGCGATGTTCCGCAGCGCGCACAACCGCTTCCTCATGCGCGCCGTGCACGCGCTGCGCCAGTCGATGGTGCTGCTGGGCCGTACCACGCTCGCCATCGCGGGCCGGGCGGAAACGGCGCGCGCCGAGCACGACGCCATCGTGGAGGCCATCGCGCGGCACGACGCCGAGGCGGCCTCGGCGGCCGCCCGCGCCCACATCCGCGCCGCCTACCGCGCGCGGCTGGGGCTGATGCTCGAGGACTGAGGGACCATGGATTCCACAGGCGAGTGGGACGTGCTGGTGCTGGGCGGCGGCAACGCCGCCCTGTGCGCCGCGCTCACCGCGCGCGAGGCCGGCGCCACCGTGCTCGTGCTCGAGTCGGCGCCCTTCGACTACCGCGGGGGCAACAGCCGCCACACGCGCAACATGCGCACCATGCACGAGGGCCCGCTCGACGTGCTCACCGACGCCTACCCCGAGGAGGAATACTGGCAGGACCTCCTCAAGGTGACCGGCGGCCTCACCGACGAGACGCTGGCGCGCATGACCATCCGGCGGACGCAACGCCACGTGCCGTGGATGAAGGCGCACGGCGTGCGCTTCCAGGCGCCGCTGGGAGGCACCCTGCACCTGTCGCGCACCAACGCATTCTTCCTCGGGGGCGGCAAGGCCCTGATGAACGCCTACTACCGCGCGGCGGCGGCGATGGGGGTGGAGATCGCCTACGAGACGGAAGTGGTGGACCTGGCGCTCGCGGGCCGGCGCATCGACTCGGTGACCGTCGACTGCAAGGGCGAGCGCCGCGTGATACGCGCCCGGGCGGTCGTCGTGGCCGCCGGCGGCTTCGAGTCCAACCTCGAATGGCTGCGCGAGGCGTGGGGGCCGCCCGCCGACAACTTCATCGTGCGCGGCACGCCCTACAACATGGGCAAGGTGCTGAAGCTCCTCCTCGACCAGGGCGCGAGGCGCGTGAGCGACGCGACGCAGGGCCACTGCGTGGCCATCGACGCGCGCAGCCCGCGCTACGACGGCGGCATCGTGACCCGCGTCGACGCCGTCTCGCTGGGCATCGTCGTCAACCGCGACGCGCAGCGCTTCTACGACGAGGGCGAGGACTTCTGGCCCAAGCGCTACGCGATCTGGGGGCGGCTGGTGGCCGGGCAGCCCGGCCAGATCGGCTACTCGATCATCGACGCCAAGTCGATGGGCAAGTTCATGCCGCCGGTGTTCCCGCCCGAAAAGGCGCACAGCGTGCGCGAGCTCGCCGGCAAGCTCGGGCTGGATGCACAGGCGCTGGAGAAGACGATCGCGGAATTCAACGCGGCCGTTCGCCCCGGCACCTTCGACCACACAATCCTCGACGACTGCCGCACCGAGGGGCTGGTACCCGCCAAGACCCACTGGGCGCGCACGATCGACACGCCGCCCTTCTACGCCTACCCCCTGCGCCCGGGCATCACCTTCACCTACCTGGGGGTGGCCGTCGACGAAAGGGCGAGAATGATCCTGCAGGACGACCAGCCCGCCGCCAACGTCTGGGCGGCCGGGGAGATCATGGCCGGCAACATCCTCGGCAAGGGCTACCTCGCCGGCATCGGCATGGCCATCGGCACCACCTTCGGGCGCATCGCGGGCGAGGAGGCCGCGCGACATGTCCGCGGCTGAGGCGAGGCGCACGCTCCCGGAGCTCGTCGAGGAGGCGCAGCGCGTGCTCGCGATCTGCAACGCCTGCCGCTACTGCGAGGGCTACTGCGCGGTGTTCCCGACGCTGCAGCGCCGGCTTTCCTTCACGGAGAGCGACATCCACTACCTCGCGAACCTCTGCCACAACTGCGGTTCCTGTCTCTACGCCTGCCAGTACGCGCCGCCGCACGAGTTCCAGCTGAACTTCCCGCGCCTGCTCGCGCAGGTGCGCCGCGAGAGCTGGCGCAAGTACGCCTGGCCCGGGTTCCTCGCGCGCGCCTTCGACGCGAACGGCCTGGTCACGAGCCTCGCCACCGCCGCGAGCCTCGCCTTCATGCTGCTCTTCGCGGCGCTGCTGGACGGCCCGGCGCGGCTCTTCGCCGCCTGGTCCGACGCGCAGGGCTCCTTCTACGCGGTGATCCCGCACGACGCGATGGTGGCCGTCTTCGGCACCGTCTCCGCCTTCGTGCTCGTGGCGCTGGTCGCGGGCTTCGCGCGGTTCTGGGCGGACACGGGGGAGGGGCGCATCGGGCTGGCGGGCGCGGAGCCGGCGACCGGCGCGCTCGACGACGCGCTCACCCTCAAGTACCTGGACGGGGGAGGGGATGGGTGCACCTATCCGGACGAGAAACCCTCGTTCGCGCGCCGGCGCTTCCACCACCTCACCTTCTACGGCTTCATGCTGTGCTTCGCGGCGACCAGCACGGCGACCGTGTACCACTACGTCCTGGGCCTGAAGGCGCCGTACCCGTTCTGGAGCCTGCCCGTGCTCCTGGGAACGGTGGGCGGCATCGGGCTCCTCGCGGGCCCGGCCGGGCTCCTCTGGCTCAAGTGGCGCCGCGACCCGATGCTGGCCGACCCCGACCAGAAGGGCATGGAGGCGGGTTTCCTCGCGCTCCTCTTCCTCACCAGCCTGACGGGGCTCGCGCTCCTCGCCTTCCGCGAGACTCGCGCCATGGGGATGCTGCTCGTCGCGCACCTCGGAGTGGTGCTGGCGCTCTTCGTGACGATGCCCTACGGCAAGTTCGTGCACGGCCTGTACCGCTTCGCCGCGCTGGTGCGCTTCCACATCGAGCGCAGGCGGCCGCCGCCCGTGACCGCCCCGGAATAGGGGGCGGCGAGACTAGTGTTCCGCGGCCAGGCGGAACACGGCCCGCGACGGGCCGCCCGGCACGCTCTTGAACTTGGCTTCGGCGAGCGCCTCTTCCAGGCGAGTGAGCAGCATTTCGGGGCCGAGGCCCAGCCGGTACTCCATGACCGCGCAGGAGACGCGCAGCGCCAGTTCGAGGTCCTGCGCCACCTTGCAGGGCACCGAGTCGATGGCGTGCAGGATCCGGTCGGTCACGAGCTTCGCGTTGCGGTTGCGGTGCAGGCCGAGCAGGAACTGATCATTGCCCCAGCGGGCGATCCAGTCGCCCTTGCGCGTGTTGGCGATGAGGTCGGCCGTGAGCTGGATGAGGCAGATGTCGGCCGCGCCGTAGCCGTATTCCTCGCGTATTCCGCGGAAGCCGCGCAGGTCGACGAGCACCGCGTGGAAGGACGTCTTGTCGCGCTCGCCGCGGGCGATCTCCTCGCCCAGGCGCTTCTCGCCGGCGCGGCGCGTGTACACCCCCGTCATGTCGTCGAGGTCGGTCAGGTTCTCGATGCGCGTGCCCCAGCGTTCGAGGAGTTCCAGGACGTACTGCGTGCGGCCCATGAGGCGGCCGGCGTCGTCGTGGAACCCGACGGGCATCTGCGGGGCCTTGCCCTCGTCGAGATACTGCTTCATCGCCGCGGACGACATGGCGACCGGGGCGAGCAGCCCCTGGTGCAGCCAGAGCATCGCCATGAAGCCGCCGAGGTAGGTGAGCCCCAGGGCGGGAAGCAGGCGCCGGCCCGTCTCCGAGACGTCGTTCGCGAAGACGGTATAGGCGAGCAGGATGACGAGGGGCGGCACCACCGCGATGACGGTCGCCGCAGCGAACTTCTGGGCGTACCTTCCCCTGAGGAACGGTATGCGGTCGAAGAGCCCGTAGATGCCGATACGGGGGATCGTTGCTTCGGGTTGCGCGCCCTGGCTCATTCCGGCCTCCTGTCGCCTTGCGGCCCCCTCGGGGCCGGCTGGCGCTATCACGTTCAACGTGCGCTTTATTCGGCCGGTTTTCTGTGAACCAGTTCACATTCCCCGGGAAAATCAGTCCGGGCCCTCCGATCGCTGATCAACGTTAACGGCGCGCCGTCGCCTTCGCGTGCCCCGCGCCGGCCGCCAGCGCCGCCTGCGCCGCGGCGAGTCGCGCGACGGGAACCCGGTAGGGCGAGCAGCTCACGTAGTCCAGCCCGATGCGGTGGCAGAAGGCGATGGTCGCGGGGTCGCCCCCGTGCTCGCCGCAGATGCCCACCTCGAGGTCCGGGCGCACCTCCCGGCCGAGGCGCACGCCCATCTCCATGAGCTTGCCCACGCCCGCCACGTCCAGCGTCGCGAAGGGGTTGTCGGGCAGGATGCGCTTCTCCAGGTACTCGCGCAGGAAGCCGGTTTCCGCGTCGTCGCGGGAGATGCCGAAGGTGGTCTGCGTGAGGTCGTTGGTGCCGAAGGAGAAGAACTGCGCGTAGCGCGCGATCTCGCCCGCGGTGAGGGCCGCGCGCGGGATCTCGATCATGGTGCCGAACTGGTAGGCCATGCGCATGCCCTGCTCCTTCATCACGGCCCGGGCCTCCTCCTCGAGCACGGCCTTCTCGACCTTGAGCTCGTTGTTGTGGGCGGTGAGCGGGATCATGATCTTGGGCTTCACCCGGATGCCCTCGCGCTTGCACTGGCAGGCGGCCTCGACGATGGCGCGCACCTGCATGCGCACGAGCTGCGGCAGGTGGATGCCCAGGCGCACGCCGCGCAGTCCCAGCATCGGGTTCGCCTCGCGCATCGCGCCCACGGCCGCGAGCAGCCGTTTCTTCTGCGCGAGCGTGCCGGCGAGCCCCAGCGGGTCCTTGCCGGCGGCGAACTCGGCGCGGGTCTCCATCTCGGTGACGTCGCGCAGCAGGTCGTCGTGGCTGGGCAGGAACTCGTGCAACGGCGGGTCGATGAGGCGGATGGTGACCGGCAGCCCGTCCATGGCGCGGAAGATGCCGATGAAGTCCTTGCGCTGGAAGGGCAGCAGCTTCGCCAGCGGCCCGGCGCGCTCCTCGTCGGTCGTCGCGAGGATCATCTGCTGCACGAGCGGCAGGCGCTCGGTCTCGAAGAACATGTGCTCGGTGCGGCAAAGCCCTATGCCCTGCGCCCCGTAGCCGCGCGCGCGGCCGGCGTCGACCGGGTAGTCGGCGTTGGCCCACACCTCGAGGCGGCGGAACCCGTCGGCCCAGCCGAGGAGCTTCGCGAGGTACGGGTCGGTGAACTCCGGCACGACGGTCTTGAGGGTGCCGGCGAACACCTCGCCCGTGGTGCCGTCGATGGACACGGCGTCGCCCTCGCGGAAGACGCGCCCGCCGATGGTGAACTCGCGCTTCTCGGGGTCCACGTCCATCGCGGACACGCCCACGACCGCGGGCTTGCCGAACTGCCGGGCGACCAGCGCGGCGTGGCTGGTGCGCCCGCCGCGGCTGGTCAGGATGCCGCGCGCCGCGAGCATGCCGTGCACGTCGTCGGGCTTGGTCTCGGGGCGCACCATGATGACGGCCTTGCGCTCCTTCACGCCCCACTGCTCGGCGACGTCCGCGTCGAACGCGAGGATGCCGCCGGCCGCGCCCGGCGAGACGTTGAGGCCGGAGGCGAGGAAGTCGCCGCGCTTCCTCGCGGCCGCCTTGTCCCTCGCGTCGAACTGCGGGTGCAGGAACGCGTCGACGTGGTCCGGGGAGACGCGCTCCACGGCCTCGGCGCGCGTGATGAGGCGCTCGCCCGCGAGGTCCACGGCGATGCGCACGGCCGCCTGCGCGGTGCGCTTGGCGTCGCGCGTCTGCAGCATCCACAGCTTGCCGCGCTCGATGGTGAACTCCACGTCCTGCACGTCGCGGAAGTGCTTCTCCAGCGTGCGGCAGTTGCGCGCCAGCTCGGCGTGCATGCGGGGCATCTCGGTCCCGAGCGTCGCGATCGCCTTCGTCGCCCGCGTGCCGGCCACGACGTCCTCGCCCTGCGCGTTGGTGAGCCAGTCGCCCTCGAGCGCGGGCTCCCCGGTGGTGACGTTTCGCGTCGTGAGGACGCCGGTGCCGGAACCCGCGCCCATGTTCCCGAACACCATGGTCTGGATGTTGACCGCCGTGCCCAGGTCGTGGGCGATGCCGGCGGCGTTGCGGTAGTCGATGGCGCGCTTGCCGTTCCACGACCTGAACACGGCCTCGGTGGCGAGCCGCAGCTGCTCGACCGGGTCCTCGGGGAAGGGCCGTTTCGCGCGCGCCTTCACGATGGCCTTGAACTCCGCGGTGATCTCGAGGAGCGTGCCGGCCGCGAGGTCCGCGTCGTTGGCCACGCCGAGGGCGGCGCGGTGGCGCGCGAGCACCGCCTCGAAGGGCTCGTCGGGGAGGTCCAGCACGACGGTGCCGAACATCTGCACCAGTCGCCGGTAGGCGTCGTTCACGAAGCGCTCGTCGCGCGTGAGCTTCGCGAGGCCCGCGGCGACCGCGTCGTTCAGCCCGATGTTGAGCACCGTGTCCATCATGCCCGGCATCGAGAAGCGCGCCCCGGAGCGGCAGGAGACGAGGAGGGGATCGTTCGCGTCGCCCAGGCGCTTGCCCGCGAGGCGCTCGACCTTCGCGAGCGCGCGCTCCACCTGCGCCCACATGCCCTCGGCGAAGCCGCCGGCGGCGAGGTAGGCGTTGCAGGCGCGCGTGGTGACGATGAAGCCCGGCGGCACCGGCAGCCCCATGCGCGTCATCTCCGCGAGGTTCGCGCCCTTGCCGCCGAGGAGGTCCTTGCGGCGGGCGTTGCCCTCGGAAAAGAGGTAGACCCATTTTTCGTTCGCGGCGGCGCGTGCGCGCTTCGCGCGTGCCTTGGTGGCGGTGCGGGTGACCATGGGCTTGTCCGTTCGGGGAGGGGGTCGTGCGGGTCCTGCGACCAGTGTCCCGCCGGTGCTTCCAAGCGGGTTGATCGCGGTCAAGGAAGTCGGGGCGGTCGCGCCGATACTGGATTTGCAGGATCTCTGCGGAAGGCATTGCAGCCGTGACGAGACCGCCCGTAATTCGCAAGGACGTTGCCGCGCTGAAGCTCGCGCCGAACGAGCCGGCCGGATGGGACGAGGCCAGGCGCTCGCTGGACGGTCTGCCGGGAGGCGGCCTCAACATCGCGTGGGAGGCGGTCGAGCGCCACGCGCGCGGGCCGAAGGCGGGCCAGGTCGCGATCCGGTGGCTCCCCGCCACCGGGGCGGCGCGGCCGATAACCTACCGGGAACTCTCGGAGGCCTCCAGCCGTTTCGCGAACCTGCTGCGCGCGCGCGGCGTGCGCAAGGGCGACGCCGTGTTCGTACTCTGCGCGCGCATCCCGGAGCTCTACTTCGCCGTGCTCGGCGGGCTCAAGGTGGGGGCGGCGGTCTCGCCGCTCTTCTCGGCGTTCGGCCCGGAGCCCATCGCCACGCGGGTGAACCTCGGACGCGGCAAGGTGCTGGTGACCACCGAGGCGCTCTTCCAGAAGAAGGTCGCGAAGATCGCGGTGCCGATGCCGACGCTGGAGCACGTGCTGCGCGTCGACTCGCCGGAGTTCCGGCGGGAGTTCGAGGCGGCCTCTCCCGCCTGCGAGGTCGAGCGCACGGAGCCGGGCGACACGTCCTTCCTGCACTTCACGAGCGGTACCACCGGCAGCCCGAAGGGCGCGGTGCACGTGCACGGCGCGGTCGTGATGCACAGCGCGACGGGCCGGGTGGCGCTCGACCTGCACCCGGGCGACGTCTTCTGGTGCACGGCCGACCCGGGCTGGGTCACCGGCACCTCCTACGGCATCGTGACGCCGCTGGTGCACGGCGTGACCAGCATCGTCGACGAGGCCGATTTCGACGCGGCGCGCTGGTACCGCATCCTGGAAGAGGAGCGCGTGAGCGTCTGGTACACGGCGCCCACGGCGATCCGCATGCTCATGAAGGCCGGCGCGGAGCTGGCGAAGCAGCACGCCTTCCCGAGCCTGCGGTTCGTCGCGAGCGTGGGCGAGCCGCTCAACCCCGAGGCCGTCTGGTGGGGCATGGACGCTCTGGGCATGCCGATCCACGACAACTGGTGGCAGACGGAAACCGGCGGAATCATGATCGCCAACACCGCCGCGATGGACGTCAAGCCCGGCTCGATGGGCAGGCCCCTGCCCGGCGTGGAGGCCGCCATCGTGCACCGGCGCGAGACCGGCATCGAGCTGGAGACGCGCAACGACACGGAGGGCGAGCTCGCCCTGCGCGCCGGGTGGCCCTCGATGTTCCGCGGCTACCTGGACCAGGAGGAGCGCTACCGCAAGTGCTTCGTGGACGGCTGGTACCTCACCGGCGACCTCGCGAAGCGCGACGCCGACGGGTACTTCTGGTTCGTGGGCCGCGCCGACGACGTGATCAAGTCCGCCGGCCACCTCATCGGGCCCTTCGAGGTCGAGAGCGTGCTCATGGAGCACCCGGCGGTGGCCGAGGCGGGCGTCATCGGCAAGCCCGACCCGGTGGTGGGCGAGGTGGTGAAGGCGTTCGTCTCGCTCAAGGCGGGATTCACGGCCGGCGAGGCCCTGCGCATGGAGATCATGGGCCACGCGAGGAAGCGCCTGGGCGCGGCGGTCGCGCCCAAGGAGATCGCGTTCTCGACGACGCTGCCGCGCACGCGCAGCGGCAAGATCATGCGACGCCTGCTGAAGGCGCGCGAGCTGGGGTTGCCCGAGGGCGACCTCTCCACCCTGGAGGAAGGCGCATGAGCCACGTCGCGGCCCCGCCCCCGTCGGGCCCCGTGCCTTTCGCGCGGGAGAACTCGCTCAAGCTGCTGAAGGACATGCTGCGCATCCGGCGCATGGAGGAGAAGTGCGCCGAGCTCTACGGGGCGGGAAGGATCCGCGGCTTCCTGCACCTCTACATCGGCGAGGAGGCGGTCGCCACGGGCGCCATGCACGCGCTCGCCCGCGGCGACAACGTGGTCGCTACCTACCGCGAGCACGGACACGCGCTCCTGAAGGGCGTGCCGATGGATCGCATCATGGCCGAGATGTTCGGCAAGAAGGAGGGCTGCTCGCGCGGGCGCGGCGGCTCGATGCACCTCTTCGACGCCGCGGCCCGCTTCTACGGGGGCAACGCCATCGTCGGCGGCGGCCTGCCGCTCGCGGTGGGCCTCGGGCTCGCGGCGAAGATGCGCGGCGAGGAGCGCCTCACGGCGTGCTTCTTCGGCGAGGGCGCGATGGCGGAGGGCGCCTTCCACGAGTCGATGAACCTCGCGGCGCTGTGGAAGCTGCCGGTGGCGTTCTTCTGCGAGAACAACCTCTACGCCATGGGCACCGCGATCGAGCGCTCGGAGTCGCAGACCGACCTCTGCACGAAGGCGGCGTCCTACGGCGTCGAGGCCTTCCCCGTGGACGGCATGGACGTGGTGGCCGCCTACGAGGGCGCGAAGCGCGCGCGCGCGAAGGCGCTCGCCGACGGCCCGGTGTTCGTGGAGTTCCGCACCTACCGCTTCCGCGCGCACTCGATGTTCGACCCCGAGCTCTACCGCGACAAGGCCGAGGTGGAGCAGTGGAAGACACGCGGGCCCATCCACACCTTCACCGCCCGTCTCAAGGCGCAGGGCGACCTCACGGAGGAGCGCTTCCTCGAACTCGACGCCCAGGTCGAGGCGGAGGTGGGGCGCGCGGTCGCGTTCGCCGAGGCCGCCGGCTGGGAACCCGTCGAGGACCTGACCAGGGACGTGTACGCGCCATGACGATCACCTACCGCGAAGCGTTGAGGATGGGCCTGCGCGAGGCGCTCGCGCGCGACCAGCGCGTCTTCCTCGTGGGCGAGGACGTGGGGCGCTACGGCGGCACCTACGCCGTGAGCAAGGGGCTGCTCGACGAGTTCGGACCGGAGCGGGTGCGCGACGCGCCGCTCTCGGAGCTCGGCTTCGTCGGCGCGGGCATCGGCGCCGCCCTCGGGGGGCTCAAGCCCATCGTCGAGGTGATGACGGTCAACTTCAGCCTCCTTCCCCTCGACCAGATCGTGAACACCGCGGCGATCCTGCGGCACATGTCGGGCGGGCAGTTCGCGGTGCCGCTCGTGATCCGCATGTCCACGGGCGCCGGCCGGCAGCTCGCGGCGCAGCACTCGCACAGCTTCGAGGGCTGGTACGCGCACGTGCCCGGAATCAAGATCGTCGCCCCGGCCACGATCGACGACGCCCACGGCATGCTCGGCGCCGCGCTCGACGACGGCAACCCGGTGCTCGTCTTCGAGTACCCGGCGCTCTTCGAGACCGCCGGCGAGCTCTCGAGCGCCAGGGTCGACATCGCCCACGCGCAGGTCCGCCGGCAGGGCACGCGCGCGACGATCGTCGCCTATGGCGCCAGCGTGCCGAAGGCGCTGGCGGCGGCCGACCAGCTGGCCGCGGAGGGGATCAACGCCGAGGTCGTGGACCTGCGGGTGCTTCGCCCGCTCGACATGGACACCGTGCTCGCCTCCGTGCGCAAGACCCGCCGCGCCGTGATCGTGGACGAGGGCTGGCGCAGCGGCAGCCTCTCGGCCGAGATCGTGGCGCGCATCATGGAACAGGCCTTCTACGACTTGGACGCGCCGGTGGCGCGCGTGTGCCGAGAGGAGGTGCCCATTCCCTATCCCCGCCACCTCGAGGAGGCCGCGCTGCCGCAGCCCGAGAAGATCGTGGCGGCGGTGAAGGGGCTCTTCCAGTGACGGAGTTCAGGCTTCCCTCCCTCGGCGCCGACATGGACGAGGGCAAGCTCCTCGAGTGGAAGGTGAAGCCCGGGGACGCCGTGAGGAAGGGCGACGTCGTGGCCGTCGTGGACACGACCAAGGCCGCGGTGGAGGTCGAGATCTGGCAGGAAGGGGTGATCGAGGCGCTGCTCATCGAGCCCGGCACGACGGTGCCGGTCGGCACCGCGATCGCGATGCTGCGCGTGCCCGGCGAGGCGCCGGGCATGGTCCCGCCGGCGGCTCCGGCCGCCGCCTCCCCACCGGTTTCCGCGCCGTCGCCGAAGGCGCCATCCGGCCCTGTCTCCGCGCCGGCGGAGGCGACGGTGCCGTCCGCGCGCAAGCCCGTGTCGCCGGCCGCGAGGAAGCTCGCGGCGGCGCTGGGCCTGGATCCCGACCGGATCGAGGGCACCGGGCCGCATGGCGTGGTGACCCTCGACGACGTCGAGCGCGCGCGCGGCAAGGCGCCCCCTGCGACCGCGTCTGTCCCGACCCCCGCCGCCGACCGAGCCGCCGAGATGCGCAAGTCGATCGCGGCGGCCATGAGCCGCTCCAAGCGCGAGATCCCGCACTACTACCTCGCCGAGACGATACCGATGCAGCGTGCCGCGGACTGGCTTGCCGCGGAGAACGCGCGGCGGCCGCTCACCGGCCGCATCCTCATGGCCGTGCTGCAGCTCAAGGCCGTGGCACTCGCCCTGCAGGGTTTCCCGGAGCTCAACGGGTTCTGGCGCGACGGCGCATTCCAGCCCTCCAAGGCCGTGCACCTGGGCGTGGCGATCTCCATCCGCCAGGGCGGGCTCGTGGCGCCGGCGATCCGCGACGTGCCCTCGCTGGACCTCGACCGCCTCATGGCGAGCCTCGCCGACCTCGTGAAACGGGCGAGGGCGGGGAACCTGCGCAGCTCCGAGTTTTCCGACCCGACCATCACCGTGACGAACCTCGGGGATGCGGGCGCCGAGTCGACCTTCGCGGTCATCTACCCGCCGCAAGTCGCCATCGTCGGCTTCGGCCGCGTGGCGCCGCGCCCGTGGGTCGACGGCGGGGAGGTGCGCGCGATGCCCACTGTCGTGGCCTCGATCTCAGGCGACCACCGCGTGAGCGACGGGCACCGCGGGGCCGCGTTCCTCGTCGAGCTCGCCCGCCGCCTGCAGGAACCGGAGAAGCTATGAACGCCATCGAGCTGCGCCCCCTCGTCTTCGCCGAACTGAGGAAGATCGCCCCCGAGCTGGAGGAGGGCGACGTCGAGCCCGGCAAGCCCCTTCGCGACCAGGTCGACCTCGACTCGATGGACTGGCTCAACTTCCTCATCGCCGTCCACCAGCGCTTCGCGGTCGAGATCGCCGAGGAGGACTACGCGACCCTGGACACGCTGGAGCGCATCTGCGAGCTCGTGGCGGCGCGCAATCCGGACGCTTCTTGACCGCGGGCAACACCCTCCTGCGCGGCGCCGCTACACTCAAGGTGCGGAGCGGTAGTGAATGGCCCCGCGCGGCGGTGGAGGTGACGCCGCCGCGGCTGGAAATCGTGAAGGAGGACGCCATGGGAACCCTCAAGCCCCTGACCCTCTTCGATCCGGCCCTGGAGGTGCCTTCCGTCTTCAAGGGGCTCATGCGCCCGATGTGGATGGAGACGGAGAGCCTGCCTCCCGCCATCAAGCTGGACGTGGAGGAAACCCCGGAGCGCTACCTGGTGACGGCCGACATGCCGGGCGTTGCCAGGGACGACATCCGCGTGGACGTGGACGGCAACATGGTCACCATCGCGGCGGAAGTTCGCCGCGAGAAGAAGGAGGAGAAGGAAGGCAAGCTCCTGCGCAGCGAGCGCTACTGCGGGACCATGAGCCGGTCGTTCACGCTGCCGGTGGACGTGGAGTTCGCGAAGGTGGAGGCGAAGTACGCCGACGGCGTGCTGAAGCTCACCCTTCCCAAGGCGAAGGGCACGGCCGCCCATCGGGTGGAAGTCCATTGAGCGGCCGCGGCCCGCGGGGCGCCCCGGGTGCCCCGGCTGTGACGCACGCCACTGACGGCGCCGCGCGGCCGGCGTAGCATTCGGGGCGTTTCCCTTCCTACGCGACCCGCCGACGATGAGCCGTTTCCGCCGCAACCTCGCGCGCTGCGCCTGCCTGGCAGGCGGGCTGTGCGTCACGGGGGCGCTGGCCGGATCCCCGGAGGATTACGCGAACGCGTGGCTGGGCGAACGGTTGTGGCGGGACCGCCCGAAGGGACTCTGGACCGACCTGGCCTCGAGGCCCGCTTTCCCGGCGGAGCCGGGGCCGCAAACCTGGAACCCGAATGAGCAGAACCCCTGGGCCAACACCTACGGCACGCCCATGGAGGCGCCGGCCCGGGCCGCGAGCCAACGCCCGCGCGCCCGCTACGCGATTCCGGTCTGCACCTGCTACCTGAGGTCCGACGCCCGCTCCTGGGACGGCGGCCCGCTCACCGACGCCGACATCGCCCGGATGTGCCGGGCGCAGTGCTTCTGATTCGCTTGAAGTCCTGATTGGGGACAAGTCCGCGCCGGTAGCGCGGGGGCAGGATGGGGCACGGAGGATGCCCATGCAACACCTGCAAGGCGGCCGGTTCGTCACGCGCCTGTGGCGCGTGGTGGGTGCCCTGCTGCTCCTGCTATCCCTCCTCATCGCGCAGTCCATCCAGACCAGCCGCCGCCAGCACGAGGAGCGGGCGGTCGTCGAGGCCTACAGCGTGGCGCGCGTCCTCGAGAGCGACATCGCAAACCTCGTGGACAAGGTCCGGATCGCGCTGCACACCGTGGCGGTCGAGCGCGAGCGCCGCCTGGCGGGCGGGGCGGGAGACGACGAGGCCACGCGCGCCTACATCGCCAACATCCACGTGAACCTGCGCGACGTTCTGGGGATCCGCGTCGCGGACTCGGAAGGCCGGCTCGTCTACCAGACGGAATTCGCGACGGCGCCCGCCGAGGACCTCGGGGAGCAGCCCTGGTTCGCGAAGCTGCGCGACGGGCACGACTCGAACCTGCTGATTTCCGCGCCGCACCGCGACGGGCCGGAGGGGCCGCTCGTCGTCGACGTCATCCGGCGCGTCGAGTTCCCGGATGGGCGCTTCGCGGGGGCCGTCGTGGCCCCGGTGCCGGCCGAGCGCCTCGTCACGCTGCTCGCGGCCGCGGACGTGGGTCCCGGGGGCTCGATCGCGGTGCGCGGCGAAGGGCTCGCGCTCATCGCGCGCTACCCGGTGCTCGCCGACCCGAACAGCGCGATGCCCGACGCGCTGCGCAATCTCGTGGCCCGCGGCGAGGTTGCCGGGACGTTCCACGCCATCTCGCCCCTGGACGGCACGGAGCGTCTCTACTCCTACCGCCGGGTCGCGGCCCATCCCCTGCACATCACCGTGGCGCGCTCCACCGACGAGTATCTCGGCCACTGGCGCCGCGACATGGGCGTGGTGGCGCTGCTCTCGAGCATGCTCTTCGCCGTCTCCATCGGGGCGACCCTGATGGTCGACCGCGCGTGGCGCCGGCAGAGGCGCATAGCCCATCTCCTGGAGAAGCAGGCGCACACGGACCCGCTCACGGGCCTGGCCAACCGGCGGCACTTCATGGAAGTCGCGGATGCGGAGCTCGCGCGCAGCCGGCGCTACGGCACGCCGCTTTCCATGCTGATGATCGACATCGACCACTTCAAGGAGGTCAACGACGCCCACGGTCACCGCGCCGGCGACCGGGTGCTGCAGCAGCTCGCGCGCACCTGCCTGGAGGTCCTGCGCGAAGTGGACGTCACGGGGCGCGTGGGCGGCGAGGAGTTCGCGGTCCTGCTCCCCGAGACCGAGATCGAGGGTGCCTTCGAGGTCGCCGAGCGCCTGCGGACCGCGGTGGCCGCCGCCGAGGTCCCGCGCGAGGAGGGCGTGCCCATCCGCGTGACCGTTTCGATCGGCGTGGCGGCGATCGACGCCGCGACCAACCTGGACACCCTCATGAGCCAGGCCGACGACGCGCTCTACGACGCCAAGCACGCCGGGCGCAACCTCGTGCGCCGGTTCGGGCAGCGGGGCTAGGGGCCGGTGTGCCTTCCCTCGCCCAGGCGGAAGCGCTCGCGCAACGGCTTCCACTGGAAGAGGAGAGCGCAGAGCGCGGTCGCCAGGGCCACGGCGCCCAGGATGAGGGCGAGCCGCGTGTACGGCTGGCCCATGGACTGGCGCACCGCGATAAGCGCCGCGGCCGTGCGCAGCCACTCCAGCGCGCCGAGCACGAGCGCGGCTTGCAGGACGCGGGCCGCCCAGGAAGCGCGCACGAAGAGCAGCGGCAGCAGGGCGACGGTGGCCCCGAACCCGGCCCATTCGGCCGCGCGGTAGAAGTGCGCGGCGAGGATCGCCAGCACGAGCACCACGGGAAGGAGGCGAAGGGCGTTCAAGGCGGTCTCCGGGCGGGCCCGGGGGTCGGGCATAATCGACACAGTATGAGGCTCCCATGACCCAGGCAAGACCCCGGCTCCTCGTCGTCGACGACGACCGCGTCGTGCTCGCGAGCCTGGTGGCGGGTCTCTCCCGCGCCGGCTACGACGTCGTGGTGGCGACCAACGGCGACGAGGCCATACGCGTGGCGGTCGACACGCAGCCGGCCCTTGCCGTGCTCGACGTGACGATGGCCGGCCGCAACGGCCTGGACGTCGCCGAGTTCCTCGCCCGGGAGACGCACGTGCCCTTCCTGCTCCTCGCCCCGGCGCGCGACGCTGCAGAGGTGCGCAGGCGCGCCGCTTCCTTCGGGGCGCTCGGGGTGGTGACCAAGCCCGTGGACATGACGCGCCTGGTTCCGGCCGTGCACAGCGCCCTGGAGCGCTCGCAGGGGCTCGCGAAGGTGGGCGAGGGCGTGGACCTGCTGGCCGACGCGCTCGGGGGCGACCACGGCCCGCAGGCGCTCATCGCGGTGGGGATCCTCGTCGAGCGCCACAAGGTGAACTGCGACGAGGCCGTGCGCATGCTGCACCAGCGTGCCGTGGCCGCGGGGCTTCCCGTGGACGAGGTCGCGCTCGCGGTGATCGAGCAGGCGGAGAGCGTCACCCGCCCGCCGGTGTAGACTCGGCCGGCGATGCCCGGGTGGCGAAACCGGTAGACGCAGCGGGCTTAAAACCCGCAGCCGAAAGGCGTGCCGGTTCGAGTCCGGCCCCGGGCACCACTCCTGCAGTCCCCAGGCGGCCGATCCGGCGCCCTATGCGCGGCGCATTAGATCGGCGTCAAGAAAGGCGGGGCGCGCAGGGGTAGGGTGGATCCATGGCGCGCGGTCCGCCGGGCCGCGCGGCCCCGGACAGGATCACCCCGATGTGCCCCGCCGAGCGATTGGCCCCCGACCCCGCGCAAGCGGCCGCCACCGCGATGGCGCGCCACCGTCACGATCCCCTGGAACTGCTGCAGGTGCTCCGGGAGGTGCAGGAGGACTGCGGGTGGATCCCGCCCGAGGCCATCGACTGCATCCAGGCGCGCCTCACGCTCCCGCGCTCCAAGATCCTCGGCGTGGCGACGTTCTACTCGTTCCTGCACCTGAAGCCCTGCGGGCGCTACCGCATCCTCTTCAGCGACAACATCACCGACCGCATGCTGGGGAGCCCCGCGCTCCTCGAGCGCCTGTGCCGCAATCTCTGGGCCGAGCGCGGCAAGGTGACGGAAGACGGGCTGGTGAGCGTCGACACGACCTCGTGCACGGGGCTGTGCGACCAGGGCCCGGCGCTGCTCGTCAACGGCCGCCCCATCACCCGCCTCACCGAGCGCCGCGTGGACGAGCTGTGCGACCTCGTCCGCAACGAGGTTCCCCTGGACGCGTGGCCGGCGGACTTCTTCCGCGTCGAGGACGACATCCACCGGCGCGACGCCTTGCTCGGCACCTCCTGGGCCCCCGGGGCCGCCCTCGCGGCGGCGCTGGCCCGCGGCCCCGAGGCGCTCGTCGAGGAGATGAAGGCCTCGCGGCTGCGCGGCCGCGGCGGTGCCGGGTTTCCGGCGGGGCTCAAGTGGCAGGCCTGCCGCGACGCGCCCGGCAAGGCGCGCTACCTCGTCTGCAACGCCGACGAGGGCGAGCCGGGTAACTTCAAGGACCGCGTCCTCCTTTCCACCGCCGCCGACGCGGTGATCGAGGGCATGACGCTCGCCGCCTTCGCCACCGGCGCGTGGCGGGGCTTCATCTACCTGCGCGGCGAGTACCGCTTCCTGCTCGGGCACCTCGAGTCGGTGCTGGCGCGCCGGCGCGGCGCCGGGCTCCTGGGCGAGTCGATCCTCGGGCGCGAGGGGTTCGATTTCGACGTGCGCATCCACGTGGGCGCCGGCGCCTACGTGTGCGGCGAGGAGTCGGCGCTCATCGAGAGCCTAGAGGGCAAGCGCGGCACGCCGCGCAACCGCCCGCCTTACCCGGTGACGCACGGCTACCTCGGCGAGCCCACGGTGGTGAACAACGCGGAGACGCTGGCGGCCTCGTGCCTGGTGGCCCTGAAGGGCGGCGCCTGGTACGCCGGCCTCGGCACGGCGGAGTCGACCGGCACGAAGCTCGTGTGCGTCTCCGGCGATTGCGAGAAGCCGGGAATCTACGAGTACCCGTTCGGCGTGGAGATCCGCCAGGTGCTCGCCGATTGCGGCGCGCGGCTCACGCAGGCGGTGCAGGTGAGCGGGCCCTCGGGCGCCTGCGTGCCCGCGGCCGAGTTCGGCCGGCGCCTCGCCTTCGAGGACCTGCCCACGGCCGGCGCCCTCATGGTGTTCAACGAGCGGCGCGACCTGTTCGAGGTGGCGCGCAACTTCGTGCACTTCTTCGCGCACGAGAGCTGCGGCTTCTGCACTCCTTGCCGCGTGGGCACCTCGCTCCTCGCCAACATGATGGACAAGCTCGCCAACGGGCACGGCTCGCCCTACGACTTCGCCGAGATCGAACGCATGAACCTGCTGCTGCAGTCGATGAGCCACTGCGGCCTGGGGCACTCGGCGTGCAACCCGGTGCTCGGCACGATCGCGAAGTTCCGCCCCGCCTACCAGCGCCGGCTCGCGCACGAGGAGTTCGAGCCCGCCTTCGACCTCGACCGGGCGCTGGCCGCCGCGCGCCAGATGACCGGCCGCGACGACCCGGCCGCGCACGTGCCCACCGAGAACGAGGAACCCGCATGAGCGACACCTTCACCCTCGACGGGCGCCCCATCGCCTTCGCGCCGGGGCAGACCATCCTGCAGGCCGCCGTGGCGGCCGGGGCATACATCCCGCACCTGTGCTTCCACCCGGACTTCAAGCCGCACGGCTCGTGCAAGGTGTGCACGGTGAAGGTGGGCGGAAGGCACTCTGCCTCCTGCACCACGCAGGCCGTCGCGGGCGCCGTCGTGGAAAGCGACACGCCGGAGATCAACGCGGAGCGGCGCGCGCTGGTGCAGATGCTCTTCGTCGAGGGCAACCACTTCTGCCCGTCGTGCGAGAAGAGCGGCGACTGCAAGCTGCAGGCCACGGCCTACGACCTGGGGGTGATGTCGCCGCACTTCGACCACTTCTTCCCCGACCGCCCGCTGGACGCCTCGCACCCGGCGGTGCTGCTCGACTTCAACCGCTGCATCCTCTGCTCGCTGTGCGTGCGCGCCAGCCGCGACGTGGACCGCAAGAACGTCTTCGCGCTCTCGGGCCGCGGCATCCGCACGCGGCTCATCGTGAACTCGCGCACCGGGCGGCTGGCCGACACCGACTTCGCGGCGACCGACAAGGCCGCGCACGTGTGCCCCGTGGGCGTGATCCTGCCCAAGGGCCGCGGCTTCGACACGCCGATCGGGCGGCGGGTATTCGACGCGAGGCCCATCTCGGCGCGGGCCGACGCGACCGCCGAGATCGCCTCCTCGGACGCGGCGAGGGAGTGACGGACATGGACGCAACCGCCCCCCGCAAGCTCAAGGTCGCCACGACCTCGCTGGCCGGCTGCTTCGGCTGCCACATGTCGATCCTCGACATCGACGAGCGCCTCTTCGCGCTGCTGGAGAAGGTCGAGCTGGACCGCTC
>JAABQW010000255.1 GCA_011391275.1 Betaproteobacteria bacterium
GGAGAACGCGGCAGGCGACAACGCCGTGTTCGTCGCGGACGGCGGCGACTTCGTGGCGACGGCATCCTACATCCTGCACCCGCGCGGGCCGCTCACCTGGCTCGACCCGGGGGCGTTCGGCACGCTGGGCGTGGGCGCGGGTTTCGCGCTCGGTGCCTCGGTGGTGAAGCCGTCCTCGGAAGTGTGGCTCGTCTGGGGCGACGGGGCGAGCGGCTACGGGCTCTCGGAGTTCGACACCTTCGTGCGCCACGGCATCCCGGTCATCGCCGTGGTGGGCAACGACGCGGGCTGGACGCAGATCGCGCGCGAGCAGGTGAAGATGCTGGGCGACGACGTGGGCACGGTGCTCGCCCGCACCGCCTACCACGAGGTCGCGAGGGGCTTCGGCGCCGAGGGCGTGGAGATCCGCACCGACGCCGAGGTCGAGGCGGGGCTCGCCGAGGCGCGGCGGCTGGCGGCCTCCGGTCGCCCGGTGCTCGTGAACGTCTGGCTCGACCGGACGGAGTTCCGGGAAGGGTCGATCTCCATGTAGTGAAATGGGGCGTATGCTGGAAATCGCACGCCGGTCCGGTGAAAGCAGACGGAGGAGGACGAGCGATGAATACCGAAGCGACCAAGGCGCTGTGCCGCCGGCAGCCGTTCATCAAGGGCCTGAAGGATCATGAGGTGGAGCGGCTCGCGGATCTCGCGAAGGAGGTGCGCTTCGAGCGCGACCGGATCCTGTTCGGCGAGGGCGAGGAGGGCACGGACTTCTTCCTGATCGTCGACGGCGCGGTGAGCCTGGAGATCGCGCCGCCCGGCGGCGTGTTCCGTGTCGACACCCTCGGCCCCGGCGACGAGATGGGCTGGTCCTCGGTGGTCGGCAGCGACACGGTGTTCCAGGGCCGGGTGCTGCAGGACCTCCACGCGCTCGCTTTCGACGCGGCCACGCTCCGCGCGCTCTGCGAGGAGGACAAGGGCTTCGGCTACGAACTCATGCGCCGGATTCTCGCCGTGGTCGCCGACCGCCTGCAGGCCACGCGGCTGCTCGTCATGGACACCCATTCGCGCCTGGCGCAGCGCGCGGGGGCCTGATGCCGCGGGTGGGAGCCGCGCGTCATTGACAGCCGCGCGGCCGCCGGCCGACGATAGGGCGCCATGGCGCACGAATCGTCGAAAACGAAGCGGCAGTGGGGCGACCTCGAGCGCTCGGTCCTGACGGGAGAGGGCATCGACATCGGGTGCGGGGCCGACCCGGTGCTCCCGGGCGTGGTGCCCTTCGACGTCGCCCAGGGCGACGCGAACGAGATAACGCGCCACGTCCACCGCCGGTTCGACTTCGTCTACGCCTCCCACTGCCTCGAGCACATGCGCGACCCGCGCGCCGCCATCGCGCAGTGGTGGACGCTGGTGAAGCCCGGCGGCGTGCTCTTCGTGATCGTCCCCGACGAGGACCTCTACGAGCAGGGGTTCTGGCCGAGCCGCTTCAACGCCGACCACAAGTGGACCTTCACGATCGCCAAGCGGCAGAGCTGGTCGCCCGTCTCGGTGAACCTGCTGGACCTCGCGAAGTCGCTGCCCGGCGGCGAGGTGCTCGACATCCGCCTGTTCGACACGGGCTACGACCGCCAGCTCCAGTCCAACGGGCAGGTGGCGGGCACGCTCCCGTGGCGCGCCGCGCGCGCCCTGGGCCGCGTCGCCTACGCTTTCCTGAGGCTCCTCGGGTTCGACAAGTCGGCCCTCAAGCGGCGCTTCCTGAGGCCCGTCGACCAGACCGCGTTCCCCGGCACGCTCGCGCAGATCCAGTGCATCGTGCGCAAGGCGAATTGATCGGCGGTGCACAGTCCGCGGTGTTTGCCGAACGGTTCCTGCGCGAGTTTCAAGAGGTTTCTAAGTGTCGCCTGCGGCGGCCGGCGGTCGCAGCGCCTCCTCGACCAGCGCTTCCAGTGTCAGTGCGCGACCCTCCTCGCGTTTCCGATCGAACCTGCCACGATCCTCGACGCTTGCCAATGCCGCGTGCAGGATCCTATCGTGCCGTGTGCGCTCGCACGGTGGCAGGGGCGTGCCCAGCGCTTCCCGCAGGCGCTCGACTCCTCCCAGGAGGCGAGCGGCTCGCTCCTGTTCCCCCTGGCCCAGGCATGCCAGGGCCAGTCCTTCCACGCAGCCGATAGTGCTCGAGCGGTCGCCGAGCTGAGTTTGTGCGAGCAGGCTTTCCACGTAGAGCCTTCGGGCCGCATCGAGGTCACCGCGTTCGGCGTGAGCGGTCGCGAGGAAGCCTTGCAGCATGGCAACCGCGCCCGGGCCACCCTGTTCCCTCAGTACTGCCAGGCTCTCCTCGAGCCGGTGCAGCGCGCTCTCGGATCGTCCCTGGTGGAGGTCGACCAGACCGAGAAAGCCGGTGGCAAGGGCAGCGCCGCGGCGATTGCCGATCTGCCGCCAGATGGCCAGGCTCTCCTCGTGCAGACGGCGTGCCGCCTCGTAGTCCTCTTGCTCCTGCGCCAGCCGGCCGAGGTTGCCCAGGGCGGCGGCGGTGCCCATCGGTTCACCCGTGTCCCGCGACATGGCGAGGCTCTGCTCGTTCATCGACCGGGCCGTCCCGTAATCGCCGCGGATGCTGGCCACGGTTCCGATGCTCCGCAACGTGTTGGCGACTCCCGTGGGCTTGCCGAAGGCGCGGGCAATTGCAAGGCACTCCTCGAACCGTGCCTGTGCGGTGTCCAGGTCGTCCTGCGCCTGCGCCAAACGGCCGGCGCCGTACAGCACGGCGCCTCGAAGCATCCGGTACTGGTCTGGCGGCAAGGTCGTGAGGATCCTCTCGAGCCAGGTGCGGCCTTCGCTGAGGAAGCCGCGGACGACCCAGAACCACCACAAGAGCGCTGCCAGGCGCAGGGCGCTTTCGGCTTCCGCCGCGTCTGCGATCGACCAGGACAGCGCCGCGCGCAGGTTGTCGTGCTCCTGTTCCATCCGGTCGCCGGAACTGCGCAGGTCCTCCATCCTGAACTTGGGCTCGTGAGCCTCCGCGAAGCTCAGGAAGAAGACCAGGTGTCGCTGCCGCCACCGGGCCTCTTCGCCCGACTCCCGCAGGCGCTCCCGCCCATAGGCAAGCAACGTCTCCGGCAGGCGATATCGTGTCTGGCCCTCCCGCTCCTCGGCCACGACCAGGCTCTTGTCGACCAGGGCCGTCAGCAGATCGACGATGACGTCCCGTTCGGCCTCGTTCTCGCTGCAGACCTGCTCGGCTGCTTCCAGCGTCCATCCCCCCGAGAAGACCGACGACCGGCGGAAGATCGCCTTTTCCGCATCGTCCAGGAGGTCGTAGCTCCAGTCGAAGAGGGCGCGCAGCGTCTGCTGGCGCGGCAGGACGGTGCGGGCGCCGCCAGTGAGGACGCGGAAGCGGTCGTCGAGACGGGCACTCAACTCCGCTAGAGACAGCGAACGCACCCGGGCAGCCGCCAGTTCGATGGCGAGGGGGATACCGTCAAGCCTGTGGCAGATGTCGGCGACAACGGCCGACTCGGCATCCGTGATCCTGAAGCCCGGCTTGACCGCGAGGGCGCGATCGGCGAACAGGCGCGCAGCGGCGTGTTGCAGGAGCGCGTTTGCATCGCGGGTCACCTTCGGGTCCGGCGTCGCGAGAGAAGGGACGCGATAGGTTACCTCTCCGACGACCCTGAGGGGCTCCCGGCTGCTCGCGAGGATGCGCAGGCCGGGACAGGTGGCGAGCAGCGTTTGGCTGAGCGGTGCAACGTCATCAACAAGGTGCTCGCAGTTGTCGAGGAGGAGCAGGCACGTACGCGCCGCCAGGTGCCGCGATACTGCCTCGAAGATCGGAATTCCCGCGAGTTCCTTGACGCCGAGGACCCGGGCCACGGCCTGGGGCACGAGCGCGGGATCAGTCAATGGGGCCAGCTCGACGAACCAGGCACCGTCGGGAAACTCCGCTGCTGCTGCGGCACCGATCTGGAGAGAGAGTCTGGTCTTCCCGGCGCCGCCGGTGCCGGTGAGCGTGACCAGGCGCGCCTCGCGTACCAGCGACCGAATCTCGGCGATCTCGCGTTCTCGCCCGACGAAACTCGTGAGCTGGCCCGGAAGATTCGTGACGGACCGCCTCGGCTCCGGCCCGCGATGGACTGGTGGCCGCTCGGCATCGTCTCGCGCCCCTTCGTTCTCGACGAGCGCCTTCACGCTGCAGACGACCGATTTCCAGGCTGGGCTCTCGATGTCGCCGTTCCAGCCCGAGAGATCTGCGCAGTGGATCTGGTCGAATGGCATCGGCAGGGCAGGCGCCTCGACCGAGAGCTGGACGATCTTCCGCGCCTCGCGCGCGCGGTTGGCCTCGGACCGGACCCACTCGGACCGCACGGCATCCTTCGACCAGATGACGACCACCGCCTTCGCGGCGACGAGGCGCTCCTCGATGACATCCGAGTATGCGAGGTGCGCTGGAAGCTGGTTGTCTCGCCAGACCTGGTAGCCAAGGGCGCGTAACGCCAGAGCCACTTGTTCGGCGAGGTCCTGCGTCGATCGCGCGTACGAGATGAAGACATCCACCATGTCCTATCCCCTCAGCAGGAGCCACGTTCCCCAGGCGAGATAGATCGAGGCCATCGTCATGACGGTCCAGCGCGTCCAATGGCGGAAGGACGCGTCGGTGAGCTTCTCCAGCACGCGGCGCGAGAGCGTCGTGCCGGTGATGGCGAGCGCCACCATCAGCACCCCCAGCCAGAAATCCACGGTCCCGCGCTGGGCCGAGCCCACGAGGACCCCGAAGTAGGTGATCTTCATGATGTGGCTGAAGCTCTGGATGGAGGCCTTGGTCGCCACCACCGCGCGGCGGTCCATCTTCGAGCGGACGAAGAAGATGTCGAGGATGGGCCCGGCCACGCCCGCCAGCAGCTGCAGGCCGGTGCAGACGATGCCGCTCGCGAACGAGTGCCCGCGCTTGTTCACGTCGAGGACGAGCTTCTCGGGCAGCGCCAGCACCGCGAAGGGCGTGATCCCGAGGACGAGGAAGGCCACCGGCTTGCTCACCAGGATCTGAACGAGGGTGAACGCGGCAAGTGCCACGAGCGCGCCATAGGCGCTCTGCCGGAAGACACGCCAGTCGATCTCGCGCCGCCACAGGGTCGCGCGCCAGCCGTTGGCGGCGAGCTGCGTGATCCCGTGCAGCACCATCGCCTGCGGCACCGTCAGCAGCGCCAGCAGCACGCCCATGAGGATCATGCCGCCGGCCATGCCGAGGATGCCGGAGATGAAGGAGGTGACGAGCGAGGCGGCCGCGAGGGCCGCGACGACGAGGAGGGAGGGCATGGAGGCGGGGCGTGGACGAGGGGCCATCCTGCCGTGCCGGGGGCGGCCGGGCAAGGGCGCCGGTCAAGGCGGCGCGAGGTATCATCCCCGCCACCATGACCGGCGATCCCCTCATCGACGAGGAGCTGGCCGCCTTCCTGCAGGCGGGCGTGTCGGTGCACGCCGCCTCCCGCGACGCGACCAACGTTCCCTGCCTCGTGCGCGGCTCGTTTCAACAAGGGTGACATGGCGGTCTCCAGGGGGCTGAACAGGTGCCGCCACTGTAGGGCGCCGCCGGGAGCGCGTTTGCTGAGACTTCCTTGCGCCTACCCCAAAAGAACCTTAACGCCTCTCGGTCAGGCCGCGCAGGCGACGGCACCCGAGGCGGCGAGGCGGTCGACGGCCGCGTCGTCGTAGCCCAGCGTGGCGAGGATCTCGCGCGTGTGCTGGCCGAGGAGAGGGGAGGCGCGGGTGACGGAGCAGGGCGTGTCGGAGAACTTCACCGGCATCCCCAGCGCCTTCGTGCGGCCGGCCTTCGGGTGGTCCACTTCGATCACCATTTCGCGCGCCGCCACCTGCGGGTCGGCGAGCATGTCGCCGATCCGGTTGATGGGGCCCACCGGGACGCCGGCCGCCTCGAATTCGCGGATCCAGTCGGCGGAGGGGCGGGCCTTCATGCGCTCCGCGATGATCGGCGTGAGCTCCGCGAGGTGCTTCATGCGGTCGCCATTGGTGGCGAAGCGCGGGTCGGCCAGGAGGTCCTCGCGGCCGATCGCCTTCGCGATCCGCTCCCAGTTCGACTGGTTGGCGCCGCCCACGTTGATCCAGCCGTCGGCCGTCGGGAACGCCTGGTAGGGCGCGGTGAGGATGTGCGCGGAGCCCGTGGGCCCGGGGTTCTCGCCCGTGGCGAGGTATATGGCGCTCTGCCAGTAGGTCTGCTGGATTGCCGCTTCCATGAGCGAGGTGTCCACCATCTGGCCGCGGCCCGAGGCATTGCGCGCGTGCAGCGCCGAGACGACCCCGAGGGCGGCGAAGATGCCCGCGTTGATGTCGGCGATGGGCGAGCCCGACTTCACCGGCGCTCCCTCCGGCTCGCCCGTGATCGACATGAGCCCCGAGAAGCCCTGCGCGATGAGGTCGAAGCCGCCCTTGTCCGCGTAGGGGCCGGTCCTGCCGTAGCCCGACACGACGCAGTAGACGAGCCGCGGGTTCAGGGCGTGGAGCACGTCCCAGCCCAGGCCCAGCTTCTCCAGCGTCCCCTTGCGGTAGTTCTCGGTGACGACGTCGGCGGTGAGGAGGAGCTTCTTCACCACCTCCAGGCCCTCGGGGGTCTTCAGGTTCACCGCGATGCCGCGCTTGTTGCGGTTGAGCATCATGAACGCGGCCGACTCGCCGTTGATCGAGGGGCGCGTGTACGAGCGCGTGTCGTCGCCGCCGGGCAGCTTCTCGACCTTGATCACGTCGGCGCCCATGTCCGCGAGCAGCATGCCGCAGGTGGGGCCGGCCATGATCTGGGCCAGCTCCACGACGCGGATGCCTTGCAGGGGTCCACTCATGAGGGATGCGCCACGGAGTTACGCGACCCAAAGACCGGGACACGGATGAACACGGGAGAGTCACGCGACCCAAAGACCGGGACACGGATGAACACGGATGAACACGGATAAATGCAAATAATGCGTCGCATCGATTCAGGAAGCGATATCGCCAGCCACAGGCCAGGGTTTCATTCGTACTTATCCGTGTTCATCCGTGTTCATCCGTGTCCCGGTCTTTGGGTCGCGTAACTCACTACCGCCCCTTGAACTCGGGTTTCACCTTGGCCAGGAAAGCCTGCCGCCCGATCCTGAAGTCCTCGGTGCCGTAGCACGCGAATCCCTCATCGAGTTCCTCCGCGGTCAACGGCCTCGCGTCACGCAGGCGCCGGGCGAACTTCTTGTGCCACCGTGCCACCAGCGGCGCCCCGTCCGCGATGCGCCGCGCGGTGGCCCTGGCCTCCGCCTGAACTTCCGCGTCGGGAACCACCCGCGTGACCAGGCCCTTCTCCTTCGCCTCCCGGGCGTCGAAGACGCGGCCCTCGAGGAGGATCTCGAGCGCGACGGCCTCGCCCGCGAGCCGGATGAGCGCCCCGATCTCCGAGTACGCCATCACCAGCCCCAGCCTGTTGATGGGCACGCCGAAGCGGCTCGATTCCCCGCAGATGCGGAAGTCGGCGAGGCCCGCGATCTCCAGGCCCCCGCCCACGCAGATGCCGTGGATCTGCGCGACCACCGGGTGGCGGCAATGGCCGATGGCCTCGATGGTGCGCGTCATCACCTGCCCGTAGGCCCGCGCCTGCTCGACGTTGGAGCGCTCCCGGTCGAACTCCGAGATGTCGTTGCCCGGCGCGAAGGCCTTCTCGCCCGCGCCCCGGATCACGATGCAGCGCACGGCGTCGTCGGCGCCGAGTTCGAGGAAGACGTCGCCCAGGCGCTGCCACATCGGCTTCGTCAGGGCGTTGAGCTTCTCGGGGCGGTTCAGGACGACGGTGGCGATGTCGCCGTCGCGCTCGACGAGGATGGTGTCGGTCATCGGCTAGCGGTAGAACACGTCAACCAGCCCCAGCGTCACCACCGGGACGTAAGTGACCATCAGGAGCGTGAACAGAAGCACCCCGATGAAGGGAATGTTGGCCCTGGTCACGTCCCAGACGCTCTCCTTCGCGATCGAGCACGTGAGCAGCAGGACGCTCGCCACGGGAGGCGTCTGCTGGCCGATGGCGAGGTTGAGCGTCACGATCACGCCGAAGTGGACCGGGTCGATCCCGGCCGCGGCCACCACCGGCATCACGATCGGGACCACCAGGATGATCGCCGCGGCCGAATGCAGGAACATGCCGATGAGGAGGAAGAAGACGTTCAGGATGGCGAGAATGGCCCACTTCTCGCTCGTGTCCGAAAGCATCGCCGCCGCGATGCGCTGCGGAAGCTGCACCTCGGTGAGGTAGAGGCCCAGCAGGGCCGAGGAGGCCACCAGCAGCATCACGGAGCCCGTCTGCACGGCGCCGTCGATGACGGCCTCCCGCAGTCGCGGCCAGTCGAGCTCGCGGTAGATCAGGCCGCCCACCAGGAGCGAGACGAGGACCGCGAGCGCCGCGCCCTCGGTCGCGGTGACGATGCCCCCGAAGATCCCGCCCAGGATGATGATGGGGAGCGTGAGCGCCCAGAACGCCTTCTGGAATGCGCGCCAGAGCTTGCCCCACTGGAAGATCTCCTCCACCGGCCAGTTGTACCTGACCGCGTACCAGTAGCACAGGCCCATGAAGCCGAATCCCGTGAGCAGGCCGGGCACGATGCCCGCGACGAACATCTGCACCACCGACGTGCCCGCCATGACCGCGTAGAGGATCATCGGGATCGACGGCGGGAGGATGATCGCGAGGGTGGCGGTGGAGGAGGTTACCGCGGCCGAGAAGGGACCCGGGTAGCCGCGCTCCTTCATGGCCGGAATGATGATGGAGGCGGTCGCGGCCACGCCCGCGACGGCCGAGCCCGAGATCTCCGCGAAGAACATGTGGCTCAGCACGTTCACCTGGGCGAGCGCCCCCCGCATCCAGCCGACGAGCGCCTGGCAGAAGTCGATGAGCCGGTGCGAGATTCCCGAGGTGTTCATGATCGCGGCTGCGAGGATGAACAGCGGGATCGCGATGAGGGGGAAGCTGGTCGCTCCCTGGTAGAGCGCCATCGACACGTTGGGCAGGCTCGCCACGCCCTGCGTCGTGACCATCGCTATGACCGAGGCGATGCAGAGCGCCACGGCGATGGGGACATTGATCAGCACCAGCACGAGGACGCACAGCAGGACGAGGAACCCGGTCATGCGTGCGCCCCGGCGGCCCCGTGCTCGCGGCGCGCTTCGCGCAGCACTTCGGGAAAGACCAGGAGCTGGCCCAGTATGAACAGGACGGCGCTGATCGGGATCACGGAGATCGCATACGCCTCCGAGACTTCCGGGAGCGATACGAGCCGGTCCGACGCGAGGATCTCGAGGACCGAATAGCCGACCCAGGCGAGCAGCACGAAGAAGGAAATCGTGCACAGCTGCGCGACGGCGACGGCCGCCACCCGCGGGCCGGGAGGCAGCATCCGCACGATCTCGGGCACGCCCATGTGCGCGTGCTTGAGGACCGCAAGCGCGGCGCCGTAGAACGTCACCCAGGCCAGCAGGATGGTGGCGACCTCGTCATACCAGACGAGGGAGTGGCCCGAGTAGCGGAAGACCACGCCCGCCACCACCTCGGCGGCGAGCGCGGCCATGAGCACGATGCAGATCCACTCGAGGAAGCGCTCGTATCCCCGGCGGAACGACTGCAGCGTCATCGCCTACTTGCCAAGGGCGATGGCTTTGTCGATCACGGCCTTGGAGCCGGCGACCTCCTTGGCGAACTCCTCGTAGACAGGCTTGGAGGCCGCGACGAAGGCGTCCTTGTTGGGGACGTTCGACTTCACGCCCGCCGCGGTGATCGTGCCCAGCAGCTCGGACTCGGCCTTCTCGGCGACCTGGTAGACATACGCCTGGGTCTCCCTGGCCGTGTCCTCGAGGATCTTGCGCACGTCCGGGGGGAGGGTGGCCCACTTCTTCGCGCCGACGGTGGCGTAGGCGGGCGTGTAGACGTGGCCGGTCAGCGAGATGAATTTCTGCACTTCCTGGAACTTGGCGCTGGTGATCTGCGTGAACGGGTTCTCCTGGCCGTCCATGACGCCCGTCTGCAGGGCCGTGAACACCTCGGAGAACTTCATCGGGCTGGGGTTGGCGCCGTAGGTCTGGAACATCTTCACGCGCCACTTGCCCTCGGGAACGCGCAGCTTGATCCCCTTGAGGTCCTCGGGCGTGTTGATCGGGCGCTTGTTGTTGGTGATGTGGCGGTAGCCGTTCTCCCACACGGCGATGACCTTGAGGCCCTTCTTCTCGGCGGCCGGGGCGATCATGGGCCAGAAGACGTCCTTCTCGATGCGGCCCATGTGCTTGCGGTCCTTGACCAGGTAGGGCATCTCGAAGACGCCGAAGAGGTCGGCCTCCGAGGACATGACGGTCGAGGGCAGGGCGATGTCCACCGTGCCGAGCTTCAACTTCTGGACGAGCTCCTTGTCGCCGCCCAGCTGGCTGGAGCCGTAGACGACGACCTTGGCCTTGGCTCCGAGCTTGGCGTTGGCTCGCTTGGCGAACTCGTCGGCCGACTGGGCGAAGAGCGAGCCGGGCTCGCCCACGTGGCCGAACTTGATCTCGGTCTGGGCGAAGGTGGGGGTGGCCAGCAGGCAGGCGCATAGCGCGCCCAGCAGGGTGCGGGTGTTCATGAGCATCTCCTCGGATGTCGGTTTTATGGGCCGGCAGGCGCTCGGACCGCCGGGTTGCCCGTAGTCTAGACACATCCCGGCACCGGCGTCGATGACCGCCGCGGGATCCCCGGAACTCCCTGGATACCCCCCGCCGCGCCCTTCCGGGGTGTCACGGTGTAACGGGCATCGTTACATCGCTCCCCGCAGCGGCCGTCCCGTTGATTCAGGTCAAAAGCCGCCGGCCGGGGGCGGCGGAAAGTCCCTCTCATGTCCGGAATCCCCCATCCCGAGGAGGCCTCATGAGACTCACCGCCGCAATCAGCACCCTCGTCCTCGCCGCCGTCGCAACCGCCGCCTGGGCCCACCCCGGCCATGGCGCCGCGGGCGAGGCCCACCATTTCGTCGACCTGCTCGCCCTCGGCGGGATCGCGGTCGTCTTCGCGCTCGTCATGACGGGCCGCCGCAAAGGGGACAAGGACCATGACTGAGACCTTCTATGACGTGCTCCGCCGGCAGGGCATCTCGCGGCGCAGCTTCCTCAAGTTCTGCAGCCTGACCACGGCCTCCCTGGGGCTTTCCCCGACAGTCGCGCCCCAGATCGCCCACGCGCTCGAGAACAAGCCGCGCACCCCGGTCATCTGGATCGAGGGCCTGGAGTGCACCTGCTGCAGCGAATCCTTCATCCGCTCGGCGCACCCGCTGGCCAAGGACGCGGTGCTCTCGCTCCTGTCGCTCGACTACCACATGACCCTCTCGGCGGCCGCCGGCGAGCAGCTGCGCGCCAACGCCCACGACACGATCGAGAAGTACAAGGGCAAGTACATCCTCGCCGTCGAGGGGAACCCGCCCCTCAACGAGGACGGGATGTACTGCATCTACTACGGCAAGCCCTTCGTCGAGACCCTCAAGAAGTACGCCAAGGACGCCAAGGCCGTCATCGCCTGGGGCTCCTGCGCCTCCTGGGGCTGCGTGCAGGCCGCCAAGCCCAACCCGACCAACGCGGTGCCCATCGACAAGGTGATCACCGACAAGCCCATCATCAAGGTGCCGGGCTGCCCGCCCATCGCCGAGGTGATGACCGCGATCGTGACCTACGTGCTCACCTTCGACCGCCTCCCCGAGCTGGACCGCCAGGGCCGGCCGAAGATGTTCTACAGCCAGCGCATCCACGACAAGTGCTACCGCCGACCGCATTTCGACGCCGGCCAGTTCGTCGAGAAGTGGGACGACGAGGCCGCCCGCGCCGGCTACTGCCTCTACAAGATCGGCTGCAAGGGCCCGACCACCTACAACGCCTGCTCGACCACGCGCTGGAACGAGGGCGTGTCCTTCCCGATCCAGTCCGGCCACGGCTGCATCGGCTGCTCCGAGGACGGCTTCTGGGACAAGGGGTCCTTCTACGACCGGCTGACGAACATCCCGGCGTTCGGGATCGAGGCCAACGCCGACAAGGTCGGCGCCGTGGCAGCGGGCGTGGTGGGCGCGGCGGTCGTGGCGCACGCAGCGGTGACCGCCATCAAGAAAGCCTCCGAGAAGTCCGGATCCACGAAAGCTGAGGGGAAATGACCATGGCCGTTCTCGAGACCCAAGGGTTCAAGCTGGACAACAGCGGCAAGCGGATCGTCGTCGATCCGATCTGCCGCATCGAGGGCCACCTGCGCATCGAGTGCAACGTCGACGCGAAGGGCACCATCCAGAACGCCGTCTCCACGGGCACGATGTGGCGCGGCCTGGAGGTGATCCTCAAGGGGCGCGACCCCCGCGACGCGTGGGCGTTCGTCGAGCGCATCTGCGGCGTCTGCACCGGCGTGCACGCGCTCGCCTCGGTGCGCTGCGTCGAGGACGCGCTGAACATCCCGATCCCGGATACCGCCAACATCATCCGGAACCTGATGCACTCGACGCTCTTCGCGCAGGACCACCTGGTGCACTTCTACCACCTGCACGCGCTCGACTGGGTGGACGTGGTCTCGGCGCTGAAGGCCGACCCCAAGAAGACCTCCGAGCTGGCCCAGTCCATCTCCAAGTGGCCCAACTCCTCGCCGGGCTACTACCGCGACCTCGCGGCGCGCCTCACGAAGTTCGTGGAAAGCGGGCAGCTCGGTCCCTTCCGCAACGGCTACTGGGGCCACCCGGACTACAAGCTGCCGCCGGAAGCCAACCTCATGGCGGTGGGCCACTACCTCGAGGCGCTGGACTTCCAGAAGGAGATCGTGAAGATCCAGACGATCTTCGGCGGCAAGAACCCGCACCCGAACTGGCTGGTGGGCGGGGTCCCGTGCTCGATCAACGTCGACCGCGCGGGCGCGGTGGGCGCGATCAACATGGAACGCCTGAACATGGTCGGCAAGATCATCGACGACACGATCGACTTCATCGACAACGTCTACATCCCCGACCTGCTGGCGATCGCCTCGTTCTACAAGCACTGGGGCGCCATCGGCAACGGGCTGGCCAGCACCAACCTGCTCTCCTACGGCGAGTTCCCCGACATCGCGAACGACCAGTCCAACAAGTCGCTCCTGATGCCGCGCGGCGCGATCCTCGGCGGCGACCTGAAGAACATCCTCGGCGTGGACCTCAAGGACCCGGCGCAGATCCAGGAGTTCGTCACCCACTCCTGGTACAAGTACGCGGACGAGTCCAAGGGCCTGCACCCGTGGGACGGCGTCACCGAGCCCAACTTCGTGCTGGGCAAGGGCACCAAGGGCTCGAAGACCGACATCCAGGAGATCGACGAGAGCGCCAAGTACTCGTGGGTGAAGAGCCCGCGCTACAAGGGCCAGCCGGTGGAAGTGGGCCCGCTCGCGCGCTACGTGATCGGCTACGCCTCGGGCAATCCGGAATTCAAGGAACCCGTGGACATGGTGCTCAAGACGCTGGACGTGCCCCTCACGGCGCTCTTCTCCACGCTCGGCCGCACCGCCGCGCGCGGGCTGGAGGCCTCGTGGGCCGCCCACAAGATGAAGTACTTCTACGGCAAGCTCATGGCCAACATCAAGGCCGGCAAGCTCGACACCGCCAACGTCGAGAAGTGGGAGCCCTCCACCTGGCCGAAGGAGGCCAAGGGCGCCGGCTTCTGCGAGGCGCCGCGCGGCGCGCTCGGGCACTGGATCAAGATCAAGGACACCAGGATCGACAACTACCAGTGCATCGTGCCGACCACGTGGAACGCGGGCCCCCGCGACGCCAAGAACCAGATCGGCGCCTACGAGGCGAGCCTCATGGGCACGCCGATGGCCAAGCCAGAGCACCCGCTCGAGATCCTGCGCACCATCCACAGCTTCGACCCGTGCCTCGCCTGCGCGAGCCACGTGATCTCGCCGGATGGGCAGGAACTCGCCAGGGTCCAGGTGAGATAACCGGAGACGATCATGTCCATCGACGGAAGGGACCTCAAGTTTCCCAAGTACGTCTGGGAAGCGCCGGTGCGCATCTGGCACTGGGTTATGGCGCTCGCCATGGTGGTGCTGTGCGTGACGGGGTACTTCATCGGCTCCCCGCTGCCCTCGGTGCCGGGCGAGGCGAGCGACAGCTACCTGATGGGATACATGCGCTTCGCGCACTTCGCGGCGGCGTACGTGTTCACGGTGATGCTGCTCATGCGCGCCTACTGGGCGATCGTGGGCAACAAGTTCTCGCGCGAGATGTTCCTGGTGCCGCTGTACGTGTTCCAGCCCTCCTGGTGGCGCAGCTTCTTCCGGGTGCTGGGGCACTACCTCTTCATCCGGCGCGAGAACGACTGGCACTACGGCCACAACCAGCTCGCCATGGCGGCGATGTTCGGCATGTACCTGCTGGGCAGCGTCTTCATGATCGTCACCGGCTTCGCGCTCTACGGCGAGGGGACGGGGATGGGCTCGTGGCAGCACAGCCTGTTCTCCTCCTGGGTGATCCCGCTCTTCGGGCAGAGCCAGGACGTGCACACGTATCACCACCTCGGGATGTGGTACCTCGTCTGGTTCACGATCGTGCACCTGTACTTCGTGATCCGCGAGGACATCACCTCCGGCCTCACCGTGGTCTCGAGCATGATCGGCGGCTGGCGCGACATCAAGAACTAGCGCCGAGATGCTCACGCCGGTCATGGGAAAGGGAGGCATCGCGACCCGCCCCGGGAAGCCCCGCGCAGCCGGGACCGGGCGGCCGCGGGCGCGACGCGAACCCGTCCACCCGGGCTACTTCCTGGACACGCGCTACCTGAAGCCCCTGAAGCTCACCCAGCTGGCGCTCGCCGATGCCCTGGGCATCTCCAGGCGCCGGGTCAACGAGCTCATCCGCGGCAAGCGGGGCGTTTCGCCGGACACGGCGGTGCGCCTCGCAGCCTACTTCCGCACCGAGCCCGAGTTCTGGATGCAGCTGCAGATCGCCTGGGACGTCCACCAGGCCATGAAGGACCTCAAGGCCGCGCGTACCTGACCGATCCGCTCGGGCAAGCCCGAAAAGGGGCCAAGCAGGAAAAGGGGTCAGATCCCTTTTCCTGCTTGGCCCCCCTTTTCGTTTGCCACGGGTAGGGTTACTTGACCCGCATCAAGAGCGCACTTTTGCCAAGCCGGAAGATGGACCCGTTGTAACTGCGCACGTTACAAACGGGGGTCGTTCAAGGATGGACACGCTGGTGATGGGCATCGGCAACGTGCTCTGGGCCGACGAGGGCTTCGGGGTGCGGGCGGTGGCGGCGCTGAACGAGGGATGGCGCTTCCCGGAGTCGGTCACGCTCATGGACGGCGGCACGCAGGGGCTCTACCTGCTGCCGTACGTGCAGGAAGCGCGGCGCATCCTCGTCTTCGACGCCATCGACTACGGGCTCGAGCCCGGCACGCTCCAGATCGTGAAGGACGGCGACATTCCGTCCTACATGGGCGTGGGCAAGATGAGCCTGCACCAGTCGAGCTTCCAGGAGGTGCTTTCCCTGGCCCAGCTGTCGGGGCGCACGCCGGAGCGGGCCGTCCTGGTGGGCGTGCAGCCGAAGCTCCTCAAGGATTTCGGCGGGAGCCTCACGGACGTGGTCCGCGCGCGGCTTCCCGACGCGCTCGCCGCCGGGCTGCAGGTGCTCGCCGAGTGGGGGGTGGCCGGCACGCCGCGCGGGCCGGACGATGCCGCGCCGCTCTTCGACACGAGCCTCGCGATCGACAACTACGAAGGCGGGCGGCCGAGCGCGGACGCGGCCTGCCGGGTGGGCGACGAGCGCCTGCTCGCCCTGCGCGCCTCGCTGGAGCGCTGACCATGTGCCTCGGAATTCCGATGCAGGTGGTCGAGGTGGCGGGTACCAGCGCCGCGTGGTGCACGGGCCGCAACGGCCGCAGCCTCGTCGACATGACGCTCGTGGGCCCGCAGGCGCCGGGCACCTGGCTCCTCACCTTCGTGGGCTCGGCGCGCGAGGTGATGGCCGCGGAGGCCGCGATGCGCGTCGACGCGGCCCTCGACGCCCTCAACGCCGTGCTGGAGGGCGACACCGCCTCGATCGACGCCGCCTTCGCCGACCTCGTCTCGCGCGAGCCGACCCTTCCCGAACACCTTCGTCCTTCCGGAAAAAAGGGGTCAGATCCCTTTTCCGCGGAGGAAAAGGGATCTGACCCCTTTTTCCGGAATCAGGGAGAAATGACATGACCGCACTTGCGAAGCCGGTCCCCGCCGAGCCGCCGCTCGTCACGCGCCTCGTCGAGCGGCACGGCGCCGCGCGGCTCGACGAGGCGACCTTCGACGCCTTCGTGGCCGCGCCCGGCGAGGCCGCGCTCTTCTTCACCGAGGACCCCGTGCGCTTCCGTGAGGTGACGGACGTGGCGGTGATCCTGCCGGAGCTCGCCGCCGCGGCCTCGCGGGCTTTCCGCATCGGCGTGCTGCCGCCGCCGCTCGCCAACGCCAGGGCGTCCACCTACGGCGTGCGTCGCTGGCCGGCGCTCGTCTTCGTGCGCGGGGGCGCCTGGCTGGGCAACGTCGAGGGCCTGCGCGACTGGAGCGACTACCTCGCCGCCGTCAACGCCCTCGTCGAGGGCGAGACGCACCCGCTGCCTGCGCGCGTGATCCCGCTCGCTGCCGCGGGCGCCCCTTCCTGCCACTGACCCGCCGAACGCGATCCCAGGAGCCGCCATGAGAGACTTTCCCATCCCCGTCGTTCCGTTCGGTGCCGGCTCGCATCCCGTGGAGGACGAGGAGTTCCGCTACATGCCGATGCCCGGCGCCGAGCCGCTGCGCACGCCCATCCCGCCCGAGAACGCGGCTCCCACGGATCTCGCGGCCGCCGCGGCCGTGGTGGAGCAGCTCCTCGAGTCGATGAAGCGCCACCGCCCGGGCGACCCGCAGTCGCCGCGCTTCTCGCTGAAGGCGATGGCCCCGAGTGCCCTCGACACTCTCAACGATTCCCTGGGCCAGGGCGAGGTGAGCGCCGTGGTCAATGGCGCCAACGGCACGCCGGCCTGGCGCGTGCAGGAGACGGCCTTCGCGGGCGTCTGGCGCGTGCGCCGCGACGACGCGCGCGGCACCGTGCTCGACGACATCCTCGAGGCGGGCGACGTGCCGGCCGTGATGCGCGATGCCGCCGAGAAGGTCAGCGGCGCGCGCCTGGATGCCTCCCTCCTGCCGGCGGGCGTGATGAACGCCCCGGCCATCGTGAGCGAGCTGCGCCACCACGCGCAGCGCTTCAGGCCGGGCAACGGCACGCACGTCGTGAACCTGTCCCTGCTGCCGCTCGTCCCCGCCGACCACGAGGGGCTCGCCGCGCTGCTCGGCGAGGGGCCGGTCGCGATCCTCTCGCGCGGCTTCGGCAACTGCCGCATCACCGCAACCGGCGCGCGCGGCATCTGGCGCGTGAGCTACTTCAACTCGATGAACACCGTCATCCTCGACACGCTCGAGGTGGTGGACTTCCCGGAGTCCGCGCGCGCCTGCGCCGAGGACTACGACGACAGCATCGAGCGCCTGCACGACCTCCTCAAGTGGCTGCGCGAGGGATAGTGGCGATGGCCGCGGCAGGCGACCGCGTGGCCGGCCGGCGCGAGTGCCGCATCTGCTGGTACGTGTACGACCCGGCCGCGGGCGACCCCGTCTGGCAGGTGGAGCCCGGCACGCCCTTCGAGGCGCTGCCGCCGCACTGGAGCTGCCCCAACTGCTCCGCCGAGCAATCCCAGTTCCTGGCGGTGGAAGATGACTGAGCTGCGGCGCGACGATCCCGGCGCGCGGCTCGAGGCCGCCTTCACGCGCATCTGGAAGACGCGCATGGAAGGGCTGCCGTTCCTGAACGAGCGCCTTCGCGTGGAGGCCGTGGGCTTCCGCCCGTGGCAGGGGGAGTGGCTGGGCGCGCTCGTCACGCCGTGGTTCGTGAACCTCGTGCTCATGCCGGGGGAGGGCGAGTGGACCGCGCTGCGCGCCGGCGGCGAGCGCATCCTGGCGATGCCGGCCGGGCGCTTCCGCTTCGTGGCCGGCCACGACGAGGAACTCGGCGAGTACCACGCCTGCTCGCTCTTCTCGCCGGCGCAGGCTTTCGCGGACCACGAGACGGCGCGCGCCGTCGCGGCCGCTTCGCTCGAGGCGCTCTTCGACGCCGGCAACGACGAGAAGGGCCGGGCCCTCGAGGCGGATCCTCCCGCGCCGGTCTCCAAGCGCGATTTCCTGCGCGGAAAATTCGCGGGCACTCCCGATGCCGATAGAGGGTGAACTCGTGGTTCGAATCGCCACCGCCTCGGGAAGGGTGAGCCACGCCAGCGCGCGGGCCGAGCGGCCGCGCGTGGCCGGCCGTCTCTTCGGCGGGCGCCCGGCGAGCGAGGCGCCGCTGCTGGCGGGCGCGCTCTTCGCGATCTGCGGCCGGTCGCAGGCGGTGGCCTCAAGCGCGGCCATCGAGGCGGCGCGCGGCAGAGATGCCGCGAACGACCTGCGGGCGGCGCGCGACGCGCGCATCGCCGCCGAAACGCTGCAGGAGCACGCCTGGCGCTTCCTCCTCGACTGGCCCCGGCTCGCGGGCCTGCCTCCGTCGCCCGAGCTTCTCGCGCGCGGGCGCAAGGCGCTGGGACCGTTGCTCGACGCCGGCGAGGACACGCTCGACGTGCGCGCGCGGGACGAGGCGCTGGCGTGGGCGACCGAGGCCGTATTCGGTTGCCCGCCCGCGGCGTTCCTCGCCATCGACTCCCTTGCGGCGCTCGGGCCCTGGCTGGCGGGCAAGTCCACGCCCGTGGCCGCGCTCGCCGCGACGCTCCTCGCGCGCAACCCGGCGCTCGGCGCGAGCGATGTCGAACTGCTGCCCTACGGCGACGACCGCTGGGTGTCTCTCGCGCTCGCGCCTGCCATCGACGGCGACCCCGGCTTCGACGATGTCCCGCACTGGCTCGGCGACGCCCGCGAGACGGGCGTGCTGGCGCGAACCGGCGGCCATCCGCTGGTCGCCGACGCCATCGCCCGCTGGGGGCGCGGCGTGGGGGCAAGGGTCGTGGCGAGGCTCGTGGACATGGCCGCGGCGCTCGTCGGCTTCGGCGGCCGCCACGGCGCCGTCGCGCTGGGCGTGGATTCGGCCATCGCCTGGGTGGAAACGGCACGCGGGCTGCTCGTGCACCGCGTCGCGCTCGACGGCGACCGCATCGCCGCCTACCGCATCGTCGCGCCCACGGAATGGAACTTCCATCCCGACGGGGCCTTCACGCGCGGGGCGGTCGGGCTGCCGGCGGACGACGCGGCGCGGCTCGAGAGCGACGTGCGCTGGCTGGTGGCCTCCCTCGACCCCTGCGTCGCCGTGCGCTACGAGGTGGGCCATGCATGAGATGTCGATTGCCGAGAGCGTGCTGGGGATCGTCGAGGATACGGCGCGCCGGGAGGGATTCTCGCGCGTGAAGGAAGTGCGGCTGGAGATCGGGCAGCTGGCGGCGGTGGAGACGGAGGCGCTTCGCTTCTGCTTCGACGCCGTGGTGCGCGGCAGCGTCGCCGAGGGCGCGCGGCTCGCCATCGACGAGGCGCCGGGCGCCGCGTGGTGCTTCGGCTGCTCCGCCACCGTGCCCCTGCAGGCGCGGGGGGAGCTGTGCCCGCGTTGCGGCGGCGCGCAGCTGCAGGTGAACGGCGGTACCGAAATGCGGGTCAAGGACCTGCTCGGCGCGTAATCGCGTAATCGGATTGGAAAAGCTAATCCGATTACAAAAAGGAGACGGACATGTGCACGACTTGCGGATGCGGAACGGATCAAGTGACGATCGATGGCAAGGCCCACTCCCGCGGCCACGACCATCCCCACGACCACGATCATCACCATGAACATGATCACGACCACGGGCCGGCGCACTCGCACGCGGCCGGCGTGGGGGCGGAGCGGGCCGTGGCCGTCGAGACGGCCATCCTCGCGAAGAACGACGCCGAGGCCAACGCCAACCGCCGCGGGTTCACCGCCAACGGCATCCTCGCCCTGAACCTGGTCTCCAGCCCCGGCTCGGGGAAGACGACGCTCCTCGTGGAAACGATCAGGCGCCTGTCGGGCGACCTCCCCATCGCCGTGATCGAGGGCGACCAGCAGACCTCCAACGACGCGGACCGCATCCGGGCCACGGGTGCCAGGGCG
>JAABQW010000256.1 GCA_011391275.1 Betaproteobacteria bacterium
CGCCCAGATCTTCCCGCCGGCCGCCTTCACCGCCTTCGGCACGGAGCCGTGCTGCTCGGGGGCGAAACCGGCCAGCCACGGCGAGGGCCTGCCTTCGGACTCCGGCTTGAGCGTGCGCGGCGACGAGAGGTACATCGTGCGGATGTCGGGCGCCTCCTTCTGCACCACCTGGAGCGTGCGCCAGTCGAAGGACTGGATCATCGTGCGTCCGGCCATCCCGTGCTTGCGGATCTCGGCGACCACCCGCTTCGCGAACGCCTCGGGGGGCAGCGTGGCATCCGGCTCCAGCGGCGAGAGCTTCGTCTCGCAGTCGAACCCGACCCCGGCGTTGCCGGACTTCTTCACCAGGTCGAAGAGGTCGGAGAGCCTCGGGATGCGCGTGCCGTCCGCGGGCTGCTGGTCGGGGAAATCCTTCGCGTACTTCGTGCCCGGCTTGATGCGGCCGACGTCGTACTTCTGCAGCTCGTCGAAGGTGAGGTCGCGGATGTTCGGCCCCGGCTTGTCCAGCCACTGGCCGTCGGGGCCGCGCGTGATGTCCGGGTTCAGGCGCAGGTCGTGGTAGATCACGACCACGTCGTCCTTCGTGATCGCCATGTCGCACTCGATCGTGTCGACGCCGATCTCGAGCGCCTTGCGGAAGGAGGGCAGCGTGTTCTCGGGCACCAGGCCGCGGGCGCCGCGGTGGCCCTGCAGGTCGAAGGCGTGGGCGGGCGTGGCCGCCAGGAAGGCGGCGAGGAGTGGGCCGAGGAGGGCGGGGCGGGTCATGTTCGTGTTTTTCCCGGCGGGAACGATGACCCGACTTTACCTCAGTCTCCCGCCACCGGCTCCGGTGCCCCGGGCCCGCGCCCGCCGCGGCGGGACACCCTGCCGAGGAGCTTCTTCGCGAGGCGCCACGTCGCCCGGATGCCCACGAGGGCCAGCAGCGCCTCGGCGAACGTGACCACGAACGCGGAAAAGGCGTTCCACCGCGCCTCGCGCGCGTGGAATTTGGCGATGGCGCGGTCGCGCGAGATCTCGATCGAGTCGTAGAAGGTCGGCACCACGAGGAGCGTCAGGATCGTGGAGGTGATGATGCCGCCGATGATGGCCACCGCCATCGGGCGGTAGAACTCGCCGCCCTCGCCGAGGGCGAGGGCCACCGGGAACATGCCCGCGATGAGCGCCAGGGTCGTCATGAGGATGGGCCGCAGGCGCACGCGCCCGGCGTGCATGAGCGCCTCCTCGCGGGGCACGCCCTGCGCCTCCTCCTTGCGCGCGCAGTCGATGAGCAGGATCGCGTTCTTGGCGACCAGCCCCATCAGCATGATCACCCCGATGAAGCTCATGAGGTTGAGCGTGCCCCCGGTGGCGAGCAGCGCCAGCACCACGCCGATGAGCGAGAGCGGCAGCGACAGCATCACCGGCAGCGGCGCGGTGAACGAGCCGAACTGCATCACGAGCACCAGGTACATGAGGGCGATGCCCATCACGAGGGCGATCCCCATCTCGGAGAAGACCTCCGTCTGGTCGCGCGAGGCGCCGCCCAGCTCGAGGCCGTAGCCCGCCGGGAAGTCGATCTGCTTCGCGATCTTCATCGCGTCGCCCGTCACCTCGCCGGGCGAGCGGCCCTGGGCGTTGGCGGACACCGCGATCATGCGCTTGCCGTCCTGGTGCTGGATCTGCGCCGGGCCCTTGCCCATCGTGATCGTCGCGATCTGGTCGAGCGGCACCATCATGCTGCTGCCGGTGACCGCGATGGGCAGGCGCTCGATGTTGGAAGCGTCCACGCGGTCCTCCGGGTGCAGGCGCACCGCCACGTCGCGGGACTCTCCCGTGGGGTCGACCCAGTCCCCTACCTCGACGCCCGCGAAGGCCACGCGCAGCGCCTGCGCCGCGTCGCCGACCGAGATGCCCAGCGCGTTGGCGAGCCCCCGGTCGAGCTCGATCTTGAGCTCGTCCTTGGGCTCCTGCTCCGACAGGCCCACGTCGACCGCGCCGCGCACCGACTTGAGCTTCTCCATGAAGTCGCTGGTGATGGCCATGAGGCGCCGCGAGTCGGGGCCGTAGAACTGGATCTGCACGGGCTTGCGCGCGCCGTTGTTCAGGTCGTCCAGCACGACGTACTCGGCGCCCACCAGCTGCGCCATGAGCTTGCGCAGGTCCACCGCGATCTCGAAGGCGGATCTCTTGCGCCTGGTGCTCTTGCCGATGTCGACGTAGACGCGGCCGCCCCCGGCGTTCACCTGGCTGTTGGTGGCCACCGTCTCGGGGATCGTGCGCGCGAGCTCCGCGGCCTTCTCCACCTTGAGCCTGGCGTAGTCGAGGCTCGCGCTGGAGGGGGTGCGCACCTCGATCGCGATGGTGCCCACGTCGGAGGCGGGCAGGAAGCTCGAGCCGCCGAGGGAGGCCTGCAGGGCGAGCGCGCCCGCGAAGCTCGCCACCGCGATCGCGGTCATCCAGCGCCGGTGGTGCAGCGCCCAGGCGATCACGTTGCCGTAGCGGTCGGCCTGGTGGTCGAACCACGCGTTGAAGCGCCCGAGCCACTTCCGGATGCCCTTCTTCTCCTGGTGCTGGTAGCCGACGGGATCGCCCCAGTAGGCCGAGAGCATGGGGTCGAGCGTGAACGAGATGAAGAGGCTCATCACCACCGAGGTCGCCACCGTGAGCGCGAAGGGCCGGAACCACTCGCCGGCGCCGCCGCCCATGAAGGCCACGGGGATGAACACGGCCACGATCGAGAACGTGGTCGCCGTGACCGCCAGCCCGATCTCGGCGGTGCCGATGCGCGCGGCCGTCACGCGGTCCTCCCCGCGCTCCATGTGCCGCACGATGTTCTCGCGCACCACGATGGCGTCGTCGATCAGCACACCGATGGCGAGCGAGAGAGCCAGCAGCGTCATGAAGTTGAGCGTGAAGCCGCTGGCCCAGATGGCGATGAAGGCGGCGATCACCGAGGTCGGAAGCGACAGCGCGGTGATGAGCGTGGAGCGCCACGAGTTGAGGAACGCGTAGACGACGAAGATCGTGAGCACGGCGCCGAAGGCCAGCGCCTCGATCACGTTCCTGAGGCTCGCCTCGGCGTCCTCGCCGCCGTCGCGGGTGACCTCGAGCTTCGTGCCCGGCGGGAGCGTCTTGTTCACCTCGGCGGCCACCTTGCGCACCTCGGCCGCCACCGACACGGTGCTCGCGTCGCGCGAGCGCGTGACCGAGATGCCCACGTTCGGGTTGCCGTTGCGCAGGCTGAAGCCCGCGACCTCGGCGAAGCCGTCGGCCACCGCGGCGACCTGGCCCAGGCGCACGATCTCGTTGCCGCGCCGCCGGAGCACGATCTGCTCGAACTCCGCGGGCGACTCCAGGCGCCCCACCAGGCGGATGCTCTGCTCGTCGAGCGGGCCCTTCACGCGGCCGACCGGGGCGGTGGTGTTGTGCTGCCTCAGCGCGTTCACCACGTCGGTCACCGACACGTTGTACTCGCGCAGCTTCTCCGCGCGCAGCAGCACCGAGAGCTCGCGCCGGAGCGCCCCGTTCACGTTCACGACGGCCACCCCGTCGATGCCGCGGAAGCGGTCGGCCAGCACGTCCTCGGCCAGGCGCGAGATCTCGGCGTGCGACTGCGCGCTCGAGGACAGCGCCATCTGCATGATCGGCTGCGCGGACGGGTCGATGCGCTGCAGGATCGGCTCGCGCATCTCCACGGGCAGCTTGTGCCGCACCGAGGCGATGGCGTTCCGGATCTCGTCGGAGGCCTCCACCATGTTCTTCTTGAAGTTGAAGATGATCACGATGGTGGCGTTGCTCTCGGCCGCCGTGGAGCGGATCTGGTAGACCTGCGGGATCGACTGCAGGGCCTTCTCGACGCGGTTCACGATCTCGCGCTCCACCGTCTCGGGCGAGGCGCCGGGATAGGGGATGCGAACGACGATCACCGGCTGCTCGACGTCGGGGATCTGGTTCACGCGCAGGTTCTTGAGGGCGAGCAGGCCCAGGCACATGAGGCCGATGATGACGACCACCATCGCGACGGGCCGCTTGATGCTGAAATCGGAGAGGAACATGGCGGGTGCGCCTCAGTTGCGCGCCGGCGAGGGCGCGTCCTTCGCGGCGGCCTTGGTCGGGGCCGGCGCGGCGGCGGCCTGCACGACCTGCCCCTCCTTGAGGAGCGCGCTGGGGTGGCGGATCACGAGGTCGCCCGCGGCGAGCCCGCCCCGGAGGACGAAGTCGCCCGTGCGCGGCTCGCGCTCGCCCAGCGCGAGGGTCACCTTGCGGATCTTCCCGCCCTGCACCTGCCAGGCGAGGGCCTTGTCGCCCTCGCGCACCAGCGCGGTGGCCGGCAGGGTGAGGCCCTCGGCGCTGGCGGTCTCGATGTGGCCTTCCGCGTAGAGGCCGGCCAGGCGCGGCTGCTTGTCGCCGGTCAAGTCGACCAGCACCTCGACCTGCCGGGTGGTGGCGTTGGCCGCGGGGTTGACGCGGCGCACCTTGCCCGTGAACTCCTGGTCCGGGTAGCCGTTGACGCGGAAGCTCACCGGCTGCCCGGGATTGACGGCGCCGATGTTGTCGGCCGACACCATCCCCTCGAAGCGCATGCTCGCGGGATCGATCACCTTGACGAGCTCCTTGCCGACCTGCGCGGTGTCGCCGGCCGACACCTTGCGGTCGCTCACGATGCCGTCGAAGGGCGCGCGCACCTCGGTGCGCTGCAGCTGCTGGCGGGCGAGCACGACGCGGGTCTTGGCGCCCTCGACGTCGCTCTGCGCGTTGTTGCGGCGCACCTCGGCGTCCTCGAGGGCCTGGGCGGAGGCCATGCCCGAGGTGCGCAGCGTGGTCATGCGCTGGAACTGGCGCTCGGCCTGCTCGAACGCCTGGGCGGCGGCGCGGCTCGCGGACTCGGCCGAGGCGAGCCCGTCGCGGATGGCGGTGTCGTCCAGCCGGACCAGGAGGTCGCCGCGGCGCACGGCGTCGCCGTTCTCGCGCACAACCTGGAGCACGACCGCGGAGACCTCCGCGCGCAGGTCCGCGCGGCGTTCCGGCTGCACCGAGCCGGTGATGACCGGCCCCGAGGCGAGCGCGCTGCTGCGGATGGTGACGATGTCCTCGGCGGCGAGGAGCAGCGGCTGGCCGGCCGCGGGGTCGGCACCCTTCTGGGACGTTGCCGTCCCCTTGCCGCAGGCGGCGAGGGTGAGGGCGAGGGCGAGGGCCGGGATGAGGCGGTGCGTCATGGCAGGGCTTCCGGGTGTCGGGAGATGCGGGAGGGTATGCCGCACCGGGGCTCGTGGCCACCGGATTGGGACGAAATGCACGATTCGCGGGCCGAATTGTAGGGTATGCGACCCCGGCGGTTCGTTACCGCGTGTGCCGCCCCGTTCAAACGGGGCGCGATTGCTAGAACGAGGTGACGTTCGTGCCCGCGGCCCCGAACGCCGCGTACCCCGAAAGCGTCCTCACCACCGTCGCCAGGTCGTTGGTCGTTCCCGAGGTCCGCGCCGTCCAGGCGTTGCCGTCGGGGCTCGTGAAGATGCCCCCGCCCTTGCCGACGGCCACGAACTGCGTGCCGTAGATCACGGCTTCGAGGTCGGTGGTGGTGGGCGAGGGCTGCACCGTCCAGGCGAGCCCGTCGGTGCTCGTGAGGATCATCCCGCCCGTGCCCACTGCCACGTACTGGTTGGTGATGATCGTTTCATTTTCCGTGAACGTGGCGATGGCGGCGAAGGCCGCCCCGCGCAGGTCGTTGGTCACGCCCGAGGGCGTCGTTGCCCAGTTGGCGCCGTCGCTCGTCGTCACGATCGTGCCGCCCGCGCCGACCACCACGTACCGGAGGGTGCCCAAAGCCGCGGCGTACAGGTCGCTCGTGGTCCCCGACACGCCCGGTGTCCAGGTCGTCGCGTCGGTGCTGGTGAGGATCGTGCCGCCAGCGCCGACCACCGCGAAACCGGAATTCCCGAGTGTAGAGACGCCGTACAGGTTGGCGGTGGAGCCGCTCGTCTGCGCCGTCCACGTGGAGCCGTCCTGCGTGAAGAGCAGGGTGCCGTTGTCGCCCGCCGCGATCCAGCCGATGCCGCCGTAGCCGACGGCGTTCAGGTCGACCGGGGCCGACGGATTGGCCGGCGCGGTGTAGGCGGCGCCGTTGAGGCTGGTGTGGATGCCGCCGCCGTCGCCGACGGCGATGACGGCGTAGCCCGCCGCCCCGACGCCGCTCGCGCTGCCGTTGAGCCTCGCCGTGCCCAGCGGCGTGCCGACGGCCCAGTTCGCGCCGGCGAGCTGCGGCACGGCCACCTGCGTGGGCGCGCCGGGGCCGCCCGGGCCGCCGTCCGTGCGCGCGTTGATCGTGAAGGAATAGGTCCTGCCGTTGGTGAGGCCCCCGATCACGCGCGGGGAAGTCGGCTTCACGATCACGCTGCCGCCCGACAGCGCCCAGTTTTCCGTGGTGATGTTGCTGCCCGGCCCGTAGAAGATCCAGTACTCGACGCCCGGCACCTCCGTCCAGCTGACGATGACGGCGCCGTCGCCCGCGGTCACGGTGAAGTTCGCGGGGTAGTCCGCCGGGCTGCCCTTGCCGCCGCAGCCGGCGGCGGCGATCGCGAGGACGAGCGAGGCGAGGAGGTGGGCGAGTTTCTTCACGGGGGGTCCTTCGGGACATTCGGGCTCGGGGAAGGGCCGAATTATCCCACACTCTGCGGGCGTGCCCGCGCCCGCCGGCGCGTCCCGGAAAGGCGCCGCTAGTCCACGAACAGCATCGCCGGGCACTCGAGGTAGCCCCGCAGTGCCTGCACGAACCGGGCGGCGTCCTGCCCGTCGATCACCCGGTGGTCGAACGACGACGAGAGATTCATGAGGCTGCGCGGCACGATCGTGCCCGAGCGGATCACGGGCCGCTCGACGATGCGGTTCACGCCCACGATGGCCACTTCCGGCGGGTTGATGATGGGCGTGGTGACGATGCCGCCAAGCGGCCCCAGGCTCGTGACGGTGATCGTGGAGCCGGAGAGTTCCTCCCGCGCGATCTTCCGGGACCGCGCCGCCTCGGCCAGCCGGGCGACCTCGGCCGCGCTCGACCAGAGGTCGCGCGCCTCGGCGTGGCGAACCACCGGGACGACCAGGCCGTCCGCCGTCTGGGTGGCGATGCCGATGTGCACCGCGGCGAACCGGGTCACGATTCCCCGGCTGTCGTCGAAGCGCGCGTTCACCTGCGGGAAGGCGGGCGCGGCGAGGACGATCGCGCGCATGAGGAAGGGCAGCAGCGTCAGGTGACCACGTGCCGCGCCCCGCTCCGCGTTCAGCCGCGCGCGCAGCGCCTCGAGTTCGGTCACGTCGACTTCCTCGACGTAGGTGAAGTGCGGGATGCGCGCGCTCGCCTCCTGCATCCGCTGCGCGATCCGGCGGCGAAGCCCGGTCACGGCGATCTCCTGCTCGCCGCTGCGCTTCGCATGCCGCGCGCTTTCCGCCGGGTTCGAGGTTCCCGCCGCCTGCCGGGCGAGATCCTCGTGGAGGACGCGCCCCTCGGGACCCGTGCCCGCGACAGTGGCGAGGTCGACGCCCAGCTCCCGCGCGTGGCGGCGCACCGACGGCGAGGCGGCGGGCTTCGCGGGCAGGGCGACCTCGGGGTGGGCGAGGGCGGAGGCCGAGGGCGCCCGCGTGTCCGCCTCCCCCTCGGTATTTTCCGTCCCGAGCCGCAACAGGTCGCTGCCCACCGCGAGCTTGGCGCCCGCCTCTCCGCCGAGAGCCAGCACGCGGCCGGCCACGGGGGAGGGCACCTCCACGGTCGCCTTGTCGGTCATCACGTCGGCGACCACCTGGTCCGCGGCCACCACGTCGCCCGGGCGCACGTGCCAGGCGACGAGCTCGACTTCCGCCACGCCCTCGCCGATGTCGGGGACCTTCACCACGTGGACCTTGGCTTCGCTCACGGCTCGTTTCCCTTCCACGTCATGCCTCCGTCACTCGCCTGAACGCCGCCCCGACGCGGGCCGGGCCCGGGAAATATGCCCACTCCTGGGCGTGGGGGTACGGCGTATCCCACCCCGCCACGCGCTCGATGGGCGCCTCGAGGTGGTAGAAGCAGTGCTCCTGCACCAACGCCGCCAGCTCCGCGCCGAAGCCGCTGGTGCGGGTGGCCTCGTGGACGATCACGCAGCGGCCGGTTTTCGTCACCGAGCGCACGATGGTCTCGAGGTCGAGGGGCCACAGGCTCCTCAGGTCGATGATCTCCGCGTCGATGCCCGTTTCGCGCGCGGCCGCCTCGGACACCCAGACCATCGTGCCGTAGGCGAGCACCGTGAGCGCGTTGCCGGGGCGGCGCACCGCGGCCGACTCCAGCGGCACCGAGTAGTGTCCCTCGGGCACTTCCGCGAGCGGATGTCCCGCCCACGGGACGACAGGCCGGTCGTGGTGGCCGTCGAAGGGCCCGTTGTAGAGGCGCTTGGGCTCGAGGAAGATCACCGGGTCGTCGCACTCGATCGAGGCGACGAGGAGGCCCTTGGCGTCGTAGGGGTTGGAGGGCATCACGGTGCGCAGGCCGCACACGTGCGTGAAGAGGGCCTCGGGGCTCTGGCTGTGCGTCTGCCCGCCATAGATGCCGCCGCCGCAGGGCATGCGGATGGTGAGCGGCGCGGTGAAGTCGCCGGCCGAGCGGTAGCGAAGTCGCGCCGCCTCGGAGACGATCTGGTCGTAGGCGGGGTAGAAGTAGTCCGCGAACTGGATCTCGACGACCGGGCGCAGCCCGTTGGCACCCATGCCGATCGCCACGCCGACGAGGCCCCCCTCGGCGATCGGCGTGTCGAACACGCGCGAGGCGCCGTACTTCGCCTGCAGCCCGTCCGTGCAGCGGAACACGCCGCCGAAGTAGCCCACGTCCTCGCCGAAGACCACCACGTCCCCGTCCATCCCCAGCTTCACGTCCATCGCGGAACGGATCGCCTGGATCATCGTCATCGAGGTCAAGACAGGTCCTCCAGCTCGCGGCGCTGGCGCAGCAGGTGCGCGGGAATGTCGCGGTAGACGTCGTCGAACATCGTCGAGGCGTCGTGCACGAGGCCGGAGGCGAGGGTGCCGTGGCTCTCGGCCTCCTTCTGGGCCGCGACGACCTCGGCCTCGATCGCCTTCATCGCCGCCTCGTGCTCGCCGTCGGACCACGCGCCGATGGCGACCAGGTGCTTCTTCAGCCTCGCGACCGGGTCGCCGAGCGGGAAGCGCCCCCAGTCGTCCGCGGGACGGTACTTCGAGGGGTCGTCCGAGGTGGAATGCGCGCCGGCGCGGTAGGTGGTCCACTCGACCAGGGTCGGCCCCAGGCCGCGGCGTGCCCGCTCGGCGGCCCAACCCGACACCGAGAGCACCGCGAGGAAGTCGTTGCCGTCCACGCGCAGCGAGACGATGCCGTTGCCGACGCCGCGCGCGGCGAAGCTGGCCGCCTCGCCGCCCGCGATGCCCTGGAACGAGGAGATGGCCCACTGGTTGTTCACGATGTTCAGGATCACCGGCGCGCGGTAGACGGCGGCGAAGGTGAGCGCGCTGTGGAAGTCGGCCTCGGCAGTCGAGCCGTCGCCGATCCACGCCGAGGCGATGCGCGTGTCCCCCCGGATCGCCGAGGCCATGGCCCAGCCGACGGCCTGGATGTACTGGGTGGCGAGGTTCCCGGAGATCGAGAAGAAGCCGTGCCGGCGCGAGGTGTACATCACGGGAAGCTGCCGGCCCTTCACCGGGTCGCGCTCGTTCGAGAAGAGCTGGCACATCATGTCCACGAGGCTGTAGCCGCGGGCGACCAGGATTCCCTGCTGGCGGTAGGTGGGGAAGCACATGTCGTCCGGGCGCAGGCTGAGCGCCTGGCCCACGCCGATCGCCTCCTCGCCCAGGCACTGCATGTAGAAGGAGAGCTTCTTCTGGCGCTGCGCGACGAGCATGCGCGCGTCGAGGAAGCGGGTCTTGAGCATCGCCCGCAGCCCGGCGAGCAGCAGTTGCGGATCGGCCTTCGGGTCCCATGGCCCCACGGCGCGGCCGTCGTCGTCGAGGACGCGAACGAGCTGGTCGACGATGTCCTCGGTCCCGGAAGGCCGCACGTCCACCGGCGGGCGTCGCACCGCCCCCGCCGGCGAGAGCTTCAGGTAGGAGAAGTCCGTCTCGCGGCCCGGGCGCCCGGGGGGCTCCGGCACGTGCAGCCGGAGCGGGGGGTACGGCGTCATGCTTCCTCCTCCTGAAAAAGGGGTCAGATCCCTTTTCGAAACAGGTTTGTCGCTCATCGGCTCGAAAAGGGATCTGACCCCTTTTTCAGGCAGTCCAGTCGAGGATCACCTTGCCGCTCGCGCCGGAGAGCATCGCGGCGAAGCCGGCCTCGTAGTCCTCGACGGGGAAGTGGTGCGTGATGATGGGCGAGAGTTCCAGCCCGCTCTGCAGCATCGCCACCATCTTGTACCAGGTCTCGAACATCTCGCGCCCGTAGATGCCGCGGATCTCGAGGCCCTTGAAGATCACGTGGTTCCAGTCGATCGCCATCCCCGGCGGCGGGATGCCCAGGAGTGCCACCTTGCCGCCGTGGTTCATGTGCTCGAGCATCTGCGCGAAGGCCTGCGGCGAGCCGGACATCTCCATGCCGACGTCGAAGCCCTCGGTCATGCCGAGGTCGTCCATCACGCCCCGCAGGCTCTCGCGGCCCACGTTAACCGCCCGCGTGGCGCCCATCTTCGCGGCGAGCCCCAGGCGGTAGTCGTTCACGTCGGTGATCACCACGTGGCGCGCGCCCACGTGGCGGGCGATGGCGGCCGCCATGATGCCGATGGGCCCGGCGCCGGTGATGAGCACGTCCTCGCCCACGAGGTTGAAGGCGAGCGCGGTGTGCGTCGCGTTGCCGAACGGGTCGAAGATCGCGGCGAGGTCGTCGGGGATGTCGTCCGGGATCCGGAAGGCGTTGAAGGCGGGGATGACGAGGTACTCGGCGAACGCGCCCTCCCGGTTCACGCCCACGCCCACGGTGTTGCGGCAGAGGTGGCGGCGGCCGGCGCGGCAGTTGCGGCAGAAGCCGCAGGTGATGTGCCCCTCGCCCGAGACGCGGTCGCCCACGCGGAAGCCGCGCACCTCCACGCCCATCTCGACGATCTCGCCCACGTACTCGTGCCCGACGTGCATCGGCACGGGGATCGTCTTCTGCGCCCAGTCGTCCCACTTCCAGATGTGCACGTCGGTGCCGCAGATCGCGGTCTTCACGATGCGGATCATCACGTCGTTGTGCCCCACCTCGGGCTTCCTCACGCGGGTCATCGTGAGCCCTGGGGCGCGTTCGAGCTTGGCGAGTGCCTTCATGGTCCCTTCCTTTCGAACCGGGTCCGCGAACCCGGTTCGCGAACCCGGTTCATGGAATCGCGCCGAGGGAGCGGCCCACCTTCGCGAAGGCCGCCGCGGCGCGGCCGACCTGCTCCGGCGTGTGCGCCGCGCTCATCTGCGTGCGGATGCGCGCCTTGCCCTTCGGCACCACGGGGTATGAGAAGCCGATCACGTACACGCCCTCGGCGAGCAGCGCGTCGGCCATTCGCGTGGCGAGCGCGGCATCGCCCAGCATCACCGGGATGATCGGGTGGGCGCCCGGCACGAGGTCGAAGCCGAGCGATGACATCTCGCGGCGGAAGTGCTCGCCGTTCGCCCGCACGCGCCGGCGGAGCGCGGCGCCCTCGTCGCTCGCGAGGAGCTTCAGCACTTCGAGCGAGGCCCCGGCGATGGCGGGCGCCAGCGAATTGGAGAAGAGGTAGGGGCGCGAGCGCTGGCGCAGCAGCTCCACGATCTCGCGGCGGCCCGCGGTGTAGCCGCCGGAGGCGCCGCCCATCGCCTTGCCGAGCGTGCCGGTGAGGATGTCGATGCGGCCCTCGACGCCGCAGAGCTCGGGCGTGCCGCGCCCGGCCTCGCCGACGAAGCCCACCGCGTGGGAGTCGTCCACCATGGTGAGCGCGTCGTGGCGTTCGGCGAGGTCGCAGAGGGCGGGCAGGTTCGCGACGATGCCGTCCATGGAGAAGACGCCGTCGGTGGCGACCAGCTTGAAGCGCGCGCCGGCCGCGTCGGCCTCGCGCAGCTTCGCCTCGAGGTCCGCCATGTCGTTGTTGCGGTAGCGGTAGCGCTTCGCCTTGCACAGGCGGATGCCGTCGACGATGCTCGCGTGGTTCAGCTCGTCGCTGATCACCGCGTCCTCCTCGCCGAGCATCGTCTCGAAGAGGCCGCCGTTCGCGTCGAAGCAGCTCGAGTAGAGGATGCAGTCGTCGACCCCCAGGAAGCCCGCCATGGCGGACTCGAGCTCCTTGTGCACCGTCTGCGTGCCGCAGATGAAGCGCACCGAGGCCATGCCGTAGCCGTAGCGTTCGAGCGCCGCGGTGCCGGCGGCCACGAGCCGCGGGTCGCCGGCGAGGCCCAGGTAGTTGTTGGCGCAGAAGTTGAGCACTTCCGTGCCGTCGGCCAGGCGGATGGCGGGCGCCTGCGGGCTCGCGATCACGCGCTCGGCCTTGTGGAAGCCGTCCGCCCTGATCTGGGCCAGCGTGTTCCTGACGTGGGACAGATATCGGTCGCTCATGGCGGGCCTGTCCTTCCCCGGGGGTGGTGGGTTGCCGCGTATCTTATGCCGTCGTTGCGGCGCAGCAAGTTGCTTTAGCGCAAGGATTGGGAGGGCACCCTCATCCCCGACCCTTCTCCCAAGGGAGAAGGGAGATTTCCGCTCCCCTCTCCCAAGGGAGAAGGGAGATTTCCGCTCCCCTCTCCCAAGGGAGAAGGGGGATTTCCGCTCCCCTCTCCCAAGGGAGAAGGGAGATTTCCGCTCCCCTCTCCCTTGGGAGAGGGGCCGGGGGTGAGGGTCGATCCTACGGCGAGATGTAGGCGTAGCCCCGGGACTGGTAGGCCATGAGCGAGATGAAGGTGTTGCCGACCACCTTCACCGCGGGGATCACGTTCTCCACCCTGGTGCCCTGCCCGCGGATCGCCACCTCGCAGAGCTCGATGCCCTCCACGCCCTTCGCGTCGCGCATCTCGTCGAGCTTGGTGGCGATCACCGCCGCGATCTCGCGGTCCTCGGGCCGGATCTTCGCGGGGTCCGTCTGGATGAGCTTCGTGGCCGGCCCGCGGAAGGCGAGGATGAGTCGCGGCGTCACGCCCTGGGCGAGGAGCGCCTCGCGCGTCTCCTCGATGACGGTCAGCCGGTTGAGGAGTGCCTTCCCGTCGCCCTCGCGGATGTCGAAGACCGCCTTGAGCTCCCTGGCCCCGGCGATGGCGCCCCGGTCGTCCGCGCACGGGGCGGGGGCCGACCAGGCGAGCGCGAGGGCAAGTACCGCGAGAATCCGCTTCGTCATTTTCATTCGGAATGCCTCCATGCGTGGTGGCCGGTGCCGCGCTCCGAGGCTACTTCGCGGCGGGGTGCCGGGTCAAACCCGGTTGCTGAAGCAGAAGCGGTGTTTGCGCCAACCGTGGTCGCCCGCGGCGCAGAGCCGGTAATATGCCGTGCCCCAGACCACACGCGACTCCCATGCCCCGTCCGCGAATCCTCACCGGCTTCAAGGGCCGCCTCCTCATCGTCGGCTTCGGCTGCATAGGACGCGCCGTGCTGCCCTTGCTGCTGCGCCACACGGGCCTGGGCCGCGACCGGATCCGCATCGTCACCGACAAGTCCAGCCATCGCGACGTGGCCGAGGAGTACGGCATCGGCCTGCGCGTGGAGAAGGTCACGCCGGAGAACTACGGGCGCATCCTCGCCGAGGAGCTGCGCGCGGGGGATTTCCTCCTGAACCTCTCGATCGGCGTGTCCAGCGTGGCGCTCATCGCCTGGTGCCGCGACGCGGGCGTGCTGTACCTGGACGCCTGCATCGAGCCCTGGGAGGGCGGCTACTACGACACGACGAAGACCGCGTCGCAGCGGTCCAACTACGGCCTGCGCGAGGAGGCGTTCGCGCTTCGCCGGCCGGCGCGCGCGCCCACCGCGGTCCTCACCCACGGCGTGAACCCGGGGCTCGTCTCGCATTTCGTGAAACAGGCGCTGCTCGACGTCGCGAACGCGACAGGCGGGTTGGCCGGTGGCGAGCCGCACGACCGCGCCGGCTGGGCGGGGCTCGCGCATCGCCTGGGCGTGAAGGTGATCCACGTCGCCGAGCGCGACACGCAGGTGTCCGCACGCTCGAAGCGCCCCGGCGAGTTCGTGAACACCTGGTCCGTGGAAGGGTTCGCGGGCGAGGGCTGCCAGCCCGCGGAGCTGGGCTGGGGCTCGCACGAGCGCCACTTCCCCGCCGACGGACACCACCACGGCTACGGGTGCGACGCCGCGATCTACCTCGACCGGCCGGGGGCAGGCACGCGCGTGCGCAGCTGGACGCCGCTCGAGGGCCCGTACCACGGCTTCCTCATCACGCACGGCGAGTCCGTCTCCATCGCCGACTACCTCACGGTGCGGGATGGCGATCGCATCGCCTACCGCCCGACCGTGCACTACGCCTACCACCCGTGCGACGCCGCGGTGCTTTCGCTGCACGAGCTGGCGGGGAAGGGCTGGCAGCTCCAGGAATGGCGGCGCGAGCTGGGCGCCGACGACATCGAGTCGGGCATGGACGAGCTGGGCGTGCTGCTGGCGGGGCACCCGCGGACCGCCTATTGGTACGGCTCGCGCCTCACCATCGGGCAGGCGCGCTCGCTGTGCCCACATAACAACGCGACGAGCCTGCAGACCGCGGCCGGCGTGCTCGGTGGCGTGGTGTGGGCGATGCGCCACCCGGACCGCGGCATCGTCGACCCGGACGAGATGGACTTCCGGGAAGTGCTGGAGGTGGCGCTGCCCTACCTGGGCGAGATGATCGGCAAGTTCACCGACTGGACGCCCCTCGGGGGGCGTGGAGTGCTCTTTCCGGAAGACGTGGATCCGGACGACCCCTGGCAGTTCCGCAACGTGCGGGTCTAGCCGGGGCGCGTCGATCGATGGACCGGGAAGGCGCCGTCTCGAACCGGCTCGCGCGGCACGGCGCCGGCTGCGCGATCTATTTCGTGCTGTTCGCGGGCCTCGCCTGGGGCATCGATCGCGTCCTCGGCACGCAGGTCGCCGCCGAGGCGAGGCCCTGGTTGGGCATCGCGGCGTCCGTCTTCTTCACGATCGGCCTGGGCTCGGTGTGGGGGATCGTCTCGGGGTACGCGGTCGGCAACCCGAAGGCCGGCCTCGTCGCCGGGGCGGCCGGGGCCGGCTTCCCGGAACAGGACGGGCCGATGCTCGCGACGGGCACCGTCCGCCCGGCCGGCACTGCGTTGCGCGCGCCCATCTCGGGCACCGAGTGCGTGGCCTACTTGTACCGGATGTACTACCTCACGACCAGGTACGACGTGGTCACGACGGGCGGTGTCAACCGGCCGAAGATCGAGGTGCCGGTCTACTGGGGCCAGGCGTGCCGGCCCTTCGTCATCGACTCGTCGAAGCGCGTGGTGCGCGTGCTCGCGGTGCCGCGGCTCGTGGACGCGCCGCTCAGGCGCGAAGGGGAGGCCGACGTCGGACGCGCGAGGCATTGGGTCGGCGCCACGCGCTTCGAGCGGGCCGCCGGGCTCGCGGGCGCCCTCGGGACGGCCCTCGCGATGGCGGACGACATCCTCACCGACGACGATGCCGAGTGCCGGCGCGACTGGATGCACGAAGGCGAGGCCCGCGACCCGGCCACACTCATCCTCGAGGAAACCGTGCTGCCGGTGGGCGCGAGCGCTTCCCTCGTGGGCCCGTGGTCGGCGAGCCGGCGGGCGATCGTGCCGCACGTGGCCGGGGCGGAGACCCTCGGGGCGAGTGTCACGACGGGGGCGGCGGATGCGCTGCTCGCTTCGCACGCGGGGCTTCCGCCTTCGCGGGTTGGTGCCGCCCTGTTCGCGGTGGTGACGCTCGCCATCGGCGCGGCGATCGTCTGGGGCGCGGCGGCGCTGGCTAGTTGATCCCCAGCACCACGTTGACCGCGCTCACCAGCCCGCTCATCTTGAAGGGCTTGGTCACGTAGCCGTCGGCTCCTGCGGCGAGCCCTGCCAGCACGTCCTCGGGCGCGACCTTCCCCGTCATCATGATCACCGGCAGGTCCGCGAGCCTCGGGTGCTCGCGAACGCGCCGCAGCACCTGCAACCCGTCCGCATCCGGAAGCACGATGTCGAGGAGCACGAGGTCGATGCCGGCCCGGTGCAGCTCGGCGTTGATCTCCGCCCGGTTGGCCGCCCAGCGCACCTCGAACCCCGCGGTCATGAAGATGTCGATCACGAGTTGCGCGAGGTCGGCGTCGTCCTCGACCACGAGGATCGCGTACCGGTCGCCGCGGCTCGGCGTGCGGCGCTCTCGCTTGCGCCGGTTCAGGCTGAGATAGAAGCCGACCTTCCGGAGCAGCGGGGAGCCCGCCTCCGCTTCGAGCCGGGCCTGCGCCTCGGCTTCGGGCGTGGTCTGCGGTGCGGCGACCGGCTCGGTGAAGTCCACGCCGGGGGCGAAAGGGGGAACCTCGGATAGGGGCATGGGCGCGTCCGTGGTTCCTAGGCGAGCCCGAGGACCTGCTTCACGGCCTTCACCAGCCCGCTCATCATGAATGGCTTGGTGACGTAACCGTCCGCGCCGGCCTCGAGCCCCGAGGCCACGTCCTGGGCCGTGGACTTCCCCGTCATCATGATCACCGGCAGCTTCGCGAGCTTGGGGTGCGAGCGGATGCGCTTGAGGATCTGCAGCCCGTGGGTGTCGGGAAGCAGGATGTCCAGCAACACCAGGTCCACCGACGGACGGCGGTTCATCTGCTGGTTGATCTCCGCCTTGTTCGACGCCCAGTGCACCTCGAAACCCGCGGTCATGAAGATGTCGATCACGAGCTGGGCCAGGTCCGGGTCGTCCTCGACCACGAGGAGCACGTACTTCTCGCCGTTGCGCGGCGGGACGCGCGCCGGGGCGCGGCGGGCGATCGAGACCATGTAGCCCGCGTCCAGGAGCTGCGGGAGGGTGGCCGACGCCTCGGCGCGCGCGCTCTCCACCTGCTCGCGCGGCGGCGGCGGGGGCGGGACGGCGGGCTCGTGGGTGAAGTCGAGTTCGTCGCCGTCGGATGGGAGCGGAGGGACGCTCATGGGCGGCTCAGCGATCGTCGGGTCTGCGTGCCCTCGGGGAGTGGCGTCCCGGGCACGAGGTCATTCTACCGTCCGGCCCGCACCCGGAGGCGATAATGCCGGGGTCACCGGTGGAGGGAGAAATGAGCCTTTCGATTCACGAAGCCTGCGTGCCCGTGTTCGTCCGGATGCTCCGGAATCTGGCCCGCATCCTGGAGAAGGCCGCGGCGCACGCCGATGCGGCGAAGACCGACCCCGCGGCGCTCCTCGCGAGCCGGCTGCATGCCGACATGTACCCGCTGGCGCAGCAGGTGCGGATCGCGGTGGATGCAGCCGTGGATGGCGCGGCGCACCTTGCGCGGGCCGAACCGCCGCCCATGGACGACAGCGGGGAAACGTTTGCCGGCCTGGCCGCCCGAATCGGCAGTGCGGTCGCATTCATGGAGGCGCTCGAGCCGGCGCGGTTCGAGGGCGCGGAGGAACGACCCGTGAGCTGGGCGGCGCGCGGCGCGACGATTTCCGTGCGCGGCGCCGATTACCTGCTGAAGCACGCGATGCCCAAGTTCTACTTCCACCTCACGACGGCCTACGCGATCCTCCGGCACGAGGGCGTGGTGCTGAAGAAGGGCGACTACATGGGCAAGGTCGAGTCCTAGCCGAACGGCCGCACGCCGATCAGCGGTCCGTGCAGTTGCAGGGCGAAGACGGCCCACGCGGCCAGGCCGATCACGACGACGACGATGTCGCGCACGACCCCCCGGGCCGGGTAGGTGGTGCCCTGCTGCTTGTCGCGCAACCGGGCGGCACGGTAGTCCAGGATGGCCCAGGCGAGGAATGCGCCGAAGAGGACCACGTCGCCGAGCCTGCCGTTCGAGAGCAGGTGCGCGAGTGCCCAGGCTTTCACGCCGAGGATCATCGGGTGCTTGAGCGCCGACTTGATGTGCGTGCCGGGCACGTAGGCTGCCGCGATCAGGATGAAGACCGGGAGCGTCAGGAGCGACGCGAGGTGGCGCGTGAAGCGGGGCGGGTTCCAGAGGTCGACGGGCGCCTCGCGGGTGAGCCCGTAGCCGTAGACGATGAAGACGAGCCCGGCGATGGAGATCACCGAGTAGACCGTCTTCCAGCCCAGCGGGCCCATGGAGGCCACACCCGAGGTGCGAAGGCCGTCGGCGAAGATGCGGACGGAATGGATGCCGAGGAAGAGGGCGAGGCCGACGAGGAGGGGGGTCATGGGGCGGCATGCAGGGGAGGGGAAGTTGCATTGTGCCATTGCGCGCGCAATGCCCCTTGCGCGGTGCCCGCGCCGAACCGGCCGGGATATGGGCTAATCTGGCGGCCCGACCGACGCAATCCTTTCGCAGACCGGAGAAACCGATGACGATTTCCATGTACAAGGCGTGCGTCCCGACGTTCATTCGCATGCTCGACAACCTGGCCGCGATTCTGGAGAAGGCCGCCGCCCACGCCGAGGCGAAAAAGATCGATCCGGCGGTCCTCGTGGGCAGCCGTCTCTTTCCCGACATGTTCCCGCTGGTGAAGCAGGTGCAGATCGCCACCGACGCGGCCAAGGGCGGGGCCGCGCGACTCGCGGGCCTGGAGCCGCCGGCGTTCGAGGACAACGAGGCCACGTTCGCCGATCTCGTGGCGCGCGTGCGCAAGACTGTCGCCTACCTGCAAACCCTCGAGCCCGGGCAGATCGACGGCTCCGAGGACCGTACCGTGACCTGGAAGACGCGGACCGCCACCAAGTCGATGCAGGGGATGCCGTACCTGCTCAACCACCTCCTGCCGAACCTGTACTTCCACATCACCACCACGCACTGCATTCTCCGCCACAACGGGGTGGAGATCGGCAAGGGCGACTACCTTGGGAGGTCGTGACGTGGAGCGGGGCGCCGCAACCCGGGGCAGGTTCGCAGGCGCGGTGGCGGGTGCCGATGCCATCGAGATCAAGGCGACCATTCCGGACCGGCAGATCGCGGAGGCGCTGAAGCGCTTCCGCATGACCACGGGGAACGACGAGGAGCGCTACATCTATTTCTTCGATTCGCCCGGGCTCGACCTGCTCGGCGCCGGGATCATCGCGCGTGCCCGCCGCGTGGTCGGCGGCGACCACGACTGCACGGTTAAGCTCCGGCCGGTCGATCCCGCGGGCGTGGCACCGCAGTGGCGCAAGTACCGCGACTTCAAGATCGAGGTGGACGCGAGCGAGTCGGGCCTGGTCAAGTCGGCCTCGTTCTCGATGCCCGTGAAGAAGGGGCTCATCAAGCGGGTCGCCGCGGGGAAGCTGCCGATCGCGAAGCTCTTCGCCAGCGAGCAGGAGGCGTTCCTGGTGGAAATGGCGGGCCACGCGATCGATTTTGCGAGCCTTGCCGTGCTCGGGCCGTTGACGGCCCGGCGCTGGGAGTTCAAGGACCCCGCCTGCCCCTGGCCGATCACCGCCGAGCTGTGGAAGCGTGGCGACGGCAAGCGGCTGATGGAGCTGTCGATCAAGGCGCCCATCGCGCAGACGGCGGTCGCGGTGGGGGGCTTCATGGCGCTCCTGGCGGAGGTGGGCGTGGAGCACGACAGGAGCCCGCAGACGAAGACACGGTGGGCGCTCGGGCATTACGCGGCGAAGCTTGCGCGGCCGCGGGCTCGCGCTGCCGCGTCGAAGAAGCGGACTTAGAGCCGCACCGCGATGCCCGGCGCCTAGCGGCGCAGCTCGTCAAGCTGGTCGGGGTGCCGGTCGAGCAGCCGGAGCAGCTGGACAAGTGCGAGTGGCGGCTTCGTCCGGCCGGTCTCGTAACGGGAGAAGGCGTTCACGCCGCCGCCGAAGATCTCCGCCGCCTGCTTCTGGTCCAGGTCGAGCTTCCGGCGCACGCGGGCAATGAACGTCGGGTCAACGATCGCGGAGTTCACTCGCTTGTTGAAGGCGAGCATGGCCGCGCTCGTCCGGGCGGACTCCCCGGGATTCAGGACGGCCTCCCCGCAGGCGGGGCAGTACTCCCCCTTCACA
>JAABQW010000257.1 GCA_011391275.1 Betaproteobacteria bacterium
GGCCACGCAGCCCCGCGCGATGGAGGTGAAGCTCATGCCCGTCTCCGTCGGCCTGGCGGCGGACGGCAAGCCCACGCCGGCGCTCCTGAAGAAGCTCGCCGCCGCGGGCCTCGAGGGCATCGACCCCTCGACGCTGAAGCGGCGCGCGGACGGCAAGGCCGAGACGCTCTTCGCGGAGACGGTCGCGCCCGCGGTGCCCCTCGCGCAGGGGCTGCAGGCCGCCCTCGAGGAAGCGATCGCCGCGCTACCCATCCCGAAGGTCATGAGCTACCAGCTCGCGGACGGGAAGACCACGGTGCAGTTCGTGCGCCCCGCCCACGGGCTCGTGGCGCTGCACGGCGCCGACGTGGTGGGCGTCTCCGTGCTGGGGCTCGCGGCCGGGCGCATCACGCACGGCCACCGCTTCCAGGGGGCGCGCGACATCGCGCTCGCGAACGCCGACGAATACGAGGCGCGCCTGGCGAATGAGGGCGGGGTGGTCGCCGGCTTCGCGCCGCGCCGCGCCGCCATCCTGGAGGAGCTGCAGGCCGCCGCCGCGCGCGAAGGCGCCACGCTGGGGCCCGGGGCGGAGGTGGCCGCGCTCCTGGACGAGGTGACGGCGCTCGTCGAGATGCCGACGGTGTACGTCGGCCGCTTCGAGCGCGAGTTCCTGGAGGTCCCGCAGGAGTGCCTCATCCTCACGATGCGGCAGAACCAGAAGTACTTTCCCCTGTTCGACGCGGAGGGAAAGCTCACGGAGAAATTCCTCGTCGTCTCGAACCTGCGCCCCGTGGATCCGTCGCGGATCGTCCAGGGCAACGAGCGCGTGGTGCGCCCGCGCCTGGCGGACGCGCGCTTCTTCTTCGAGACCGACCGAAGGACGAAACTCGCCGAGCGCGTGCAGCAGCTCGCGACCATCGTCTACCACGGCAAGCTCGGCACGCAGCTCGAGCGCGTGGAGCGGATGCGCAAGCTCGCCACCCGAATCCAGATGAAGCTGCCGCGCGGGGCCACCGGCATGCCCTACGCCGACCGCGCCGCGCTACTCGCCAAGGCCGACCTCGTGACGCTGATGGTGGGCGAGTTCCCCGAGCTGCAGGGCATCATGGGCAAGTACTACGCGGCCGCCGACGACGAGGAGCCCTCGGTCGTGCGCGCCATCGAGCAGCACTACTGGCCGCGCTTCGCGGGCGACCACCTGCCCGACGGCGACGTGAGCATCGCGGTCGCGCTGGCCGACCGCCTCGACGCGCTCGCCGGCCTCTTCTCGATCGGGCAGGTTCCCACGGGGGACAAGGACCCGTTCGGCCTGCGCCGCGCCGCGCTCGGGGTGATCCGCATCCTCGCCGAGCGCGGCCTCGACATCAGCTTCCACGACCTGGTGAGCCTGGCCGCCGACCCCTTCCAGGGGCGGGCGACGGAGCAGATCGAGGACTTCGTCTACGACCGACTGAGGGGCTACCTGCGCGACCTGGGATTCACCACCAACCAGGTCGAGGCCGTCGTCTCCCAGCGCCCCGCGCGCTTCGACGAGCTTCGCGCGAGGCTTGAAGCCGTCGTGGCGTTCTCCCGGCTGCCCGAGTCCGAGGCCCTTGCGGCGGCCAACAAGCGCGTGAAGAACATCCTCGACAAGTCCGGCCGTTCCGGCCGCGTCGACGCCTCGCTCTTCTCCCAGGACGAGGAGCGCAGCCTGCACGCGGCGATCGCGGCGATGACGCCGGTGGTCGACGACCACGTGGCGGGCGCGCGATTCGAGCCCGCCCTCGTCGCCCTGGCCGGCGTGCGCGGCGCGGTCGATGCCTTCTTCGACAAGGTGCTCGTGAACGCGGAGGACCTCGCGGTGCGCGCCAACCGGCTGGCACTCCTCACCGGGCTGGAGAAGCTCCTGAACCGGGTGGCCGACATCTCGCGGCTCGCCGCCTAGCGCCATGAAGCTCGTCATCCTCGACCGCGACGGCGTGATCAACCACGACAGCGACCGCTACATCAAGTCGCCGGCCGAGTGGCAGCCCATCCCGGGCGCCATCGAGGCCATCGCGCGCCTGCACCAGGGGGGGTTCCGCATCGTGGTGGCGACCAACCAGTCGGGCATCGGCCGCGGGCTCTTCGACATGGCGACCTTCAACGCCATGAACGACAAGATGATGGAGATGGTGTTCCGGCAGGGCGGGCGCATCGACGCGCTCTTCTTCTGCCCGCACACCGACGCGGAGAACTGCAGCTGCCGGAAGCCGAAGACGGGCATGTTCGAGGAGATCGCGGCGCGCTACCACGTCGACCTGAAGGGCGTGCCCTGCGTGGGCGACGCGATCCGCGACCTGCAGGCCGCCGACGCCGTGGGGGGGCAGCCCATCCTCGTGCTCACCGGCAAGGGAAAGGCCACGAAGGAGAACGGGCTCCTGCCGCGCAAGACGCTCGTCTTCGCCGACCTGGCGGAAGTGTCCCGCCACCTGGTGGCCGCGAAAGAATGACCTTCCTTCGCTCCCTCCTCTTCCTGCTCGGGGCCGTGCCGATCACGGCGTTCTTCGGGATCGGGGTGCCGATCAGCGGCCTCTTCGGCAAGCGCGCCGCGCTGTGGATGGCGCGCGAGTGGGCCCGGTGGATGGTCGGGTGGTGCGAGTGGTCCTGCGGCATCCGCTACGAGGTGCACGGGTGGGAGAACGTGCCGAAGACGCCCGCGGTGATCATGGCCAAGCACCAGTCGGCGTGGGAGACGCTCTTCATCGAGGCGACCTTTCCCTACCAGTGCTGGATCATCAAGCGCGAGCTCCTCTGGGTGCCGTTCGTCGGCTGGGGGCTCGCCGCGGTGCGCTCGATCGCGATCGACCGCAAGAGCGGCGTGGCCGCGCGCGAGCAGATCGTGCAGCAGGGAATGCAGCGGATCGCCGACGGCCTCTGGGTGACGATCTTCCCCGAGGGCACGCGCGTTCGCGTGGGCAAGCGCGGGCGCTACGGCATAGGCGGCGCCACGCTCGCCACGAGGACGGGCACGCCGATCATGCCGGTCGCGCACAACGCGGGCGAGTTCTGGGGGCGCAACGCCTTCCGCAAGCACGCGGGGACGGTGCAGGTGGTGATCGGCCCGCCCATCGAGACGAAGGGGCGGGACGCCGTCTCGGTCACGCGCGAGGTCGAGGAGTGGATCGAGGCCGAGATGGCCAAGCTCAACCCGGAGCGCTATGCCGGGCCGTGAGCCCCCCTCGCGCGAGCCGCGCACGCTGGAGCTGGCGGGCGAGCCGCTCGGCTACACGCTCGTGCGCCGCCGTGGCCGGCGGGGCATCGGGCTCAAGGTCGATGCCTCGGGCCTCACGGTGAGCGCGCCGCTCACGGTGCCGCTCGCGCGTGTCGAGCGCATGGTGCTCGAGAGCGAGAAATGGGTGCTGGGCAAGCTCGCCGTCTGGCGCGGGCGGCAGGTCCCGGTGCAGCGCTGGGAAGACGGCGCGAGCCTGCCTTACCTGGGCGAGGCGCTCACGCTTCGCGTGCAGATGCAGCGGCGGGCGGTGGCGCAGCTGGAGGGCCCCGAGCTGGTGGTGTCGGTGCCCGCCACGGGCGAGGAAGCCATCCGGCGCGCGGTGGTGGCCTGGTACCGCCGCAGCGCGCTCGTCCACTTCGCGCAGCGCGCCTTCTTCTTCTCGCGGCTCGCGGTCCTCGCGCCGCCCCGCGTCATGCTCTCGTCGGCCAGCTCGCGCTGGGGGAGCTGCAACAGCCGGCGCGAGGTGCGCCTGGCCTGGCGCCTGGTGAAGGCGAGGCCGGCGCTCGTCGACTACGTGGTCTGCCACGAACTCGCCCACCTGCGGCACATGAACCACTCCCGCGAGTTCTGGGCCGAAGTAGGCCGGCTATGCCCGGATTTCAGGCGGCTTCGCGACGAACTGGAAGCCGGCGACCATCTCTACCGTTCCTTCTGAAGGAAAGCCATGCGCATCCTGCACACCATGATCCGGGTCGTCGACCTCGACCGTTCCATCCGCTTCTACACCGAGGTCCTGGGCATGAACGTCATCCGCCGCAAGGACTACCCGGACGGCAAGTTCACGCTCGCCTTCGTGGGCTACGGCGACGAGTCCCAGGGGGCCGTCATCGAACTCACGCACAACTGGGAAACGAAGTCCTACGACATGGGCAACGCCTTCGGGCACATCGCCATCGCCGTGCCCGACGCCTACAAGGCGTGCGAGGAGGCGACGGCGCGCGGCGGGAAGGTGACGCGCCCGGCCGGGCCGATGAAGCATGGCGGCAGCGTGATCGCGTTCGTCGAGGACCCGGACGGCTACAAGATCGAGTTCATCCAGAAGGCCTAGCGGCCGGCCCCCGGGGGCGCGCAGTCTCGGGAACCCGCTGCGACGGCGTCGGCGAGATCGGTGAACTCGGCGACCGAGAGCGTCTCCCCGCGGCGTTGCGGATCCACGCCCGCACGGGCGAATGCCGCCTCGTCCACGAGGGCGCGCGCCGCGTTGCGCAGCGTCTTGCGACGCTGCGAGAACGCGGCCCCGACGATCGCCGTGAAGAGGGCCTCGTCGCGCGCGGTGCGGCGGCCCTCGCGCAGCGGCTCCATGCGCACGATCGCCGAGTCGACCTTGGGAGGCGGCGTGAAGGCCCCCGGCGGCACGCGGAAGGCGAGCGACATCGCGAACCGGTACTGCAGCATCACGGAGAGGCGCCCGTAGTCCGGCGTGCCGGGGTCGGCGACCATGCGGTCCACGACCTCCTTCTGCAGCATGAAGACGCAGTCGCGGATCCGCGGCGCGAAGGCGGCCACGTGGAAGAGCAGCGGCGTGGAGACGTTGTAAGGGAGATTCCCGACGACGCGAAGCCCCTCGGGCAGCTCCGAGAGGTCGAATTCCAGCGCGTCGCCCTCGTGCACCACGACCAGACCGGGCGCGAAGCGATCACGCAGCGCGGCGGCCAGGTCGCGGTCGATCTCGACCACGTGCAGGGGCTGCACGACCGGCGCCAGGCGCTCGGTGAGGGCTCCGGGCCCCGGGCCGATCTCGAGCATCGCCTCGCCGGGGCGCGCGTCGATCTCGGCGACGATGCGGTCGAGGTAATGCCGGTCGGTGAGGAAGTGCTGCCCCAGCCGCTTCTTAGGACGCGGCAGCATGGGCGTCGGCGCGTCCCCGCTCGCGGCGCGCGAGGTCGATGGCGAGGTCGATCGCGGCCCCGATGCTGCCCGCGTCGATATCGCCGCTGCCCGCGAGGTCCAGCGCGGTGCCGTGGTCGACCGAGGTGCGTATCACGGGCAGGCCGAGCGTCACGTTCACCGCGTGCCCGAAGGATGCGTGCTTCAGCACGGGGAGCCCCTGGTCGTGGTACATCGCGAGCACCGCGTCGGCGCCCTCGAGGAGGCGGGCGGTGAAGAGGGTGTCGGCCGGCAGCGGTCCGGTGAGCGCCATCCCCTCGCGGCGCAGGGACTCGAGCGCCGGGGAGATCGTGTCGATCTCCTCGCGCCCGAGGTGGCCGGACTCGCCGGCGTGCGGGTTGAGGCCCGCCACCAGGATGCGCGGGCGGTCGATGCCGAAGCGCGCGCGCAGCTCGCGATCGACGATGCGCAGCGTCTCGACGAGCCCCTCGCGCGTGATCGCCCCCGGCACCGCCGCGAGGGGCAGATGGGTGGTGGCGAGCGCCACGCGCAGCCCGCCGCCCACCAGCATCATCACGACGCGCGCGGTGCCCGTGCGCTCCGCGAGGTACTCCGTGTGCCCGGTGAAGGCCACGCCCGCGTCGTTGATGGTGGACTTCTGCACCGGGGCGGTGACCATCGCGGCGAACTCCCGCGAGCGGCAGCCGTCGATGGCGCGATCGAGGAGGGCGAGCACGTGGCGGCCGTTGGCGGGGTCGAGCCGCCCGGCGGTCACCGGGGCGGGGGCGGGAACGTGCAGCAGCGATCGCGGGGCCGTGGATCCCGGGAGGTAGTCGGGCAGGTCGAAGGAGAGTCCGCGCCGCGCCGCGCGATCGGCGATGACGGCGCGGTCGCCGACGAAGACCAGCCTCGCGTCGAACGGGCCGGCGGCGGCGATCGCGCACAGGTCGGGCCCGATGCCCGCGGGCTCTCCCGCCGTGACGGCGATGCGGGGCCTGGATTCCATGTTGCGGCGCGGCACCCGCGGCGGGCGCCTAGCGCTCCTCGAGGCGGTTCTCGACGAAGGCGCGGTCGCGCGCCTGGCGCAGCCAGTCCTGGTAGGCCTCGTCGGCCTTGCGCGAGCGGACCGTCTGCCGCGCGGCGAGCTTGCGGCGGTCCTCGCTCATGTCCTCCGTCCGGCGCTCGAGGACCTGCACGAGGTGCCAGCCGAACGGCGACTGCACGGGCGCGCTGATCTCGCCGGTGCCCAGCGCGTTCATCGCGCGCTCGAATTCCGGCACGGTCTCGCCGGGCGAGATCCAGCCGAGGTCCCCGCCCTTCTGGGCGGTGCCGTCCTCCGAGTGCACGCGGGCCAGCTCGGCGAAATCCTCGCCCGCGGCGATGCGCGTGCGCAGGCGGGCGAGGCTCTCGCGCAGCTCGGCCTCGTTGGAGCCCTCCTTGGCCCGCAGGAGGATGTGGCGGGCGCGCGTCTGCGCAACGGCGGCCGCCTTTTCCTTGCTGCGCCTGTCCAGGAGCTTCACGATGTGGAAGCCGTTGGGGCTCCTCAGGATGTCGCTCACCTCGCCGGGCTTGAGCCTTTCGAGGGTCTCGAGGAAGAGGGAAGGGAGGCGGCCGGCCGCCCGCCAGCCGAGGTTGCCGCCCTGGAGGGCGTCGGGCGCGTCCGAGTAGGTCGCGGAGATCTCGGCGAAGGTCGCGCCCTTGCGCAGCTCCGACAGCGCCTGCATGGCGCGCCTGCGGCGCACTTCGATCTGCTCCGGCGTGGCCTGCTGCTGCACCATCACCAGGATGTGCTGCAGGTTGAACTCCGCGTCGCCGCCGCGCTCCTTGGCGGCGCGGGCGAGCTCGGTTTCCACCTCCGCGTCGGTCACCACCACCGTGTTCTCGACCTCGCGCTCGCGAAGGCGCGCGAGGAGGACCTCGTTCCTCATGTCCTCGCGGAACCGGGCGTAGCGGATGCCGTCGCGCTCGAGCGCCTGGCGGAAGGCGGTCATGGACATGCTGTTGTCGTCCGCGATGCGCTGGACCGTCTTCTCCACCGTGGCGTCGTCCACGCGGATGCCGGTCTCCCGGGCCATCTGGACCTGGACGAGGTCGTTGATCATGCGCTCCAGGACCTGGCGCTGGAGGGCGTCGGCCGGCGGCACCTGCCCGCCGCCGCGGCGCAGCTGCCCTGCCACGAGCTGCGTGCGCTCGGCGAGCTCGATCGCCGTGATGACGTCGTCGTTCACGACCGCCACGATGCGGTCGATGGGAACGACGGTCCTGGCGGGCGCCGAAAGCCGCGTATCGACCCGCGAGGCGGGCGGCATCTGGGCGAGCGCGACGGCAGCGGCGGCCGAGGCCAGCAGGGCAACCGTTCGCAGGAGGGGGCGGAGCGTGTTCATCGCGGGATCTCGTCGGACCGGCGGTAGCCGGGAATGTTCTGCCTGAGCGTCTCGAGCGGGTTGATGCCGATCCTCGAAAGGCCCGCGAGCTCGAGCTGGATCTGGAAGGAGGTCGAAACCTGCTGGGTCGCGGTGATGAACCGGTGCGCGACCGCGCGGATCTCCCAGCAGCCCGCATTATATTCGAAGCCCGCCACTCCCTCGATGAGCTTCTTGTCGTCGAAGCTCCAGTTCCAGCGCCCCACGAGGGAGAGCGACGGCGAGACCGGCCACTGCGCCGAGAGGTCGACCTGCCTGATCTCGTCGCGGGTGTAGCGATAGGCGGCGTTCACGAGGCGGCCGGGCGCCGGGTTGTAGCGCGCGCCCACGTCGACGTGGCGGGCGCTCCCGCGGCTCGCGCTGTACTCGAGGCCGGCGGCGAGCGAGAACGACGGGCTCACCTGCCCCGAGACCAGCGCCACGAGGTCCGAGCGGCTGTCCTCGCGGGGGGCGGTGCCGGGGTCCAGCGTCACGCGCTGCGCGTCGAGATAGTAGATCTGGCCCAGCGTGGCCGAGAGCCGCTCCAGGCCAGTGCCCGACTCCACGAGGCGGCTGGTGACCGCGAGGGTGACCTGGTTCGCGTCGCCGATGCGGTCGCCGCCGATGAACCGGTTCTCGCGGAACAGCGTGTTCGCGCCGAAGTCCGTCTCGTCCGTCGAGAAATTGGGCAGGTTCGACTGGTCGCGGTAGGGCACGCGCACGTAGTAGAAGCGGGGCTCGAGCGTTTGGAGGTAGTCGGTACCCCGGAATGCCCACGGGCGGTCGAAGAAGAGCCCGGCGTCCACGCTGGCGATGGGCACGCTGCGGGTGGCGTCCTCGAACCCCAGCTCGTTGGCCGGGATGTTGTAGCGGGTGAAGTGGAAGCCCAGCTTCGGGGTCAGGTAGCCCCATGAGCGGCGGAAGGGAAACGAGGCCTGCGGATAGACGATCAGGCGCTGGCCGTCCACGAGTTCCGGATGGCTGAAATTGGTGAGCTCGCCCGCGATGCGCCAGTCGGTGCCGTACACGCCCTGCTTGATCCCGGAGACGACGAGCTGCGGCACCTGCCGGTAGGGCTCGACCACGGGCTCCGGCGCGGTCAGGTCCTGCAGGGTCTGGTAGGCGATGGCGCGCGCCGAGAAGGTCCAGTTCTCGTCCCCGTAGCCGAGGATCACGTCGCGGGGCAGGTTCGTCTGCGAGGTCGCCGCGATGCGCGTCGACAGGTCGCGGAAGTAGTCGTCGTCCGAGACGCCCTGGGCGTTCACCGCCACGGACCAGCCTCGCGGGAGCTGGTGAACGTGCTTGAAGCCCAGGAAGTAGCGGTCGCTGTCGGTGATCGAGTCGTTGGGAAGGAACTCGACGTCGGCCTGCCCGGCGTAGCCCGGGCGCAGGTAGCGGTACTCGCCGCCCACCTGCAGGCCGCGCTTGGAGAAGATCTTCGGCGTGATCGTCGCGTCCTGGTTCTCGGCGATGTTCCAGTACCACGGCAGCGCGAACTCGAAGCCGCCGCGCCCGGACGAGCCCAGCGTGGGGGCGAGGAACCCGGTCTTCCTCTCGTTGTCGATCGGGAAGGAGAGCCAGGGCGAGTAGAGGATCGGCACGCCGAAGAACCAGACCGAGGAGTTCCAGGCCGTGCCGACCTGCGCCTTGCCGTCGAGCTCCAGCTCGCTCACCCGCAGCACCCAGTCGCTGCGCGGCACGGGGCAGGTGGTGTACTCGGCGCGAAGCAGCCGGCTCATCTGCTCGCCCTCGAGGATGGCCGCCTCGGCGCTGCCGCGCGAGGCGTTGCGCCGCTCCTCGGTCTTCGGTATCTCGAAGACGGGCTTTTCCATCTCGCCCGTGCCCTCGGCGACCCGGTACAGGAGCCGCGGGCCCGTGGCGGTGCTGCCGTCGCGCTCGAGGCGCACGTTGCCGGTGGCCACCGCCGTGTCGGTCGCCGCCGAGTACTCCAGGTGGTCGGCCGTGATGATCGCGCCGCGCTGGCGCAGCGAGACGTCGCCCGTGGCGGTGACGGTGCGCGCCTCGTCGGCGGTGATGCGGTCGGCGGAGAGGAAGCGCACGGCGTCGCGGTCGACGCGCGGCGGCGGCGGGGCGAGCCGCCGGTCGAGCCTCAGGGGTACGCCCTCGCCGGCTGCGGCTGGCAAGGCGCACGCGCAGGCGACGACGAGCGTGAGGCAGCGGCGGACCATCGGGCGGAAGTGGGGGGGGCGCGATGCTAGAATCGGCAAGAATACACGCGAAAGCCGCCCCGCTTCACGCCCCATGGACCGTCTCGAGGCGCTCGACGCCTGGCTACGCCGAGCCCTCGGCGGGCAAGCCTTCACGCTGGAGCCCGCGAGCGCCGACGCGAGCTTCCGGCGCTATTTCCGCGTTGCCTCGGAAGGGCGCACCTGGGTCGCGATGGACGCGCCGCCCGAAAGCGAGGACTGCCGGCCCTTCGTGAAGGTCGCCTCGCTCATGCGCGGGGCCGGCGTGCACGTCCCGGAAATCGTCGCGCAGGACCTCGCGCAGGGCTTCCTGCTTCTCTCGGACCTCGGCGCCCGCACCTACCTGCAGGCCTTCGACGGCACGAACGAGGATCGCCTCTTCCGCGACGCGACGGCCGCGCTGGTCGACTGGCAGGCGGCGAGCCGCGAGGGGGAGCTGCCGCCCTACGACGAGGCGCTGCTGCGCCGCGAGCTCTCGCTCTTCCCCGACTGGTACATCGGCCGCCACCTCGGGGTGACGCTGGACGCCGAGGCGGCCGGGGACCTGGAGAAGGTCTTCGCGCTCATCCTGGCCTCCAACCTCGCGGAGCCGCGCGTCTTCGTGCACCGTGACTTCATGCCGCGCAACCTCATGGTGTCCGAGCCCAACCCGGGCGTGCTCGACTTCCAGGACGCCGTGCACGGCCCGATCAGCTACGACGTCGCTTCCCTCTGGCGCGACGCCTTCGTGAGCTGGGAGGAGGATCGCGTGCTCGACGGGACGATCCGCTACTGGGAGGCCGCGCGCCGGCGCGGGCTGCCCGTGCGCGCCGACTTCGGGGACTTCTGGCGCGACGTCGAGTGGATGGGGCTGCAGCGCCACCTGAAGGTGCTCGGCATCTTCGCGCGCATCCACTACCGCGACGGCAAGCCCGGCTACCTCGGCGACACCCCGCGCTTCCTCGGGTACGTGCGGCACGCCTGTGCGCGCTACCGCGAGCTGGCCCCGCTCGCGCGGCTCCTCGACCGGCTGGAAGACGTGCAGCCCGTCGCGGGCCGCACCTCCTGAGGCGGAAGCGGCCGGCCCCATGGCGCCCAGCGCATTCATCCTCGCGGCCGGCCGCGGCGAGCGCATGCGCCCGCTCACCGATGCGACGCCCAAGCCGCTGCTCCCCGTCGGCGGGAAGGCGCTCATCGACTGGCAGCTCGGGCGCCTGGCGGCCGGCGGCATCCGGCGGGTGGTGATCAACCACGCGCACCTGGGCGGGCAGCTCGAGGCCGCGGTCGGCGACGGCGCGCGCTGGGGGCTGGACATCTCCTGGTCGCGCGAGGGCACGGCGCTCGAGACGGCGGGCGGCATCGCCAATGCCCTGGAGCTGCTCGGCACGCAGCCGTTCGTCGTGGTGAGCGGCGACATCTACACGGACTACGACTTCTCGCGGCTCGCGGAGGCGGCCCGCGAAATCGCGGCCGACCCGGGCCGCCGCGCCGCGCACTTCGTCCTCGTCGACAACCCGCCCTGGCACCCGGCCGGCGACATGGGGCTCGCGAACGGGCGCGTGCGTCGCGACGGGCCGCGCCTCACCTATGCCAACATCGCGGTGTTCCATCCCGCTCTCTTTGCGGACATCCCGGCGGGCTCGCACCTGAAGCTCTTTCCCTGGGCGTACCGGTTCGTCGACGAGGGGCGGGTCACGGGCGAGCGGTTCGAGGGGGCCTGGGAAAACCTCGGCACGCCCGCGCAGCTTGCCGAACTGGACGCGAGGCTCTCGCGATGACCTTCTACATCCCGCGCCACTTCCGCGTCGACGACTCCGCCACCCTCGAGCGATTCGTGGAGGCGAACGCCTTCGGCACGCTGGTCACCGCCGGCACCGCCGGCCTCTCCGTGAGCCACGTGCCGTTCCTGCTCGAGCGCGGCGACGGCGGGCGGCTGCGGCTCCTTGGGCACATGGCGCGCGCCAACGCGCATTGGGAGGAACTGGAGGCGGCCGGCGAGGCGCTCGCGATCTTCAGCGGCCCGCACGCGTACGTCTCCCCGGGCTGGTACGCCCATCACCCCAGCGTTCCGACCTGGAACTACGCGACGGTGCACGCGCGCGGCCCGGCGCGCCTGCTGCCGGCCGCGGAACTGCCCACGCTGCTCGACCGCCTCTCGCGTGCCTACGAGGACGGCCGGCCCGCTCCCTGGCGCATGGAGGGGCTTCCCGCGGACTTCACGCCCAGGCTCCTCGCGGCGATCGTCGGGTTCGAGGTCGCCGTAGAGCGGCTCGAGGGCAAGTTCAAGCTCTCGCAGAACCGCGCGCCGGACGACGTGGCGGGCGTGGCCGAAGCGCTCGAGGCGGAGGGGCAGGCCGAGCTCGCCGCCCTCATGCGCGCCTACGCGGCCCGCCCCCCGGAATCCCGGTAGAATCGGCGGCCTCGCGGCGCCTTCGCGCGCGCGCCCGCCACGGACTTCCATGAAGCTCGAAAACCCCCACCAGACCAAGCCGTTCCGCAACCGCCGCACGAGCCTCGCCCGGACGCTGGGCGAAGGCGTGGTGATCCTGCCGACCGCGCCCGAGCGCACCCGCAATGCCGACTCCCACTACGACTACCGGTGGGACAGCGGCTTCTACTACCTCACCGGTTTCCGCGAGCCCGAGGCGGTCCTGGTGATCGTGCTGGGGAAGAAGCCGCGCGAGATCCTCTTCTGCCGCGAGAAGAACCTCGAGCGCGAGATCTGGGACGGGTTCCGCTACGGGCCCGAGCTCGCGCGGCAGGCGTTCGGCTTCGACCGCGCGCACGCCATCGGGGAGCTGGACACGCTGATCCCCGAGCTCATCGCGGACCAGCCGGTCATCCACACGCCCGTCGGCGCCGACTCCCAGTGGGACGCGCGCGTCACCGGATGGCTCAACGCGGTGCGCGCCAGGGTGCGCACCGGCGTCTCCGCCCCGGCCGAGATCCGCGACGTGCGCGCCGCGGTGAACGACATGCGCCTCTTCAAGGACGCGCACGAGATCGCGATCATGCGTCGCGCCGGGGAGATCTCGAGCGCCGCCCACGTGCGTGCGATGCAGGTCGCGCAGCCGGGAAGGCGCGAGTACGAGATCGAGGCGGAACTTCTGCACGAGTTCTGCCGCCACGGCGCCCGCTCGCCCGCCTACGGCTCGATAGTCGCCGCCGGCGCCAACGCCTGCGTGCTGCACTACCGCGAGAACACGGCGGAACTGAAGAAGGGCGACCTCCTGCTCATCGACGCCGGATGCGAGCTCGACAGCTACGCGGCAGACATCACGCGCACCTTCCCGGTGGACGGCAGGTTCGGCGCGGCGCAGAAGGACGTCTACGAGCTGGTGCTCGCGGCGCAGGAGGCGGCCATCAAGGCCGTGAAACCGGGCGCGTCATTCATCGACTACCACGACGCCGCCACGCGCGTGCTGGTGCGCGGCTTCATCGACATGAAGCTCTGCAAGGGCAGCGTCGACAAGGTGTTGGCCGACGAGACCTACAAGCAGTTCTACATGCACCGCACCGGGCACTGGCTGGGCCTCGACGTGCACGACGCGGGCGATTACATGCGCAAGGGCAAGTGGAGGAAGCTCCAGCCCGGCATGGTCCTCACCGTGGAGCCCGGCTGCTACATCCGCCCCGCCGACAACGTGCCGAAGCACTTCTGGAACATCGGCGTGCGCATCGAGGACGACATCCTCGTCACCGCGAAGGGCCGCGAGAACCTCACGGCCGCCTGCCCGAAGCGCGTGGCGGATGTCGAGGCCGCGGTCCGCGGCTAGCCCGGGTCCCTTGGGCCGCGTCGACGTCGCGATCGTGGGAGCGGGGCCCGTGGGGGCCGCGCTCGCGGCACTCCTCGCCCCGGGCGGCCGGTCGGTGCGCGTGCTGGAAGCCCGCGAGGCACCCTCCCGCGACGCGCGCACGCTCGCCCTTTCGCAGTCGAGCCGCGAATGCCTCGAGCGGGCCGGCGGCTGGCCCGCGGCCGGGGCGACGCCCATCGCCGACATCCACGTCTCGCAGAAGGGCGGGCCCGGGCGCACGCTCATCACCGCCGCCGACCAGGGGCTCGAGGCGCTCGGCTACACCGTTTCCTACGCGCTGCTCGAGGAGACGCTCGGCCGCCGCCTCGGCGAGCTGGGCGCGACGGTCTCCTGGGGCACACCCTGCGAGGCGATCGAGCTCGGCACGGAGGCGGCGACGCTGCGCCTGGCCGGCGGCGAGGCCGTCGAGGCGCGGCTCCTCGTGCTTGCCGACGGCGGCGCCAACGCACGGCGCATCCCGGGGCTCGCCTACGCCGAGAAGGACTACGGCCAGGTCGCGGTCACCGGGCCGGTGCAGGCGGACCGGCCGCATCGCGGCCGCGCCTACGAGCGGTTCACGCCGAAAGGGCCGGTGGCGCTTCTGCCGGTCGGGGACCGCCATTCGCTGGTATGGACGGCGACGCCGGCGGAAGCGGATCGCCTCCTCGCGCTGGACGACGCGGCGTTCCTCGCGGAGCTGCAGGTTCATTTCGGCGACCGCGCCGGGCGCTTTGTCGCCGCGGGCCCGCGCGCCGCGTTCCCGCTGCGGCTTCGGACCATCAACTCGACGATCGCGCTGCGCACGGTCATCTCGGGCAATGCCGCGCAGGCGATGCACCCCATCGCCGGCCAGGGACTCAACATCGGCCTTCGCGACGCGGCCGCGCTCGCGGCGATCCTCGCGGCCGATCCGTCGGGCGACCCGGGCTCCGCCGCAGTGCTCGAGGCCTATCGCGGCGCGCGGCGCCGGGACGCCGGGCGCGGGGTCGCGTTCACCGATTTCCTCGTCGGCGCCTTCATGGATGGTCGGCGGCTGCCGACCTGGGGCCGGGGAGCGGCCCTCACGCTGCTCGACCTCGTGCCTCCCGCGCGGCGCTGGCTCGCCGGCCGCATGATCCACGGGGCGCCCTCGCAGTGAGCGCGCGCCCGTCGGCCCGCGGCCGCGTCGTCGTCGTGGGCGGGGGTGCGGTGGGCCTCGCCTTCGCGGCGGCCTGCGCGGACGAAGTAACGGTGCTGGAGGGCGGCCCGCCGCGGCCCGCCGCGGATCCCGAAGGGTTCGACATCCGCGTCTTCGCGTTGAGCGAGGGCACGCGGGCGTTCCTGCGCGAGATCGGCGCGTGGCCGCGCATGCCCGCAGACCGGATCGCCGCCGTGGAGCGCATGGAGGTATTCGGCGACGACGGCGCGAGCCGCCTCGAGTTCGCCGCGCCGGGGGGGCGGCCGCTCGCCTGGATCGCCGAGGGCAACCGCATGGCGCGCGCGATCGAGGCTTCGGCCAGCGAGCGGGGAGCGACGATCCGGGCGAATTCGGCGCTTCGCGGCGTCGCGGCGAGCCCCGGCGGCTCGCGGGCCGAGCTGGAGGACGGGACGGTGGTCGAGGCGGACCTGCTGGTGGGCGCGGACGGCGCAGACTCGCGGGTGCGTCGCGAGCTGGGCCTCGCCGCGCACGCCAAGCGCTACCCGGAGACCGCGGTCGTCGCCCACTTCCGTTGCGAGAAGCCGCACGCGGGCACGGCGCGGCAGTGGTTCAGGCCCGACGGCATCCTGGCGTGGCTGCCGCTGCCGGGAGACCGCATCTCGATCGTCTGGTCGGCGCGCGACGGGCTGGCCGATGAGCTCGCCGCGGTCGACCCCGCGGTTCTTGCGGAGCGCGTTCGCGATGCCGGCGGGGCCGCGCTGGGGGACCTCGCGCCGGACTCGGAGGTGGCGTGCTTCCCGCTGCGCCTGGTGCGCGTGCCGCGCATCGCGGTGCCCGGCGCCGTGCTCGTGGGGGATGCCGCCCACGGCGTGCACCCGCTTGCCGGGCAGGGAGTGAACCTCGGGTTCCAGGACGCAGCGGGCCTCGCGCGCACGCTGGGGTCCCGCTCGCCACTTGAACGTCCCGGCGATTTCGGCCTGCTGCGCCGTCACGAGCGGTCGCGGCGCGCGGACGTGGACGCCATGCAGTTCGTCACCGACCGCCTCGAATGGCTCTTCGGCATCGACGCGCGCCTGGCCGGCATGGCGCGAAACGCCGGGTTGCGGGCGGTCGACGCCACCCCCTGGGCCAAGCGGCTCCTCGCGGCGCACGCAATGCGATAATCGCGGCCGGGCCCGCCCGGGGAACTTCCCCGCCGGGCCGCGGCCCAATCCCGGAACCATCGAGCCCCCCATGAGACTCCCCGCCAGCCTGTTCGCCACCCTTGTCGCCCTGGTCATCGGCCTCCCCGCCGCCGCGCAGGATCTCGACCGCATCCGCGCCGAACTGCGCAAGAAGTTCCCCGAGGCCCAGATCGAGTCGTTGCGCAAGAGCGGCTACGGCGGCCTGCTCGAGGTGTCCGGCGGCGGCGAGATCTTCTACACGGACGAGAAGACCACCTTTCTCCTGCTGGGCTCGCTTATCGACACGAAGTCGCGCGAGAACGTGACCGAGGCGCGGATGCGCAAGCTCTCCGCGATCAAGTTCGACAGCCTGCCGCTGGAATCGGCCATCAAGATCGTGCGCGGCAACGGCTCGCGGCGCATCGCCATCTTCGCCGACCCCAACTGCGGCTACTGCAAGCGCTTCGAGCGCGAGCTCGTGAATGTCACCGACATCACGGTCTACACCTTCCTTTACCCGATCCTGTCGCAGGATTCGACCGACAAGTCGAAGGCCATCTGGTGCGCACCCGACCGCACCAAGGCCTGGATGGACCTCATGATCAAGGACACGCAGCCCACGGGGCCCGCGAAGTGCGACACGCCGATCGAAAAGGTCCTCGCCTTCGGTCGCGACAAGCGCATCACCGGCACGCCGACCATCTTCTTCGAGGACGGCGAGCGCGTGCCGGGGGCGATCCCCATGGCGACCTTCGAGAAGCGGCTCGCGGACGCGAAGGCCGCCAAGTAACCGGGAGGGGCCCGCGCGCGGCGCGCGTCAGGTCCCGGCGGCCGCCTGGACCGTGGAAGGCGGCGTGTAGCCCTTCGGCAGCAGCACCCACATGCGCCCGGCCTGGCGCATCTTGCCGGCCTGGTTGCCGGCGCTATCCCCGAAGCCCCAGAAGAAGTCCGCGCGCACGCCGCCGTTGATGGCGCCGCCCGTGTCCTGGGCCACCATGAGGCGGTTCAGGATCTGCGGGGAATTGGGCCACGTGGTGGCGAGGTAGACGGGCACGCCCAGCGGGACCACGCGCGGGTCGACGGCGATCGAGCGTTCGGCGGTGAGCGGCACGCCGAGCGAGCCGATCGGGCCGGGAAGGTCGCCGGGCAGCTCCCGGAAGAACACGAAGCTCGGGTTCTCGTTCAGGTAGCGCTGCACCTTGGCCGGGTGGCGGCGCGCCCAGTCCTTGATCCCCTGCATGGAGGCGCGCTCCGGCGGCAGCTCGCCGCGCTGGATGAGGAGCCGCCCGAGGGAGCGGAAGGGGTGCCCGTTCTGCTCCGCGTAGCCCACGCGCACGCGCTCGCCGTTCTCCAGCTGGACCTGCCCGGAACCCTGGATGTGCAGGAAGAAGAGCTCGACCGCGTCGTCGACCCACGCGATCTCGAGGCCCTTCAGGGGAGCCGGATCGGTCTCGATGTCGCCGCGCGCCAGGTACGGCACCACGCGGTTGCCCTCGACGCGGCCGCGCAGGCGCTTGTGCTTGAGGTCCGGGTAGACCGAAGAGAGGTCGATCACGAGCAGGTCCTGCGGCACCGCGTAGAGCGGGTAGCGGTACTTGGCCGTGCGCGTGCGGTTGCCGCGCAGCAGCGGCTCGTAGTAGCCAGTCACCATTCCCGATGTCGACTCGTCGGCATTGACCACCTGGTGGGGGTCGAAACGGGACTCGAAGAACGCGGCGATGTCGCGGTCGGAACTCCTGGGCGGCAATGCCGACGCATCGGCGCAGACGGCTTGCCACGCCGGCTGCTTCGCCAGCGCGGCGCAGCCCCTCACGAAGGCGACGAGCGAGTCGCGCAACGACTCGCGGCCCCAGTCCGGCAGGTCCATCCACGAGGCCGGCGCAAGGCGCCCCCGGTACTCCACCTCGGGAACGGGAGCCGGCGATGGCGTGGGCGATGGCGCGGGCTTGGCCGGCGGGCAGACGGGCTTCTCGGCGGGCGGGCAGATGAGGGGCTCGGGCGCCTTCATCGCGACCGGCTCGGGCGCCGTCGCGCAGGCGGTGGCCAGCAGCGACACGGCGAGCGCGAAGGCGGCGCGTGCGCGCGGAGCGGGGAGAAGCATGGCGGCTTGCGGCATCGGGCCGAGTATAGCGGAAGGGTCGTGAGAAAATGGCGGCGTCAGGCACCGTGCCTGGCACCGCAGGATTCCGGGGAGGCGTGAATGGGCTGGGTATTTCTCGAAATAGCGGCGGCGCTCGCGATCGCCATCGGCATCGTGTGGTGGACGATTCCGCGCAAGCCCAAGGCCCGGCCGGGCGAGGAAACCGGGGACGGCAGCGACGAGCCGCCGCGCGGCTAGTGCAGGACGCGCGGAACGCTCAGCGCGAATTCCGGAATCGGCGCCTCGAAGCGCGTGCCGTCCTCCGCGACCAGCTGGTAGGTTCCGCGCATGGTGCCCACGGCCGTCGGGATCGACGAGCCGCTTGAATACTCGAACGTGTCACCGGGCTTGAGTACCGGCTGCTCGCCAACCACGCCCATGCCGCGCACTTCCTGCACCTGGTTGTCGGCGTCGGTGATGATCCAGTGGCGGCTCACGACCTGCGCGGTCACGGTCCCGGTGTTGGTGATGCGGATCGTGTAGGCGAACACGTAACGGTCGTCCTCCTCGTCCGACTGGTCGGGGAGGTAGGTCGAGTGCGCCGTGACGGCGATCACGTAGCGTTTCGGATCGGGCATGGAATCGATGTTAGCAGGAAACCGGGAGGCGAAACGCCGAGGGGAATCGCGTAGAATTTGCCCATCCGAACGCCACTGGAAGACCGCCATGTACCGCATCGCGCCGAGCCTGCTTTCCGCCGACTTCGCACGCCTCGGCGACGAGGTGAAGGACGTCATCGCGGGGGGCGCCGACCTCATGCACTTCGACGTGATGGACAACCACTACGTCCCCAACCTGACCGTCGGGCCGCTCGTCTGCGAGGCGCTCAAGCCCCACTGCAGCGTGCCCATCGACGTGCACCTGATGGTGAAGCCCGTGGACCGCATCGTCCCCGACTTCGCGAAGGCCGGCGCCTCGATCATCAGCTTCCACCCGGAGGCGAGCGAGCACGTGGACCGCACCCTCTCGCTCATCCGCGACCAGGGCTGCAAGGCCGGCCTCGTGTTCAACCCGGCCACGCCGCTCGCGTGGCTGGACCACGTGATGGACAAGGTCGACCTCATCCTGATCATGAGCGTGAACCCGGGATTCGGCGGCCAGTCCTTCATCGCCTCGGCGCTGCCCAAGATCCGCGAGGCGCGCCGGCGCATCGACGAGAGCGGCCGCGACATCTGGCTGGAGGTCGACGGCGGCGTGAAGGCGGACAACATCGCCGCGGTCGCCAGGGCGGGCGCGGACACCTTCGTCGCGGGTTCCGCCGTGTTCGGCGAGAAGGATCGCGCGGCGGCGATCCGCCGGCTGCGCGAGGCGCTCGCGGGGGCGTGACGATGGCGGCCGTGCTGCATGGGCGCTACCGCGCCGCGCTCTTCGACCTCGACGGCACGCTCGTCGACACCGCCCAGGACCTCGCGGCAGCCGCCAACCGCATGCTCGCCGATCTCGGGCGCCCGCCCCTTCCCGAGGACGGGATCCGCGACTACATCGGCAAGGGCGTCGTGAACCTGGTGAACCGGTGCTTCGAGGCGACCGGCGGCGGGTCCGAAGCGGACCGCCGCCGCGCGATGGAGAGCTTCGAGCGGCACTACATCGCCGGCATCGCGGACCGGTCGCGGCCCTACCCCGGCGTGGTCGGCGGGCTGGAGGCGCTGGAGCGCGCCGGCATCGCGATGGGCGTGGTCACCAACAAGGCGGGGCGCTTCACCGAGCCGCTCCTCGAGCTCACGGGGTTGCGGCGCTTCTTCGGCGTGGTCGTATCCGGCGACACGGTGGAGCGCAGGAAGCCGCACGCCGACCCGATG
>JAABQW010000258.1 GCA_011391275.1 Betaproteobacteria bacterium
AATCGATTTTCGAGGTAGTGAACGCGGCGAAGTTGGCTGCTCGGGATTGGGGATCACCAATTTCGGGCGCAACATTCAGCGCCGCGGATCTCGCCGCTATCCTCGGCTACACCCCCGACCCGTCCACCAACGCGAGCACCGAGCGGACCTTTCTCGATTTCGGCACCTTCGCGGTCGCCGCCGCCGGATCATCGGCAAGGGAGGTGTCGTTCGGACAAGGCGTGTCCGGGACGGGCATCGGCTCGATCGGCGCGGGCCTCACCGCCAACACCTATGCCACGATCAACAGCCAGACCGGCGAAGGCCTCTACTTCGCGTTCGACAATCCCGGGCGGTACCTCGGCATCACGCTCGTCGATTTCGGGACGCAGCTGGGCGATTCCGAGCGCGTGTTGTTCTATTTCAAGATCGGTGGCTCCTGGGTGCAGATACCGAGAGTCGCCTGCCGCACGGGCGACGTCCTCGCGAATTTCAACACGCTGAATCCGGGGGGGGACTTCACGGAGGTGTATGTCGAGTCCCGGGACACGGCCACAGGGGTCACGTCCTCGCAGTTCCTCATAGGAGCGATCAGGAGCTGTCCGGTGGGCTCTCCCGACTGCGTCGCCCCCGGGGCCGTTCCGGCGAACAACTGCCCGTAGGGCGTTCGCGCACGTCAAGCGGTATCGCCCCTGGCCCGCAAGGGATTCCGGGGAGCGTCCGGCATCGGCCTCGGGAAGACTCAGGCGACGCATCCATCGCCCGGAGTTCTTCCATGCTCCTGCCTTCCCGCCAGCAAGGCGCCGCCCTTGCCGCCATAGCCACCCTCCTCGCCCTCGCCCTGGTGGCCGCGCTCACCACCGCAATCGCCAGGAGCGCCACCGGCCCGAGAAGGGCAGCCGTCACCGACCATGCCCTCTCCACCGCGCGCGAAGCACTGATCGCCCATGCCACGAGCCGCGCCGTGGACGAGATCGTCGGCCCGGGCTACCTCCCCTGCCCCGACCTCGACGACGACGGCTGGGCCGAGTCCACCTGCGGGTCGATGACGGGCGAAACGGGCCAATGGCAGCGCCTCGGGCGGCTGCCGTGGAAGACACTGGGGCTGCCGGACCTTCGCGACGCGTCCGGCGAGCGCCTGTGGTACGCGGTGTCGAGCAAGCACAAGGGCCTGCTCAACTGCACGGTGAGCCCCACCTGCATCGACATGGGCCCCGAGGCGGCGCTGGGCACGATCACCGTCCGGGACGCCGCCGGCACCGTGATCCACGACGGCACATCCGCCAGCCCTTACGAGCCGGGCCAGGGTGGCGCCGTCGCCGTGATCCTCGCGCCCGGGCCGCCGCTCGCGCGCTGGTCCGGCACCGGCTCGCCACCCGGCACGCAGGTCCGCACCTGCGATGGCGGCACCTGCAACGAGGCCGGCCACTGCCTCACGCAGCCGCCCACGCTCACGCCGAAGTGCAACCCGCTCAACTATCTTGATCGCGCCCCGGGCCCCGCGTTTTCCGACGAGGACAACGCCCGCTTCGTCGACCGCAACGACGCCACCGGGCGCGCAAGGAACCGCGACGGCTTCATCCGCGGCCAGGTCGCCGACCACGGCGGGACAATCTGGGTGAACGACCGGCTGGCGGTCATCTCCTACGACGACCTGATGCCGCGCGTGATGCGGCGCGTGGCCGAGGAGGTTGCCGCTTGCCTTCGCGGTTACGCGACTCGCGCGGAAAACAGAGGCCGCCTGCCCTGGGCCGCGCCCCTGTGCCGCGCTCTCGATGCCGACCCGGCACTGCGCGGCTCGGAAGCCCCGGGGGTGCTCTTCGGTCGCGTGCCGGACACGCCGTTCCTCGCGACGGGCAGGGACAGTGGCGGCGCCATGCAGGCGGGCTGGCCGGCGGGATGCCGCATCGCCGACGCGAATGGCGGGACGACAAGCCTCTCGCGCTACACATGGTGGAGCGCCTGGAAGCGCCATGTCTTCTATTCGGTGGCGCCCGCGAACCGACCCGCGAGCGGCGCCCCGGCGCCCTGCGATGCGCTCACCTGCCTCTTCGTTTCGAGCGAGGCCGACGTCGCCGCCGCGCGGGGCCATCGCTTCGCGGTGCTGGTGGCAGGCCCCCCTCTTCTTCTCGAATCCGCGCGTCAGTCGCGCGGCGCGCTGGCGGACACGGACGCGCGCCAGTGGCTCGAGGGCGTGAATGCGGACCTGCGGCGCCGGAACGCCAACCCCGCCGCGCCGGAGTGCACCGTGGACTTCTCCTATCCGCAGGGCCCCGGAGCCCCGTCGTTCAACCGCGTGGCCGCACTCGCCACGCGCGATCGCAACGACACGGTCGTTGTCGGCCCTTGAGGGCAACGGCAATGGTCCGAACGCGATGGCAGGGCGCCTTCACGCTCCTCGAGGTGATGCTGGTGTTGCTGATCCTCACCATCCTTGCGTCCAGCCTCGTCGTGCCCCTTTCCTCGCAGATGGCGATGCGCCGCCAGGAGGAAACGCGGCGCATCCTCGACGACGCGCGCGAGGCCCTGCTCGGCTTCGCCGCGACGCACGGCCGGCTCCCCTGCCCTGCAACGGCAGCGAGCCGCGGGGAGGAGAGCTTCGCCACGCGCGGGGACTCGCGCAACGGCAACTGCGCCGCCTTCCACGATGGATTCCTGCCCGCGGCCACGATCGGGCTCTCGCCCCTCGACCCCGAGGGCTACGTGCGCGATGGCTGGGGGACAACGTCCAACCGCGTTCGCTATGCGGTCTTCGGTGCCGGGCGCTCCGTCGGCGGCATTGCCAATCCCCTCACGCGCGCCAACGGCATGCAGCAGGCCACCCTGGCGGCGCTGGGGGATGCCCCGGGCTACCTCGTGATCTGCGGGGCTGCAGATGCGTCGAACGCGGTGGACTGCGGCCCGGCGGCCAACCGCCTCACGCGGCGCGCCGCGTTCGTGCTCCTGTCCCTCGGCGCGAACGCGTCCCAGGGCACGGCGCGGGGCCCGGACGAGCGGCGCAACCTCGACGGCGACGGGACCTTCGTCGCGCACGAGCCGACGGCCACGGCGGGCAACGAGTACGACGACATCCTCACGTGGGTGCCGGTCACCGTGCTCGCGGGCCGCCTGCTCGCGGCCGGCCGGCTGCCGTGAGCCGCCTTTCAGCCCGGCCGCAACCGGAACACGACGCGCCCGGTTTCGTTGTGCGCGATCTCGGCGGTGTAGCCCGCCTGGGCGGCCAGGCGCGCCACCTGGTAGAGGCCAATGCCGAGGCCCGCGCCGCCTGCCGGGTTGGGAATCGGCTCGCGGAACAGGGAACGCGCGACCGAATCCGGCACGGCTTCCCCCGAGTTCTCGAAGTCGAGGTCCGCGTGCCCGTCGCGCACGGTGAAGGATGCCTTCATGCGCGCGCCGTTGCCGCCCTGGCTGCGCGCATTGTCGATGCAGTTGTCCAGGAACGCGTCGAACAGGGTCGCGGGCACCGCCACGTAGCCGTCGATCGTCGCTTCGAGCAGCAGGCCGCCTCCGCCGTGGCGGCGTTCCACGTCCTCCCACCAGGCGCGCGCCGGTCGCAGGGTTTCGCGGGTCTCCACCTGCGGGGAGCGCAGCTGGTCCAGCGTGGCCTGGAGGCGCCGCGTGAGCTGCGGGAGCTGCCGCTGGAGGAGGTTGCCGTAGGCGGGGTCGATCACCCCCTCGCGCGGCGCGGCCGAGGTAAGCGCGTACAGGGACTGGAGCAGGTTCTTGATGTCGTGCGTGAGCCGCGCGCCCGTCTCGTGCACGGCCTGCAGGTAGGCGTTTCGACGGATGAGCGCCTCGCGGCGCTTGCTCTCGTAGAACTCGCCGACCACCTGGGCGAGGAGGCGCATGTGCAGGAAGAGCGCGGGCGAAAGCGCGATCTCCGTGTGGAACGTGAGATCCAGCCCGTGGAAGCCGAACTTCACGACGTCGTTCGAGACGTTCCCGAACTCGCCCTCCCCGTCCTCGGTCTTCCATCGCCCGCCCCGGACCCAAGGCAGCTCCGACACCAGCGCGAGCGACTGGCCGAGGAAGCGTTGCGGGTCGGGCTCGTGCTCCGCCAGTTCCGCCACCCGGCGGACCCAGGATTCGAAGGGCATCCCGACCGACATCAGGTAGCGCGAAAGGTAGGTGCGCAGCCCGCCGAAACCCTCGCGCGGGCCCCAGAACACCGCCAGCACGAAGAGGGTCGCGCCGAAGCCGATCACCGTGAGGCCCGCGGCGGGGAAGTACTCCCCGTTCGTGTAGCGCATCAGCGCGATGGACCCCAGCGCGAGCACGACCACGAGCTGGAACACGAGCACGGCGTAGAAGAAGTCGAAGACCTGCCGCCGGTCGTCGTCGGCGGGGTCGAAAGGCAGGAACACCAGGGCCGCGAGCGTGAGCGGCAGGATCATCTGCGCGAAGAGTGCCACCGGCTCCGGGATCGCCGTCTCGCCAAGCACGAGCCGCGGCACCGCCCACAACAGCATCATCGCCGCCAGATAGAAGAAGGCGACCAGGTAGAACCAGCCGCGGCGCCCGGCCTGCTGCGTGAACACCTTGCCGCCCAGGATGCCGATGAGCACGCAGATCCACGCGCCGATCAGCCACCCCGGCAGGAAGTAGAGGATCGCCGCGGTGATCGTGGCAAGCAGGGTGATCGCGATCCGCTCGACCTCCTTCTCCGTCTCGAAGAACGGCTGCCACAGGAGGAACAGGCCGAAGTGCACCAGCAGCCAGACGCGCTGGAAACCCCCGCCCGGGTCCGTGATGAGGGCCTCGTGCAGCGCGAGGAGCATCGCCAGCACCACCCAGCGGCGGGATCCGAGCAGGAAGCTGCCCAGCCGGGTGGAAGAGAATGGAGTCGGGGACAAGTTGAGGTCGGGCAGGGTGGCTTCGCGATAATCGCACAGGTGGTGCACGGTCCCTACGGCCCCGGACTCGCGCCACGGTGTCGGACCCCCGGACAGGTGGGGTCCAGGTGTCCGGCTTTTCGACACCCGTGCCGGCCGGCATGCCCCTTCCGCACGCTCGGAAGGAGGCAAATTCTAATTGAAACAACAACTTGCAAAACGTGGCATGGCGGTTGCATAGGCTTCGGTGCAACCACACTCAGGAGTCAACCATGAAAACCCCGAAACTGATGCCCCTCGATGCAGCCGCCCTGATCCTTGGCGCCGGCCTCCTCCTCGGACTCGTTGCGCGGGTGATCGCGAATTCGCGCCAGCTTGCCGGCCTCTTCGGCTTCTGAGCGTCACTGCCTCAAACAGGAGAAACACATGAGAAAGCAACAATCCGGCTTCACGCTCGTCGAGATCGCAATCGTGCTCGTGATCATCGGCCTGCTCCTCGGGGGCATCCTCAAGGGCCAGGAACTGATCAACAGCGCGCGCGTGAAGAACATCGCGAACGACTTCCGCACCATCCCGACCTACATCTACGCGTTCCAGGACAAGTTCAGGGCGCTGCCGGGCGACGATGCCCAGGTCACGACCCACATCACGGGCGCGACTCTCGCCGGCTCACCCGCCGGCCTCCAGGGCAACGGCGTCATCGACGGCGCCTGGAACACCACCACCGCCGCCGACGAGTCCGCGCTCTTCTGGCAGCACGTGCGGCTTGCGAACCTGGCCTCCGGCCCCACCACGATCACGGACATGACGGATGCCGACCCGTACGTGCCCAAGAACGCAAGCGGCGGGCGCATTGGAATCAACAGCGCCCAGAATGCGCAGATCCAGATCGACAACTTGGCCGCCAACGCGACGAACCCGATGCGCGGCACGTACCAGATCTGCTCGAAGAGCATCCTCGGCAAGTTCGTGAAGCAGCTCGACATCCAGATGGACGACGGGAACACCGCTTCCGGTTCGATGCGCGCGCAGCAAGACAACGCGGGCCTTGGCACGGCCTCGGTCCCGACGGCCAACATCGACGACGCGATCAGCTACACGGTCTGCATGACGTTCTGACGCGCGAGACTTCCCTGCTGCACGGACGGCCCGCCTCGCGCGGGCCGTCTGCTTTCAGCCCTGCAGGAGCCGGATCTCGGCCTTGGCCAGCGCCTCCTGCGAGCCCAGCAGGACGACGATGTCGTTCTCGCGAAGCCGCATTCCCTTGGAGGGGTTGGTCTCGCGCACGCCCTGCCGGCGCACCGCCGTCACCTCGACGTCCATGGCCGCGAAGTTGAGGCTCTCGAGCGTGAGCCCCACGCAGGCCGCGCTGGGGCCGATCATCACCGAGCGCAGCCGCGGCTGGGCCGCGTCGGTGTCGGACTCGGTGTCGGTGGCGCCCGGGAAGAAGCCGCTCATCAGGTGGTAGCGCTCGGCGCGAACCTCGCGCAGCCTGCGCAGCACGCGGTTCATCGGCACGCCCAGCAGCATCATGGTCTGCGTGGCCAGCATGAGGGAGCCCTCCACCACCTCCGCCACGATCTCGGCCGCGCCCGCCTCGCGGAGCTTGCCCACGTCGGTGTCGTCCCAGGTGCGCACGATCACCGGCAGCTCCGGGCGCAGCTCGCGCACGTGCGCGAGGATCTTCAGCGCCCTCGGCGTGTCGGCGAAGCTCACCACCACCGCCATGGCGCGCGACAGGGCCGCCGCGGCCAGCACCTCGCGCCGCGAGGCGTCGCCGAAGACGACGGAGTCCCCGGCCGCCGCCGCCTGCCGGACGCGCTCGGGGTCGGCGTCCAGCGCGACGACGGACACGCCCTCGCGCTCGAGGAAGCGCGCCAGCGCCTGGCCGCTGCGGCCGTAGCCGCACACGATCACGTGGCCCTGCGTGGCCATCGTCTTCACGGCCAGCTCGTGCAGCGCCATGGCGCGCTGCGTCCACTCGCTCTGCACGAAGTAGAGGACGATGCGCTCCGAGTTGGCCAGCAACACGGGCGTGGCGAGCATCGACAGCAGCGCCCCGGCGAGCACCACCTGGAGGGTGCCCGGGTCCAGCGCCGCCTCCCGGCCGGCCAGCGAAAGGAGCACGAACCCGAACTCCCCGGCAGGCGCCAGCGCAAGGGCGGCGCGCAGCGCAACGGGCTTGTCGTTGCCGAACTGCCGCCCCAGCCAGAAGATCAGCACGAACTTGAGCGCGAGCAGCGCCACCAGCACCGCCCCCACCATGAGCCAGTTCGAGGCCACCACCGCGGGGTCGAGAAGCATCCCGATGGTGACGAAGAAGAAGCCCAGGAGCACGTCCCTGAACGGCTTGATGTAGTCGTCGACCTGGTAGCGGTACTCGGTCTCGGAGATGAGCATGCCCGCCAGGAACGCACCCAGGGCCAGGGAGAGCCCGGCTAGCTCCGTCACCCAGGCGAGCCCCAGCGTGACCAGCAGCACGAAGAGCACGAAGAGCTCCGAGGACTTCTGCTTCGCCACGAGATGGAACAGGGGGCGCATCAGGCGCTGCCCCACGAAGAGGACGACCGCCAGCACGACGGCGGCCTTCAGCAGGGCGAGGCCGATGGACTCCGCGAGCGCCTCGGGCGGCAGGGCCAGCGCCGGGATGAGCACCAGCAGCGGGATCACCGCGAGGTCCTGGAAGAGGAGCACGCCCATGATCTGGCGGCCGGCCGGCGTGTGCAGCTGCGCCTGCTCGGAAAGCGCCTTGGAGATGATGGCCGTCGAGGACATCGCGAGCACGCCGCCCACGATGAGCCCCGACTTCCAGGACTCCCCGCCCGCCACCGCGACGACCGCGGCCAGGATCATCGTGAGCGCCACCTGCGCGCCGCCGAATCCGAACACCGTTCGCCGCATCGCCATGAGCTGCGGAAGGCTGAACTCGAGGCCCACGGAGAACATGAGGAACACGACCCCGAATTCCGCGAGGTAGCGCATGTCCTCCGAGGTCGACACCAGGGCGAGCGCGCCCGGCCCGATGGCGGCCCCGACGAGGAGGTAGCCGAGGATCGCCGGCATCGAAAGGCGCCTGAATAGCACCACGACCGCGACGGCGGAACCGAGGAGGATCAGCGCGAGAGGAAGGGCTTCGTGCATCGTGGTTGCGGGCGGCGGGGGGGGTGCAATCCCTTTATACTTTCCCCCGTGACAAATCTACACCATCCCCGGCCCGTGCCCGACGACGAGAGCATCCTCGCGCTTGCCAGGCAGGTGCTCGAGATCGAGGCCGCCGCCGTTTCCGCCCTGAGGAGTCGCCTCGGCAAACCCTTCCTGGACGCGGTGGCGGCGATCTTCGCCGCCAGGGGGCGCGTCGTCGTCACGGGCATGGGCAAGTCGGGGCACGTCGGCGGGAAGATCGCCTCCACGCTCGCTTCCACCGGCACGCCCGCGTTCTTCATGCATCCGGGAGAGGCGAGCCACGGCGACGTCGGGATGATCGCCGAGGGAGACGTGGTGATCGCGATCTCGAACTCCGGCGAGTCCGAAGAGATCCTGCGCATCCTGCCCCTCATCAAGCGCCGCGGCGCGAAGGTGATCGCCATCACCGGCCGGGACCGGTCCACGCTCGCGACCGAGGCGGACGTGCACCTCGACGCGGCCGTGGAGAAGGAGGCGTGCCCGATGAACCTCGCGCCCACGGCGAGCACCACCGCCGCGCTCGCGCTCGGCGACGCGCTCGCGGTGGCGCTGCTGGAGAAGCGCGGCTTCGGCGAGGACGACTACGCGATGCACCATCCCGGCGGAACGCTGGGACGCAAGCTCCTGCTGCACGTCGCGGACGTCATGCACTCGGGCGAGCGCCTGCCGCGCGTGGGCCCGGACGCCACGCTCAAGGAGGCCATCCTCGAAATGAGCCAGAAGGGCCTGGGCATGACCGCGATCGTCGACGACAGCGGCCGCGTCGCGGGCCTTTTCACGGACGGCGACCTGCGCCGCACGCTCGAGAAGCACGAGGACATCCGCGGCATGAAGGTGGCCGACGTGATGACCCGCAACCCGCGCGCCATAGGCCCCACGCGGCTCGCCGCCGAGGCCGCGCAGGTGATGCAGGCGCACCACGTGAGCGGCCGGCTCCTCGTCGTGGACGACGGCGGCCGGCTCGTCGGCGCCGTGCACGTGGACGACCTCCTGCGGGCCGGGGTCATCTGACGCCGATGCCCGACGTCATCGCCCGCGCGCGCGCGGTACGCCTCGCCCTCTTCGACGTCGATGGCGTGCTGACCGACGGCCGCCTCTACTTCGGCCCCGCGGGCGAGACGATGAAGGTCTTCAACACCCTCGACGGGCACGGCATCAAGATGCTCGCGCGCTCCGGGGTGGCCACGGGCCTGCTCTCAGGCCGCATCTCGGAGGCCGCGGCCGCGCGCGGGAGGGAGCTGGGCATGCCCCACGTGATCCTCGGCGTCGAGGACAAGGTCGCCCATTTCGAGGCGCTTATCGCGAAGCTTGGCCTGGACGCCTCGCAGTGCGCCTTCGTGGGCGACGACCTTCCCGACGCTCCCGTGCTCGCCCGCTGCGGGCTGGCGGTCGCCGTCGCGAACGCCGTGGCGGAGGTGAAGGCCCTTGCCCACCTGGTCACCGCCGCCCGCGGCGGCGAGGGCGCGGTGCGCGAGTTCTGCGAGTTCGTGATGCGCGCGCAGGGCACGCTCGAAGGCGCCCGGGGGCCCGGCGGGGCGCGGGTCTAGACGATGGTCCGGCCTTCCTCCTGGCTGCCTCTCGGCGTGCTCGCCTTCCTGGTCGCGCTCACCGCGTGGCTGGACCAGCTCGTGCAGCCGGAGGGCTCGCGCGGCGACGGGAAGGCGCGCCACGACCCCGACCTCATCGTCGAGAAGCTCAGCGCGCGCAAGTACGGGGAGGACGGCCAGACCCTCTACACCCTGGCCGCGCGCAAGATGGTACATTACCCGGACGACGAGTCGGCGCAGCTGGAAGCGATCGACTTCCAGGCTTTCGAGCCACGCCAGCCCCGCGTGACGATCTCGTCGGAAACCGGGCGGATGCTCGAGGGCGGCGACAAGATCTGGTTCGAGGGCAACGTGGTCCTCGTGCGCGAAGCCGACAAGCGCTACGAGGCCTCGCGGCTCACCACCGAGCGGCTCCTCGTCCTTCCGGACACCCGCGTGGTCCGCACCACGGGCCCCGTGCTGCTGGAGAACCCCGCGGCCCGCATCGAGGCATCGGGACTGGAACTGAACAACCAGACGCGCCTCCTCAAGCTCGATCGCGTGCGCGCCACCTACAAGCCCCGACCCTGATGCGCGAATCCTCCACCCGCTTTCCCGTCGCCGCGACGCTGTTGCTCGTGGCCGCGGCGCTCGCGGCGGCGCCCCCGGCGCGCGCCGAGAAGGGCGACCGCGAGAAGGAGATCCAGGTGCTCGCCGACCGGCTCTCGGCCGACGACACGAAGAAGGAAGCCATCTACGAGGGCAACGTCGTCATCACCCAGGGCACGATGCGCATCACCTCGGCGAAGATCGTCGTGCGCGAGGACCCGGAGGGCTACCGCAAGTACGTCGCGACCGGCAGCCCGGTGACCTTCCGCCAGAAGCGCGACAAGGTCGACGACTGGATCGACGGCTCCGCCGAGCGCGCCGAGTTCGACGACCGCAACGACCAGTTGAGGCTCTTCAACGGCGCGAAGCTCAGGAGCTCTCAGGGCGAGCTCACGGGCGACTTCATCTCCTACGACCGCGCCAAGGAGTTCTTCGAGGTCACGGGCGCCCCGCCGGGGTCGCCGGCCGTGCCCGGGTCGCGGGTGAAGGCGACGATCATCCCGCAGAAGAAGGCGGCACAGGGCGACGCCGCCGCCGCGCCGGCGCAGCCGCCGGTCACGCTCAAGCCCGACAAGGGTCCCGGCTCGCCGTGACGGTGAACCCCGCCGCCGCCCAGCACCTCACGCTCGTGAAGAGCGAGGCGAAGCCTTCGGTGCTGCGCGCCGAGGCGCTGATGAAGCGCTACAAGAAGCGCGTCGTGGTGTCCGACGTCTCCCTCACCGTCGAAAGCGGCGAAGTGGTGGGACTCCTCGGGCCCAACGGCGCCGGCAAGACCACCTGCTTCTACATGATCCTCGGGCTGGTTCCCATCGACCAGGGCAGCGTGCGGCTCGACGGCCAGGACGTGACGCACCTGCCGATCTACCGCCGCTCGCGGCTGGGGCTCTCGTACCTCCCGCAGGAGGCGTCGATCTTCCGGCGCCTGAACGTCGCGCAGAACATCCAGGCGGTTCTCGAGCTGCAGGGCATCGAGGAGGAGGAGATCGAGGCGCGCCTCGAGAACCTGCTCGACGACCTGCACATCGGCCACCTGCGCTCGAGCCCGGCGCTCTCGCTCTCCGGCGGCGAGCGCCGTCGCGTCGAGATCGCGCGAGCGCTCGCCACGAACCCGCGCTTCATCCTCCTCGACGAGCCCTTCGCCGGGGTCGACCCCATCGCGGTGCTCGACATCCAGCAGATCATCCGTTTCCTCAAGGGCCGCGGCATCGGCGTGCTCATCACCGACCACAACGTGAGGGAGACTCTCGGCATCTGCGACCACGCCTACATCATCAACCAGGGAACCGTCCTCGCCTTCGGGAAGCCGGAGGAAATCATCTATAATGAGGACGTACGAAAGGTCTACCTCGGGGAGAACTTCCGCCTCTAGCGGACTCACGAATTCGCCCCGCGGCTTTCGACATGAAGCACAGCCTCCAGCTCAAGCTATCCCAGCACCTGACGCTCACGCCTCAGCTGCAGCAATCTATCCGGTTGCTCCAGCTGTCGACGGTCGAGCTCAACCAGGAGCTCGAGCGCTACCTCGCCGAGAACCCGCTGCTCGAGCGCTCCGACCTCGAGGCCGAGGGCGAGGGCCCGCCCCCCGCGCCGCCTCCCGACGCGCCGAACACCGAGGCCGAGCCCGCCACGCAGCTCGACGACGCGGCCTCCTTCGGCGACGAGCCCGTGAGCGGCTCGCGCCGCAACGACGAGGAAAACGACGACTTCATGCAGCTCGCCGCGGCCGAGCCCACGCTGCAGGAGGCGCTGATCCGGCAGCTCCAGCTCACTGCGATGAGCGAGCGCGACAAGCGGATCGCGCTCCTGGTGATCGCGCACCTCGACGGCGACGGCTACCTCACCGCGAGCCCCGGGGAACTCTTCGAGATCGGCGCGGAGGAAATCGCCGATCTCGAGATCGAGGAGATCTCGATCGCCCTTCGCCAGGTGCAGAACCTGGAGCCCGCGGGCGTCGGCGCGAGGGACCTCGCGGAATGCCTCGCGCTGCAGCTGAAGGCCCTCGACCCCGCCACGCCGCACCGCGAGCGCGCCATCGAGCTGGCCTCGCGCCACCTCGACGCGCTGGCCGCGCGCGACTTCAACAAGCTGCGGCGCGTGCTCGGCGTCACCGAGGACGAGCTGCGCGAGGTGCGCGCCCTCATCCTCACGCTGGACCCCAAGCCCGGCCGCTCCTGGGGCGACGGCGACGTGCGCTACGTCGTCCCGGACGTCACCGTGCGCAAGGCCGGCGGCCGCTGGGTCGCGCAGCTCAACCGCGACGCGATGCCGCGGCTGCGCATCAACAAGATGTACGCCGACCTCCTGCAGTCCTCGCGCGACAACGGCGGCAGGAACCTCGCCGGGCAGCTCCAGGAGGCTCGCTGGCTCATCAAGAACGTGCAGCAGCGCTTCGACACGATCCTGCGCGTCACCCAGGCCATCGTCGACCGCCAGAAGAACTTCTTCGAGCACGGCGAGGTCGCGATGCGCCCGCTCGTGCTGCGCGAGATCGCCGATGCCGTCGGCCTGCACGAATCCACCATCTCGCGCGTGACGACCCAGAAGTACATGCTCACGACGCGCGGCATCTTCGAGCTGAAGTACTTCTTCGGCAGCCACGTCGCGACGGACACGGGGGGGGCCTGCTCATCCACCGCCATCCGCGCGCTCATCAAGCAGCTCGTGGCGGCCGAGGACGGAAGGAAGCCCCTGTCGGACCACCGCATCTCGGACATCCTCGCGCAGCAGGGAATCCAGGTTGCGCGAAGGACGGTGGCGAAGTATCGCGAGGCGATGCACATCCAGCCCGCGAACATGAGAAAGTCCATCTGAACCAAACGCGAAAGGAGTCCGCGATGAACCTCCAGCTCACCGGCCATCATGTCGAGATCACCCCCGCGATCCGCGACTACGTCGTCTCGAAGCTCGAGCGAATCAACCGGCATTTCGAGCAGGTCATCGACGTGAAGGTGATAATGTCGGTCCAGAAGCTCGACCAGAAGATCGAGGCGACCGTGCACCTCTCCGGCAAGGACATCCACGTGGAGAGCCACGACGCGGACATGTACGCCGCGATCGACGGCCTGGTCGACAAGCTCGACCGCCAGATCATCCGGCACAAGGACAAGTTCGAGGAGGGGCGGCGCGGTGCCGCCCCGAAGCGCGCGGCCCCGTGATCCCCCGCGCCCTGCCGCGAGGAGCATTCCGATGAACAGGCTCACCCCCCTGCTGCCCGCGACCCACGTCGCGCTCGACCTCGACGTGAGCAGCAAGAAGCGGCTCTTCGAGCAGATCGGGCTCATCTTCGAGAACTCGCGCCAGATCCCGCGCGCGCGCGTCTTCGACAGCCTCTTCGACCGCGAGAAGCTCGGCTCGACCGGCCTGGGCTACGGGGTCGCGATCCCGCACGGCCGGCTCAAGAACCTCAAGGAGACCCTCTGCGCCTTCGTGCGCACGCAGTCGCCGGTGCCGTTCGAATCCCCCGACGGCCAGCCGGTGCGGCTGGTCCTCGCGATGCTCGTCCCGGAGCACGCCACGGAACAGCACCTGGAGCTCCTCTCCGACCTCGCGCAGATGTTCAGCGACGGCGACCTGCGCGAGCGGCTGATCCAGGCCGGCGACATCGAGGCAGCCCGCCGCCTGCTCACGGAATGGTCGCCGTATGCCCCGCCTCAGCGTTCAGCAGCTCTTTGAGGACCGGCGCGAGCGCCTGGGGCTCGCCTGGGCCGCGGGCGCCTCGGGGAGCCACCGCGAGCTCACCAACGAGATGCTCTCGCGCCCCGGGCTGGGGCTCATCGGGCACCTGAACCTCATCCACCCGCTCATCGTGCAGGTGCTCGGCACGAGCGAGCTGCGCTACCTCGAGCGCATGAGCGACGCCGCGCGCACGGAGATGCTCGACCGGCTGGCCGGCGGCGACACGCTGTGCATCGTCGTCGGCGACGGCCTTCCCGTGCCCGTTCCGCTGGAGCGCGCCGCGACGAAGTCCGCGGTGCCGCTGCTCACGGCGCGGGAGACGAGCCAGCAGGTCATCAACATCCTGCGTCCCTACCTGCAGGGCGAGCTGGGCGAGGTGACATCGCTGCACGGCGTGTTCCTCGACGTGCTGGAGATCGGGGTCCTCATCACGGGCGAGTCCTCCATCGGCAAGAGCGAGCTGGCCCTCGAGCTCATCTCGCGCGGCCACGGGCTGGTGGCCGACGACGTCGTCGAGCTGCAGCAGATCGGGCCCGAGACGGTGCAGGGGCGATGCCCGCCGATGCTGCGCGACTTCCTCGAGGTGCGCGGCCTGGGCGTCCTCAACATCCGCTCCATCTTCGGCGAGACCGCGGTGCGGCCGCGCAAGGCGCTGCGGCTGATCGTCCACCTCGAGTTCCCGGCCGACGGCCGCTACGAAGAGCGCGACCGCCTCTCCACGAAGTCGGGCACGCGGCGCGTGCTGGGTGTCGAGATCCCCACGGTGACCCTCACCGTGGCCCCCGGCCGCAACCTCGCGGTGCTGGTCGAGGCCGCGGTGCGCAACCACATCCTGATGACGCGCGGCATCGACTCCACCCGCGACTTCATCTCGCGCCAGGCGGCCGCCATGCGCGCCGGCGACCCGCCGGACCCGGAGACAGGGGGGCACTGATGCAGCTGACCCTCGTCAGCGGCGTCTCCGGATCCGGCAAGAGCGTGGCACTCAAGGCGCTCGAGGACTCGGGCTACTTCTGCGTCGACAACCTGCCGCCCCACCTCATCGGCGGCCTCGTCTCGTACGTCGCCTCGCGCGGCGAGCCGCGCGTGGCCGTGAGCGCCGACGTGCGCAGCGCGGACACCATCGGCATGCTGCCGAAGGTCGTGGAGGAGGAGCGCGCCAGGGGCACCGACGTGCGCCTGCTGTTCCTGGACTCGAGCAACGCGAGCCTCATGCGCCGTTTCTCCGAAACGCGGCGCCCGCACCCGCTCGCCGCCCAGGGCCGCACCCTCGAGGAGGCGATCGCCCTGGAGCGAAGCCTCCTCGCGCCGGTGGCGGAGATCAGCCACCACATCGACACGAGCGCGCTCACGCCCGTGCAGCTGCGCGGCTGGGTCCACGACCTCCTCGTCACCGACCCCTCGCGGCTGGTGCTGAGCCTCGAGTCCTTCGGCTTCAAGGGCGGCGTGCCGCTCAACGCGGACTTCGTCTTCGACGCGCGCTTCCTGCCGAACCCCTACTACGACCCCCAGCTGCGGCCGAAGTCGGGCAAGGACCCCGAGGTGGCCCACTACCTCGAGAGCGAGACCGAGGCCGTCCTCTTCCTGGAGGACATCCACAGGTTCATCGAGCGCTGGCTGCCGCGCTTCACGCTGGACCGCCGCGCCGCCCTCACGGTGGCCATCGGCTGCACCGGCGGGCGCCACCGCTCGGTGTACCTCGTCGAAAACCTCGCCGCGCGCCTGCGCCCGCAGTACCCGCTCATCGTCCGGCACCGCGACCTCGACCGGGAATAGGACGGCGCCCTTGCTTTTCATGAACCTCCTCGCCGCCGGGCCGGCGCCCCGCGAGACGGTGCCCATCTTCCCGCTCTCGACGGTGCTCTACCCGGGAATGCGGCTGCCGCTCAGGATCTTCGAGCAGCGCTACATGGACATGGCGAAGGCCTGCCTCAAGCACGACGCGAGCTTCGGCGTGTGCCTCATCCGCGAGGGCGCGGAGGTGGGCACGCCCGCGGTGCCCGAGCCGGTGGGCTGCCTCGCGCGGATCGCGGAGTGGGACATGGAGACCGTGGGCATCCTCAAGGTGAAGGCCGAGGGGTTCGAACGCTTCCGGCTCATCGAGACTCGCACCATCGGATCGGGACTCATCCTCGGCGACATCGAGCGCATCGCGGCCGAGGCCGGTGCGCCCGCCCCCGAACTCGCGCAGAGCGCGGAATTCGTGCGCCGGGTCGTCGAGGCGCTGGGATCGTCGCGTTTCGCGCAGCCGTACCGCTACGACGACGCGAGCTGGGTGGGGTTCCGGCTGGCCGAGATCCTGCCCCTGCGCACGGCGGTGAAGCAGAAGCTGCTGGAGCTCACCGACCCCGCCGCACGCCTCGCGATCCTGCACCGGTTCCTGCGCGAGCAGAAGCTCGTGGGCTAGGCGCGGGCTGCGCCAGCCGGCCCAGCAGGACCTTCACCGGCGCGGGAAGCGCCGCCTCCCGGGCCTCCTGCAGCGGAAGCCAGTGCGTGCCCGGCTCGCCAGCGCGCGCGGCGCGCCCCTTTACCCGCACGAGCCACGGCGTGACGGCGAGCGTGAAGTGCGTGAACGCATGGCGGAAGGGCTCGAGCGCCTCAACCCCGTCCACGCGCAGCCCGGTGATGGCGCGCGCCCGCCCGGCAGGGTCCGCGTCGACGCCCGACTCGGGCAGGCTCCACAGGCCGCCCCAGATGCCTGCGGCGGGGCGCTTCTCGACGAGCACCTCGCCGCCCGAGACGATGACGAGCATCGCGGTCTCCTTCACCCGCGCGACCCGGGCGGCCTTGCGCCCCGGCAGCTCGGCGACCCTCCCGTCGCGCAGGGCCACGCAACCCGCGCGCAACGGGCATCGACCGCACGCGGGGTTCGAGCGGGTGCACACGGTGGCCCCCAGGTCCATGAGGCCCTGCGTGTACCGCTCGATGCCCTTCGCCGGGACGAGCGACTCCGAAAGCGCCCAGAGGCTGCGCATCACGGGTGCCGAATCCGCGGCGCCTTCGATCCCGAAGTGCCGGGCGAGCACCCGCTTCACGTTGCCGTCGAGGATCGCGTGGGGGGCACCCGTGGAGAAGGCGACGATGGCCGAGGCCGTGGACCGCCCGATGCCGGGCAACGCCTGCGCCTCGTCCACCGACCGGGGAAATTCTCCGGAGTGCCGTTCCATCACGACCCGGGCGGCCCGGTGCAGGTTGCGCGCGCGGGCGTAGTAGCCCAGCCCGCTCCACAGGCGCATCACCTCGTCGACGGGGGCCGAAGCGAGCGAGCCCACGTCCGGGAACCGCGCCACGAAGCGCTCGTAATAGGGAATGACGGTGGCCACCTGGGTCTGCTGGAGCATGATCTCCGAGACCCAGATGCGGTACGGGTCGCGCGTTGCCTGCCAGGGAAGGTCGTGGCGGCCGTGGCGCTTCTGCCACTTCGTGACTTGCGATGAAAAGGAGGCTTTGGCGGGTCGCCGCGTCGCGTTCATGTCTCGGGCCGAAAAAGGCCGGGGGCGAGGACGCCCCCGGTGAGCCCAGGACCTTACCTCACTTCTCCAGCGAAGCCTCCACCTCCGTGGTGTCCCCCGTCCGCACGGAGACCTTCTCGTCCAGGGTGCGGAAGCCATCCAGCACGAGGCGAAGCTGGACGATTCCCGGGGGTAACTCCACCTTGAGCGGCGAGAGCCCGAAATACACCTGGTCGATGTAGACCTTCGCCCGCGCCGGCTTCGTGTGCACCCACAACCGGCCCGTGCCGGCCGGCTGGACGGGTTCTCGGGCGGCCGGCCGGGCCGGCTCGCTGGCGGCCTGCGGCGTCGGTGCCGCGGGGCGTGCCGGCTCGGGAGCGCGGGTGCCGGCCGGCCGGCCGGGCGCCCCGGCGGTTCCCGCCTTCACGGCCGCGCCTAGCTTCCCGGCGAACGCCGCAACGCCTTCCCCGAGGTATTCGGCGATCGAGGCACTGCTGTTGCCGGACACGCCGGCATACCGGTCGGACCGTTCCGTGATCTCGCCTTTCCAGGCCACCTGCGGTCCCGATCGCAGCGTGGCATCGGCGACGATGGCCAGCTCGTCGCGGCCGGCGATGTCGAGCGAGAAGGTCCTGACCGCGGCATCCAGGACGAAGTCGGCCGGTTCCCCGGATCCCACCACCCGGAATCCCTCGGCCGCCAGGCGGCTCTTGGCCGCGCCCGTCAGCAGGGACGATACGTCCTGGTCGATCGCGAGCTCGGTCGCGTGCATGTCCCTGACCGTCGCGCGGATGTTGCCCACCTTGCGGCCGGGCGAGCCCGCGCGGGCGTCGCTGAACTCCCTGACCGCGATGCTCACCGCCCCTCCCGCGACGCCGGCCGGGGCCGCGGAAGGCGCCGCGGCCGGGACGTCGACATGGATGGTGCCGGAGCTGGAGAAGATCCTCGCGGCACTCGGCATCGAGGGCACGCCGGCACAACCGCCCGCGGCGAGCATCGCTGCGAGCAGCCCGGCGGATAGGCAGCTTCCCCGGCTCATTCCACCACCTACCCGAAGCGCCCCGGTGCGCATACGGTCACTTCACCAGCCCGAGGAGGTAGTCCACCGCCGCGCGGATCTCCTCGTCGGTGAGCTCGGGCTTGCCGCCGCGGGGATCCATGGCGCCCTTGCCATCGATCACGCTCTTCACGAGCGCCTCCCTGCCGAGCGCGACGCGCGGCGCCCAGGCGGCCTTGTCGCCTGCCTTGGGCGCATCGTCGATTCCCGTGCGATGGCACTTCCGGCACACGCTCGAATACACGTCCTCGCCATCCGCCGCGAGCGCGGGCAGTCCCGGAGCCGAGGCGAGCAGCAAGGCGGCGATTGTGAAGACTCTCATGGTGCTCCCCTTCAAGGTGCCGCCTTCCGGAAATCGGGCAGGCGGGACAGGTAGTTGGCGATCTCCTCCAGCTGCTGCCGCGAGAGGTTCGCAACCGCCCGCACCATGTTCGGGTGCGAATTGCTCCTCGTCCGGTCGCGGATGTGCTCCATTTCGCGCAGCAGGTAGCCGTAATGCTGCCCGGCGACCGCGGGATAGGCCTGGATCCGGTCCCCTTCCCCCCGCGCGCCGTGGCAGGTGTGGCACATGCGCCCTTCGTAAAGCGCCTTGCCCTCCTTCGTGCCGGGATCGGGCCCCTTGCCGTTTTCCTTCGTCGTCTCCGCCGCGGAGAGGAACGCCGCGATGTCCGCGATCTCCTGCCGGCTCATGGCGTGGTCGCTCGCGAAGGGCTCCATCTTGGGGTTGACCCGGATGCCGGCGCGCACGTCGGTCACCTGCTTGATGATGACGCTGGCGTGCTGCCCGGTCAGCCGGGGATACGTGCCGTCGATCAGCCCCTCGCCCTCGGACTTGTGGCATCCCCGGCATCCGCGAAACGCCTCCCTTCCCGGGTCCGGCCGGCCCTTCAGCTTGAGGATGTCGGCCCGCTCCGGCGTCATCCGGTACCAGTCGTGACCCGCGCCATCGGGGCCCTTCGCGGCATCGGTCCTGTCGGCAAGGACGGGCTGCCCCGCCAGCGCGAGGGTCGCCACCATGCACCATGCAACCCGCCTCATTGCGCGCCTCCGGTCAGGGTCGCCACGTACTCGGCGACGGCCTTGATCTCGCTGTCGCTCATCCGCTTGGCCACGGCGCGCATGACGGACTTCGAATCGTTGGCGCGCTCCCCGCCGCGGAACCGCTGCATCTGGTCGACCACGTA
>JAABQW010000259.1 GCA_011391275.1 Betaproteobacteria bacterium
CACCGCCAGGCGGTGATGCTCAAGGGCGCCGGGCAGCTTCCGGGCGGCACCATCACCTGCCCCATCCACCGCTGGGCCTACGACGGCGAGGGCAGGCACATCGGTGCGCCGCACTTCCCGGACCACCCCTGCCTCGACCTGCCGCGCCAGGAGCTGCAGCAGTGGCACGGCATGCTCTTCAACGGCCCGCGCGACATCGCGAAGGACCTGGCCGGCATGGCCGCCGCGAAGGACCTCGACTTCGGGGGCTACCTCCTCGACCGGGTCGACGTGGTCGACTACGACTTCAACTGGAAGACCTTCATCGAGGTCTACCTCGAGGACTACCACGTCGCGCCCTACCACCCGGGCCTGGGCCACTTCGTGACCTGCGACGACCTCAAGTGGGAGTACGGCGACTGGTGGAGCGTGCAGACGGTGGGCATCAACAACCAGCTGGCGCGGCCCGGCAGCGCCGTGTACGCCAGGTGGCACGACCAGGTGCTGAAGTTCGGCCACGGCGAGCCGCCTCCCCACGGCGCGATCTGGCTCACCTACTACCCGAACATCATGGTCGAGTGGTACCCGCACGTGCTGGTGATCTCCACGCTCTACCCGATGGGCCCGGAGAAGTGCCGCAACGTGGTGGAGTTCTACTACCCCGAGGAGATCTTCCACTTCGAGCGCGAGTTCGTGGAGGCCGAGCAGAAGGCCTACCAGGAGACCGCGGTCGAGGACGAGGACATCTGCGACCGCATGACCGAGGGCCGGCGCATCCTCTGGAAGGAGGGGCGCGAGGAGCACGGGCCGTACCAGTCCCCCTACGAGGACGGCATGGTGCACTTCCACGAGTTCGTGCGCCGGGAGCTCGTGCAGCAAGCCTAGACTTGCGCAGGAAAAAGGGATCTGACCCCTTTTTCCTGCGCAAGGCGCTACTTCTCGAACTCGTGCACCACCGCCCACAGGGTGGCGTAGGTGCATGTCGGGTAGCCGGCGTGCAGCGCCTCGTAGTCCTCCGGGCGCACGGGGTCGGCTTCCCTGCCGCGGCGGATCTCCCACCAGCGCTTCTGGATCGCCTCGCGCACCGCCGGCGGCGGCATCGCCGGGCGGCGCAGCTTCTCGTGCGTGCCCGCGAAGAGCCGGCGCTTGAGGATCACGTCGGTCGACGAGATGCGGAAGAGCCGCGTGAGCATCGTCGAGGTGGCGCCGTGGCGGATGAAGTGCTCGATCTGCCGCGATCTCTTGCCGATGTAGTCCACCTGGCGCAGGCCGTGCTCGAAGGAGCCCGCGTCGATCTGCACCGCCACGCGCGGCTCCTGCATCTCCGAGAGGCGCACGAGGTCGTCGGTGCTGAGCGCGCGCAGCTCCGCGAGCTGCACCTCGTCCAGGCCCGGCGGCGCCGGGCGGTTCTCCGAGGCGCTGCGCTGCAGCTCCCGCACGAGATGGGTGAGGAAAAGCAGGCGAAGCTGCTGGTCGCGGATCTCGATCATGGCTCGTTCCCCCTGGTGACCGGCACTGCCGCCGCGGCGGGCCCGCGGGTGTAGTCGAGCGACCGAAAATGCCAACGAACGTTAAGCGTGTCAATGCGAAATCGTGATATTTTCGCGGTGCGCCGCAGCATGGCGCGCGATGCTCCCGGCCGGTGCGCTCCGTTCCGCGGGGCCGGGTCCGGCAGCGCGGGAGGAAACGACCCATGAATACCCGTCGCGCCTTCCTTTGCGTGCTGGCGCTCACTGCCGGCGCGTGCGCGCTGGCGGCGCCAACCGCGCCCGACGGGCCGCGTCTGGCCGCGCTCTCGCTGGTCGGCGACCGGCTGCTGATCGTCGGCAGCCCGGTGTCGGCGGGCAGCGGTCCGGAACGCATCCGCAGGGACTGGCTGCAGCTGCCCAACGACGACCTCGACATCGCCACTGCGCGCGAGCTCGAGCGGCAGGCGAAGGCCGCGGTGCCCGGGCTGGCGGTCACTTCCGTGCGCTCGCGCGACCCGGCCGTGCGCAACCTCCATGAGGACGTCGTCGCCGGCGACCGCGGACTGCGCGAGGTGGTCGAGCGCGTGCGCCCCCTGCTCCTGTCGCAGGGCTTCACGCACCTGCTGCTCCTCACGCGGCACCGCTGCGAGGGGCGCATCCGCAGCGCGGAGGGCGCCATCGGCATCGGGCGCCTGGAAGGCCTGGGGTTCTACGTGGACCGCGAGACGACGATGCCCGCGAGGGAGGCGGGTGAGGCCGGCGGGCCCGGCTTCGTCGCGCCCTTCGCGTGCCTGCGCGCGAACCTGGTGGAGCTGGGCACGCTTGCCGTGCTGGGCGAGGAAGCCACCCTCGAGGCGGAGGCGGTGATGACGGCCGGTGCCGCCGGGAGTGCGCACCCGTGGGACGCGCTGTCCGCGGACGAAAGGACGGCCGCGCTCGAGCGCATGGCGGCGCGCGGGCTCGAGGCCGTCGTGCCGCGCGTCCTCGCGAAGCTTGCCCCCGCCCGCTAGTCTTCCTCGCGCTCCAGCTTGAACTGCGAGGTGAGCGTCGCCTGGGTCTGCGGCGGCACCATCGCGTAGTGGCTGAACTCGATCTGGTAGGAGCCCTGTCCGCCGGTCACCGAGCGCAGCCGCGACTGGTACTCGGCCACCTCGGAAAGCGGCACCTGCCCGGAGATCGACATGAGGTCGCCGCCGGAGGATTCGGTGCCGGTGATCTGGCCGCGGCGCGACGAGATGTCGCTCGTCATGTCGCCCACGAAGCGGTCGGGCGCCGTGATGGTGATGTTGACGATCGGCTCCAGGATGATGGCGCCGGCCTTGAGGATGGCGTCGATCACCGCCTTCTTGCCGGCGGTCACGAACGCGATCTCCTTCGAGTCCACGGGGTGGCTCTTGCCGTCGTAGACGATGACGCGGATGTCCTCGACCGGGTAGCCGGCGATGACGCCCATGTCGAGCGCCTGCTTCACGCCCTTCTCCACGGCCGGGATGAACACCGTCGGGATCACGCCGCCCTTCACCTGGTCGACGAACTCGAAGCCGCTGCCGCGGGCGAGCGGCTCCACCTTGAGGAAGACCTCGCCGAACTGGCCTGCGCCGCCCGTCTGCTTCTTGTGCCGGCAGTGGCCCTCGGCCTTCTTCGTGATCGACTCGCGGTACGGGATCTTGGGCGGCTTGGTCGCGAGGTCCAGCTTGTACTGCGCGGCCATCTTCTCGAGCTTCACGCGCATGTGCAGCTCGCCCAGCCCGCGCACCACCGTCTCGTGCGTGGTGGGGTGGCGCTCGATCCACAGGCACGGGTCCTCGATCTCGAGCTTGTGCAGCACGTCGAAGAGGCGCTGCTCGTCGCCCTTCTTCTTGGTCTCCACGGCGATGGAGTGCATCGGCGTCGGGAAGTCCAGGGAGCGCAGGCGGATGCTGTCCTCGTCGTGGGAGTCGTGCAGCACGGCGTTGAACTCGATCTCGTCGACCTTGGCGATGGCGCCCAGGTCGCCGGGGAAGAGCTCGTTCACCTCGATGTACTCCTTGCCCTGCACGGAGTAGAGGTGGCCCACCTTGAAGGCGCGCTTGCCCTCGCCGATGTAGAGCTGGGAGTCCTTCGTGATGGTGCCCTGGTGCACGCGGAAGAAGGCGACCTTGCCCACGTACGGGTCCACGACGATCTTGAAGACGTGGGCCAGGACGTGCTTCGTGCGGTCCGGCACGGCGTGGAATTCCTCGCCCTCGGTGGTGTCGCTCTTCACGAACGGCGGGGGGTTCCCCTCGGTCGCGTTGGGCGCCAGGCGCGAGAGGATCTCGAGGAACTGCGGGATGCCCGCGCCGGTCTTCGCCGAGGTAAAGCAGACGGGGACCAGGTGCCCCTCGCGCAGCGCCTTCTCGAACGGCGCGTGCAGCTGCTCGGGCTTCAGGTCCTCGCCCTGCTCGAGGTAGAGGGTCATGAGGTCCTCGTCGACCTCGACCACCTGCTCGACGATCGCCGTGTGCGCGGCCTTCACGCCCACGAAGTCGGCGTCCCCGTCGGGGGTGAAGAAGCAGTCGACCACGTCCTTGCGGTCGTGGGCCGGCAGGTTGATGGGCAGGCATTCCTTGCCGAAGTGGTCCTGGATCTTGCGCAGCAGGCCCGGCAGGTCCACGTTGTCCGCGTCGATCTTGTTCACGACGATCATGCGGCAGAGCCCGCGGTTCTTCGCCCATTTCATCATGCGCGACGTGTTCAGCTCGATGCCGTTCTGCGCGTTGATGACCACCACCGCCGTCTCCACGGCCGCGAGCGCGGCGATCGACTGGCCGGCGAAGTCGGGCATGCCGGGCGTGTCGATGAGGTGGATGCGCATCTCCTCCCAGCCGAAGTTCACGAGCGAGGACGAGAGCGAGTGCCCGTATTCCTTCTCCATGGGGTCGAAGTCGCAGACGGTCGTGCCCTTCTCGACGCTGCCCGGTGCCGCGATGGCGCCGGACTTGAAGAGGAGGGCCTCGGCGAGCGTGGTCTTGCCGGCGCCACCATGGCCGACGAGCGCGAGGGTGTGGATGGATTCGGTGTACTTCGGCACGATGCTGTTCCTCTTCGTGTGAGCGGGTGTTTCGCCTGGGGCTTCGGCGGTTGCAGGTTCTTCGACCTTCGGACCCCCCGAATTTACCCTTTTCCGGGCCGTTCCGGTTTGAGCGGGATCGTGTCGCCGGCCGGCCCGGGGAGGAAGAGGCCCAGCAGGTCGTTCAGGAACCGCCGGCCGCGCAGGGTGGGGCGGACCGCGAAGGCGTCGCGCTCGACGAGACCCAGGGCCTCGGCGCGGGCGAGCGGTCCTTCGATGGCGGAGATCGCGAGCCCGGTGCGCTCGGTGAAGAGCGAGGGCGCGAAGCCCTCGGCGAGGCGCAGCGCGTTCATCGCGAACTCGAAGGGCAGGTCGCGCGGCCCGACCTCGTGCATCTCCTGGACGGCGTCGCCGGCGAGCGCGCGGTCCTGGTAGGCCTTCGGCTGCCGGTGGCGCGCCTCGCGCACCACGCGGTCGGGATACGACAGCTTGGAGTGCGCGCCGGCGCCCACGCCGAGGTAGTCGCCGAAGCGCCAGTAGTTGAGGTTGTGGCGCGAGCGACGCCCCGGCCTCGCGAACGCGGAGGTCTCGTAGTTCTCGTAGCCCGCGGCGCCCAGCGCCTCCTCGAGCGCCTCCTGCATGGCCGCCGATTCGTCGTCGTCGGGCAGCGCCGGGGGGTAGCGGTGGAAGACCGTGTTGGGTTCGAGCGTGAGGTGGTAGGCCGACAGGTGCGCCGGGGCGAACGCGATGGCGGCGCGGATGTCGGCGAGCGCCTCGTCGCGCGTCTGCCCGGGCAGCGCGTACATGAGGTCGAGGTTCACGTTGTCGAAGGTCGCCATCGCGATCTCCGCCGCGCGCCGGGCCTCCCCGGCGTCGTGCACGCGGCCGATGGCCTGCAAGTGGCGCGCGTCGAAGCTCTGGATGCCCACGGACAGTCGGTTCACGCCCGCCGCGCGGAAGTCGCGGAACTTGTCCTGCTCGAAGGTGCCCGGGTTGGCCTCCAGCGTGATCTCGGCGTCGGCCTCCACGGTCAGCAACGTGCGCGCGGCGGTGACGAGCCGGTCGATGGCAGCCGCGGAGAAGAGGCTGGGCGTGCCGCCCCCGAAGAAGACGGCGTGCACGCGCCGCCCCCAGACCCGCGGCACGCTCGCCTCGAGGTCGGCCACGACCGCGTCGACGTAACGCGACTCCGGCACCTCGCCGCGCGCCTCGTGGGAGTTGAAGTCGCAGTAGGGGCACTTCTTCAGGCACCACGGGATGTGGATGTAGAGCGTGAGCGGCGGCAGCGCCGCGAGGCGGATACGCCCGGGCAGGGCCGCGGTCGCGGGCATCACGGCGGGCTCAGGGCCCCTCGCGAAGCCGCGCGGCCAGCAGCGACACCGCGATGGCCCGGTGGCTCAGGCGGTTCTTCTCGGCCGCGGCGAGCTCGGCCGCCGTGCGCCCCAGGGCGGGAAGCAGGAAATACGGGTCGTAGCCGAAGCCGCCCGAGCCGCGCGGCTGCCTCGCGATCTCGCCGTGCCACCGGCCCTCGGCGATCAGGGGCTCGGGATCGTCGGCGTGGCGCACGAGCACGATCACGCAGACGTAGTGCGCGGCGCGATCGGCATGGCCGGCGAGCTTCTCGACGAGCAGGGTGTTGTTCGCGCGGTCGCGTTCCTCGCGCGTGCCGTGGCGCCCGGCGAAATACGCGGAATGCACGCCGGGGGCGCCGCCGAGGGCGGACACGCACAGCCCGGAGTCGTCGGCCAGCGCCGCGAGCCCCGTGTGGCGCGCGCAGTTCCTCGCCTTGGCCAGCGCATTCTCGACGAAGGTGTGGTGCGGCTCGCCGGCTTCCGGCACGCCGAGCGCGGCCTGCGGCACGGTGTCGAAGCCCAGGGGAGCCAGGATCGCGGAGAGCTCGGCGAGCTTGCCTTCGTTGTTGCTGGCGATGACGATGCGCGTGGACATGCCCTCACCCCCGGCCCCTCTCCCAGGGGAGAGGGGAGCAAAGTCTCCCTTCTCCCCTGGGAGAAGGGTCGGGGATGAGGGTGCTTACGCTCCGGAAGGGGCCGGGGGCGAGGGGAATCATGCGAGCGACGCCTTCTGCATCGCCACGATATCCGCGATGCCCTTCGTCGCGAGCGCGAGCAGCGCGTCCATCTCGGCGCGCGAGAACGGCGCGCCCTCGGCGGTGCCCTGCACCTCGACGAAGCCGCCCGAGCCGGTCATGACGACGTTCATGTCGGTGTCGCAGGAGGAATCCTCGGCATAGTCGAGGTCGAGGCATGGCACGCCCCCTACGATCCCCACCGACACCGCCGCCACGAAATCGCGCAGCGGCTCGCCCGCGACGAGGCCGCGGTCCTTGAGCCACGCGACCGCGTCGGCCAGGGCCACCATCGCCCCGGTGATCGAGGCGCAGCGCGTTCCGCCGTCGGCCTGCAGCACGTCGCAGTCGATCGTGACCTGGCGCTCGCCGAGGGCGGGCAGGTCCACCACGGAACGCAAGGCACGGCCGACCAGGCGCTGGATCTCCTGCGTGCGTCCGGACTGCTTGCCGGAGGCGGCCTCGCGGGCGCCGCGCGTGTGGGTGGCGCGCGGCAGCATCCCGTACTCGGCCGTCACCCAGCCCGAGCCCTTCCCCTTGAGGAAGCCGGGCACCTTCTCCTCGACGCTCGCGGTGCACAGGACCCGCGTCTCGCCGAACTCGACGAGCACCGATCCCTCGGCGTGGCGGGTGAAGCCGCGCGTGATGCGCACGGGGCGGAGCTGGTCCGCGGGGCGGTCCTCGAATCGGGGCATGGTGGGGGCTTTCGTGCGGGTGGCTAGCGGGGAACCTTGCGGATCGCGTCCTGGATCTCGGCGATGGCCTTCTCGATCTCCTCGTCGGTCACGTCTTCGGACGCGACGGGGCGGTCCAGTTCCGCGGTGTTCGACGACGTGGTGAACTGCTCGGTGGGCATCTGCTCGGTGTCGGCGTGGCGCGGGTCGTCCTGGGATTCCCAGGTCATCGCGACCACCGACAGGTTGTCGCTTTCGCCGCCGGCGCGCTTGTGCGCCTCCGTCAGGAGCCCCGGCAGGAGGCCCACGACGTCCTGCTTGCGCAGCAGCGTGGCGATGAGGGCGCCCGGGATCTGGCTCCAGAAGCCGTCCGTGGAAAGGAGGATCGTGTCGCCCGTCTGCAGGGGGAACTCGCTGCCCACGGCGATCACCGGGGGCACGACGCCCCCCAGGCAGCTGTAGATCTTGTTGCGCTCGGGGTGCACGGCCGCCGCCTCGGCCGAGATGACCCCCGAGTCCACCATCTGCTGCACGCGCGAGTGGTCCATGGTGGTCGCCGCGAGCCGGCCGCCGCGCAGCACGTACAGGCGCGAGTCGCCCGCGTGCGCCCACCACGCCTTGCCGTCCTGCACGATGCACACCACGCAGGTCGTGCGCGGCGACTCGAGGAGGTTCTCGGCCACCGCGTGCGAGACGATGGCCCGGTGCGCCGCGTTGATCACCGAGACGAGGAAGTCCGAGGGGCGCCGCAGCTTGTTCCTCGCCTCCTGCTGGAAGAGGCGCGTGACCTCCGTCACCGCGATCTCCGCGGCGACCTCGCCCTTCTCGTGCCCGCCCATGCCGTCGGCGGCCACCATGAGCAGCACGTCCCGGCTGTAGGAGTAGCCGATCCGGTCCTCGTTGCCGGACCGGTCGCCCTGCCGGCTGTCCTGGAAGATGGTGAAGCGCATCGCGTCCCCGGCGGCCGGCTATTTCGTGAAGAGCTTCGAAAGGGGCGTGTTGATCGTGTCGAAGAAGCCCCGGCGGCCCGCCCCCGGCGGCTCGGCCATGAGCAGCTTCTGCAGCTCGAAGGCCGTCTGCGGGCGCCGGAGGTGGTCCAGGTCCAGGCACGCCTCGACGATCGCGTACAGCTCGTCGGAGTACTGCTGCCGCGCGATCGAGCGCAGCGGGATGAGGCGGTCCTTCTCGATCCGGGCGTCGGCCGCCTGCGGCGGCGTGCCCGCGATGCAGGTGTACAGCGTGGCGCCCACCGAGTAGATGTCGCTCCAGGGCCCGACGCTCCCGGGCTCGAACTTGTACTGCTCGGGCGCGGCGAAGCCCGCGGTGTACATGGGCTTCAGCTTCATCGGCTCGTCGGAGAGCGTGATGCGCGCCGCGCCGAAGTCCAGCAGGACGGGGCGGCCGTCCATCGCGATGTAGACGTTGGCCGGCTTGATGTCCAGGTGCAGGAGCTTGTTGGCGTGCACCTCGCGCAGCCCGTTCATCAGGTGGATGAAGATGCGGCGCATGAAGGCCTCGGTGAACTCCGCGCGGTGGCGCTGGATGTGGAACTGCAGCGTCCGGCCGCGCACGTACTGCATCACCATGTAGCAGGTCTCGTTGGAGCGGAAGAAGTTCTCCACGCGCACCACGTTGGGGTGCGAGATGAGCGCGAGCGCGCGCCCCTCCTCGAAGAAGCACTTGAGCCCGTGGCGGAACACCGAGAGGTTCACCGGGTCGTCGATGCGCACCTCCGTGCCCTCGGAGCGCAGCGACAGCGAGGCGGGCAGGTACTCCTTGATCGCGAACGGCGTCTGGTGCTCGTCGTAGGCGAGATAGACGATGCTGAACCCGCCGGAGGAAAGGGGCTTGTCGATGCGATAGCCGTTGAGCACGTAGCCACCGGGCAACGGCTGGTTCACCTGCGAGGGCATGGGATGCGGGGGTTCCGCTATAATTCGCTGCATTGTCGGCAATCGAATTCGGGTTGTAAAGCCGCGAACGCAAAGGAATTTTTTCTTCGTCCGGCTCTTCGCCCGCCCCCGCCATTCCCTGAGGACATCGAGCGCGCCATGATCGCCAGCATGACAGGCTTTGCCGCCGCCACCCGCGAAGTCGCCGGCGGCCAGTTGGCGGTCGAACTCAAGAGCGTCAACCACCGCTACCTGGAATTCCAGTGCCGGATGGCCGAAGACCTGCGCATCCTCGAGCCGGTGCTGCGCGAGGCCGTGGCCGCGGGGCTCACGCGCGGCAAGGTCGATTGCCGGCTCACCTTCACCCCGGCCGGCGCGGGCGAGCGCTCGCTCTCCCCGGACGGCAAGGCCATGGCGGCGCTCGCGGAAGCGGGCGCGGCGGTGGCGGCGGTGTTCCCGCAGGCGCGCGCGCTGTCGGTGAACGAGGTGCTGCACTGGCCGGGAGTCCTCGCCAACGCGGAGGTCGCGCCCGACCAGATCCGCGAGGACGTCGCGAAGCTCGCCGCGCAGGCCGTGGCCGAGCTCACGCAGACGCGCCGGCGCGAGGGCGGCAAGCTCGGGCAGGTGCTTCGCGAGCGGCTGGAATCGATGGCCGCCCTCGTGGCGCAGGCGCAGCCGCTGATGCCCGAGGTGATGAAGGCCTTCCGGGAGAAGCTCGGCGCGCGCCTGGCGGAAGCGGCTGCCGCGCCTTCCGACGAGCGCATCCAGCAGGAGGTCGTGCTCTACGCGGCGCGCGTCGACGTGGACGAGGAACTCGAGCGCCTCGGCGCCCACGTGGCGGAGTTCCGGCGCGTGCTCGACAAGGGCGGGGCCTGCGGCAAGCGCCTCGACTTCCTCTGCCAGGAACTCAACCGCGAGGCCAACACGCTCGGCTCGAAGTCGGTGTCATCGGACATGTCGCGCATCTCCGTGGAGCTGAAGGTGCTCATCGAGCAGATGCGCGAGCAGGTCCAGAACATCGAGTAGGGCATGGCCGGCGATCTCTTCGTCGTCGTGGCGCCCTCCGGCGCCGGCAAGACCAGCCTCGTGAACGCGCTGCTGGGCGCCGAGCGCGGCCTGCGCCTGTCGGTCTCCTACACCACGCGCGCCCCGCGCGAGGGCGAGGTGGACGGCCGCGAGTACCACTTCGTGCCGCGCGCGGCCTTCGAGTCGATGATCGCCGCGGGCGACTTCATCGAGCACGCCAACGTCTACGGCAACTACTACGGCACCTCGCGCCGGTGGATCGAGGCGGAGCTCGCCGGCGACCACGACGTGCTGCTGGAGATCGACTGGCAGGGGGCGAGGCAGGTGCGCACCCTCTTCCCCAACATGGTCGGGATCTTCATCCTGCCCCCCTCCCTCGCGGAGCTGCGCCGCCGGCTGACGGCCCGCGGCAAGGACTCCGCCGAGGTGATCGAGAGGCGCATGGCGAGCGCCCGCGAGGAAATCTCGCATGTTCTTGAATTTGAATATATAATTGTCAATGAACAGTTCGACGTGGCGGTGGCGGACCTGCAGGCGGTGGTCCGGGCGGCCCGTCTTTCGCGCGAACGGCGTGCCGATCGCCTCGCGCGGCTCCTCGGCGAATTCAGGTAACGAAGGGACTTCCCATGGCCCGCATCACGGTGGACGACTGCATCAAGTACTTCCCCAACCGCTTCGAGCTCACCCTCGCGGCGACCAACCGCGCGCGCCAGCTCGCGCTCGGCGCTTCCCCGCTGGTGGAGGCCAACCGCGACAAGCCCACGGTCGTGGCGCTGCGCGAGATCGCCAGCGGCAAGGTGGGCCAGGAGCTCCTGAATCCCCCGGCGCCCACGCCGCCCGTCCTCTGACCTGATCCATGTCCCTCCCCGGCGTCCAGGCGGTCGCGGGAGGCCTCAAGGGCTCCGGCACGACGCCGCCCGGGCCCGACGCATCCGAGCTTTCCGCGAGCCTGGGCTACCTCAAGCCCGAGGACGTCGCGCAGATCGAGCGGGCCTACGAGACGGCCCGGGCCGCGCACGCCGGCCAGTTCCGCAAGAGCGGCGAGCCCTACATCACCCACCCGCTCGCGGTGGCGAAGATCCTCGCCGAGTGGCACCTCGACCCGCAGGCGCTCATGGCGGCGCTCCTGCACGACGTGGTCGAGGACACGCACACGACGAAGTCCGAGATCGCGCGCCACTACGGCAAGGCCGTGGCGGAGCTGGTCGACGGCGTCTCGAAGATCGACCGCATCGAGTTCGCGACGCTGCAGCACGCGCAGGCCGAGAACTTCAGGAAGATGCTGCTCGCGATGGCCCGCGACGTGCGCGTCATCCTCATCAAGCTCGCCGACCGCCTGCACAACATGCGCACCCTCGACGCGGTTCACGCGGAGAAGCAGGAGAGGATCGCGCGCGAGACGCTCGAGATCTACGCGCCCATCGCCAACCGGCTGGGCCTGAACGCCATCTACTACGAGCTCGAGGACCTGGGGCTGCAGTACCTGCACCCGACGCGCTTCCGCGTGCTCGAGAAGGCGCTCAAGCGCGCGCGCGGCAACCGGCGCGACGCCGTGGGCAAGCTCAAGGACGCGATCCAGGCGCGGCTGGCGGAATTCCGCGTCGAGGCGCAGGTGCACGGCCGCGAGAAGCACATCTCCTCCATCTACAAGAAGATGCAGGAGAAGAACATCTCGTTCTCCGAGGTGTTCGACATCTACGGCTTCCGCATCCTCGTGCCCGACGTCCCGGCCTGCTACCTCGCGCTGGGCGCGCTGCACACGCTCTACAAGCCCATCCCCGGCAAGTTCAAGGACTACATCGCCATCCCGAAGGCGAACGGCTACCAGTCGCTGCACACGACGCTCTTCGGCCCGTTCGGCATGCCCGTCGAGGTGCAGATCCGCACGCCCGAGATGCACAAGGTGGCCGAGGCGGGGGTCGCCTCGCACTGGCTGTACAAGAGCGCCGACGAGCCCTCGAAGGACATGCACATGAAGACGCACCAGTGGCTGCAGTCGCTGCTGGAGATCCAGAGCGAGTCCGGCGACGCGCTCGAGTTCCTGGAGCACATCAAGGTCGACCTCTTCCCCGAGGAGGTCTACGTCTTCTCGCCCAAGGGCAAGATCTTCTCGCTGCCGCGCGGGGCCACCCCGATCGACTTCGCCTATTGCGTGCACACCGACGTGGGCAACCACTGCATCGCAGCGCGGGTGAACGGCGAGACGGTGCCGCTGGGCACGCAGCTTCGCAACGGCGACCGCGTGGAGATCGTGACCGACCCCGAGTCGCGCCCCAACCCCGTGTGGCTCTCCTACGTGGCCACCGGCAAGGCCCGCTCGCACATCCGCCACTACCTGAAGACCATGCAGTCCGCGGAAAGCGCGGAGGTGGGCGAGCTCCTGCTGGTGCAGGCGCTGCGCTCGCTAAAGGCCAACCCCGACGAGGTGGGCGAGGAGCACTGGAAGCGCTTCTTCAAGGGCGACGCGGCGCGCACGCGCGAGGAGGTGCTCGCCGACATCGGCCTGGGCAAGCGCCTCGCGGTGGTCGTCGCCAAGCGCCTGCTTGCCACGCCCGAGGCGGTGGCCGAGGGAACGAACCGGCTCGACTCCGTCACCATCCGCGGCACCGAGGGCCTGGCGGTGCAGTTCGCGTCCTGCTGCCGGCCCATCCCGGGCGACCCGATCATCGCGCAGATCAAGAAGGGCCAGGGCCTGGTGGTGCACTCCCACGACTGCCCCGCGATCCACCCTTTCCACTTCGACCCCGAGAAATGGGTGGACGTGCAGTGGGACACGGCGCCCGGCCGGCTCTTCGACGTGAACGTGCGCCTCACGGCCGCCAACCAGCGCGGCGTGCTGGCGCGGCTCGCGGCCGAGATCTCGGAGGCCGACTCCAACATCGACCACATCGAGACCGAGGAGCGCGCGAGCTCCTCCTACACCACCATCGTGTTCACCATCCAGGTGAGGAACCGCATGCACCTGGCGCAGGTGTTCAAGCGGCTGCGCCGGATACCCGAGGTCGTCCGCCTGCAGCGGCTCAAGAAGAAGTCCTCATGAAACTCGCCATCGCCACCGCCGCCGCGCCCGCGGCCATCGGCCCGTACTCGCAGGCCGTTCGCGCCGGCGACACCGTCTACCTCTCCGGGCAGATCCCGCTCGACCCCGCCACGATGCAGCTCGTCGAGGGCTTCGATGCCCAGGTGCGCCGCGTCCTCGACAACCTGGAGGCCGTCTGCGCCGCCGACGGGGCGAGCTTCGCCGACGTTGTGCGCCTGACGATCTACCTCACCGACCTCGCGAACTTCCCGCGGGTGAACGAGATCATGGCCGCGCGCTTCGATGAGCCTTACCCGGCGCGCGTGACGGTCGGCGTCGCCTCGCTGCCGCGCGGTGCGGCGGTCGAGATCGACGCGATCGTGCACCTCCCGCCGCCGAAGAGCGGCGACTAGCCCGTCCCGTGGCGGCCTCGCGTCCCCCTCGCGCGGCGCCGGCCCCCGAACCCGCCGCGCCCGCGCCGCGCGACGACCTGGTCGCCGGCCCCGGCGTTCGCGAGAAGCTCGCGAAGCTGGGCATCCACTCGCGCTTCGACCTGGTGCTGCACCTGCCGCTTCGCTACGAGGACGAGACGCGCCTCACGCCGCTTGCGGAGGCCGGCACGGGCGAGCCCGTGCTGGTGGAGGCCGAGGTGGTCGAGTGCGAGGTCAAGTACCGGCCGCGCCGCACGCTCGTGGTGAAGTGCACGGACGGGCTGGGCGAGCTCTGGCTGCGCTTCCTCAACTTCTACCCCAGCCAGGTGAAGCAGATGGCGCCGGGCCGGCGCCTCAGGCTCTTCGGCGAGGTGCGCCCCGGCTTCTTCGGCGCCGAGATGGTCCACCCCAAGGTGCGCGTGGTGGAGGAGGGCGCGCCGTTGCCGACTGCCCTCACGCCGGTGTACCCCACGACCGCCGGGATGTCGCAGGCGAACCTGCGCGGCTTCATCGAGCACGCGCTGGACACCCTGCTCATGGACGACACGCTGGAGCCGGCGCTCCTCGAGAGGCTGGCGCTGCAGGGCTTCCGCGAGAGCGTCCTGCTGCTGCACCGCCCGCCGCCCGACGTGGATGCCGCGAGCCTCGCCGACCGCACGCACCCGGCATGGCGGCGGCTCAAGTTCGACGAGCTCCTCGCGCAGCAGCTCGCCATGCGCATCGCCTACCGCGAACGCCGCGCCAAGTCGGCCCCGCGCATGCCCGACAAGCACACGCTCACGAACCTGCTGGTGAAGTCGCTGCCCTTCGCCCTCACGCGCGCGCAGAAGAAGGCCTGGGCCACCATCGCCCACGACCTCGCGCAGCCGCACCCGATGCGCCGGCTCCTGCAGGGCGACGTGGGCAGCGGCAAGACCCTGGTCGCGGCCCTTGCCGCGCTGCAGGCCATCGAGAACGGCTGGCAGGTGGCGCTCATGGCGCCCACGGAGATCCTCGCCGAGCAGCACTACCTCAAGCTCGCCCACTGGCTCGAGCCCCTCGGCGTGAAGGTGAGCTGGCTCGCCGGAAGCCTCAAGGCGCGCGCGAAGAAGACGGCGCTGGAGGCGATCGCGCGCGGCGAGACGCAGCTCGCGATCGGCACGCACGCGCTCTTCCAGGACGAGGTGGCCTTCGAGCGGCTGGGGCTCGCCATCGTGGACGAGCAGCACCGGTTCGGGGTCGCGCAGCGCCTGGCGCTCACCGGCAAGGGCAGCGAGCCGCACCAGCTCATGATGAGCGCCACGCCCATCCCGCGCACGCTCTCCATGAGCTACTACGCGGACCTCGACGTGAGCGTGATCGACGAGCTGCCCCCCGGGCGAACGCCCGTGGTCACCAAGCTGGTGGACGAGTCGCGGCGCGACGAGGTGATCCTGCGCATCCGCGAGAGCTGCGCGGAGGGCGCGCAGGCCTACTGGGTGTGCCCGCTCATCGAGGAATCCGAGACGCTGCAGCTGAAGACCGCGCTCGAGACCTTCGAGACCATGAAGGCCACCTTCCCCGACCTCGCCGTGGGGCTCGTGCACGGGCGCCTGAAGCCCGACGAGAAGGCGCAGGTGATGGCCGACTTCAAGGCGAAGCGCGTGCAGCTGCTTGTCGCCACCACGGTGATCGAGGTGGGCGTGGACGTGCCCAACGCGACCCTCATGGTGATCGAGCACGCCGAGCGCATGGGCCTCGCGCAGCTGCACCAGCTGCGCGGGCGCGTGGGCCGCGGCACGGGAAGGAGCCTCGCGATCCTCCTGTATCATCAACCGTTGTCGGAGATGGCCCGCGCGAGGTTGAAGGTCATCTACGGGACGACGGACGGCTTCGAGATCGCACGCCAGGACCTGCTGCAACGCGGTCCCGGCGAGTACCTGGGCTCGCGGCAGAGCGGCGCGCCGCTGCTTCGCTTCGCGGACCTCGAGCGCGACGCCGACCTGATCGAGCTCGCGCGGGAAGTCGCCGATGCCATGATCTCGGAGCGTTCCCATGCGGTGGAAAGGCACCTGGACCGCTGGCTCGGCCGCCGGCAGTTCTACCTCAAGGCATGAATCGATGGAAACGGCTCGCGCCGCCGCACACGAACCCGTGGCGCCCCTGGCTCGTGTGGCGGGGCTCGCTCACCTGGCGGATCACGGCGCGCGCGAGCGGCTTCCGGGTGGAGGTCGTCCGCCAGGCGCTGCGCTTCCCCAACGAGGACGAGTACCGGAGCCTCGGGCAACCGACCCACCGGCGCGCGCTGGTGCGCGAGGTGGTGCTGCACGCCGGCGGGCAACCGGTGGTGCTGGCGCACTCCATCGCCGCGTGGCGGGACCTCTCCGGCGCCTGGCGCGGCCTGCGCGGACTCGGAAGCCGGCCGCTCGCCGAGGCGCTCTTCACCGACCCGCTCGTCACGCGCGGGCAGCTGGAGTTCGTGCGCATCGACGCGCGCCATCCCCTCGGCCGGCGCGTGCGCCAGGTGTTCGGCCGGGACTTCCCGGGGCTCTGGGCAAGGCGCTCGCGCTTCGCGAAGCGCGGCCGGCCGCTGGTGGTGACGGAAGTGTTCCTCCCTGCGCTCCTCGATCTGCGATGAGGCCCGCCCCGTGAAGCTCGCCACGGTCGCCGCGCGGCTCGACGCGTACGAGAAGCTCATGCGGCTGGACAAGCCGGCCGGAATCCTGCTGCTCCTGTGGCCCACGCTCTGGGGCCTGTGGCTCGCGGCCCGCGGCGCGCCGGACTGGCGGATCCTCTGGATCTTCCTGATGGGCACGGTGCTCATGCGCTCGGCGGGGTGCGCCATCAACGACTGGGCCGACCGCGCCTTCGATCCGCACGTGGAGCGCACGCGCTCGCGACCCCTTGCCGCGGGCGACATTCACCCCGAAGAGGCGGTGCTGGTGGCCGCGACCCTCGCGCTCGCCGCGTTCATGATGGTCGTGTGGACGATGAACGTGCTCACCATCGCCCTCGCGGTGGTGGCCGGGATCATCGCGGCGATCTACCCGTTCACCAAGCGTTTCCTCGCCCTGCCGCAGGCCTGGCTGGGCATGTGCTTCGGCTTCGGCATCCCCATGGCCTTCGCCGCGCAGACGGGCGCGGTGCCGGCGCTCGCGTGGTTGCTGTGGGCGGCCAACATCTTCTGGACGCTCGCCTACGACACCGAGTACGCGATGGTGGACCGCGAGGACGACGTGAAGCTGGGCATCAAGACCTCGGCCATCCTCTTCGGCCGCCACGACCTCGCGGCGGTGGCCGCCTGTTACGCGCTCTTCGTCGGGGTGATGGCGGCGGTCGGCGCCTGGCAGCACTACGGGCCCCTCTACTTCGCGGGGCTCGCCGGCGGCGGCGTGGTCGCGGCCTGGCAGTTCAGCTGGATCCGCGACCGCTCGCGCGAAGGCTGCTTCCAGGCGTTCCGCGAGAGCCACTGGATCGGCTTCATGGTGTTCGTGGGCGTCGTCCTCGACACGCAGTTCCCGAGGCCGTTTGGCTGACCGCTTTTCCCTCCCGGGGTTCTCCATGGCAGGCAACGTCAATTCCGCGGCACCGGCCTGGCTCGTTCCAGGCGTGAGGACGCCCTTCGCGCGCGTGGACGGGGGTCTGCGCGCCCTCGATGCGGTCGCGCTTTCCGTGCCCGTCGCGAAGGCGATGGGCGCGCAGCTCGCCGCGGGCACGCGGCCCGACCTGGTGGTGTGGGGGACGGTCGCCTCCAACCTCGGCTGGAGCAACATCGCGCGCGAGGTGCTCATCGACTCGGGGATGGACGGCCACACGCCGGCCTTTTCCACCGTGCTCGCCTGCTCGACCAGCATGGTCGCGGCGTTCGAGGCGGCGGGGATGCTGGGCGGTACGCACGGCCTCGCACTCGTCGGTGGCGTGGAGAGCATGAGCCGCGTGCAGATCGCGCTCTCGCAGGGTCTCTCGGACTGGCTGCGGCGCCTCACCCAGGCGCGCACCGTGGGCGAGCGCATCGACCGGCTGCTCGAGATCCCGTTCTCCGAAGTGAAGCTGCACGTGCCCGGCGTGAAGAACCGCGCCACGGGGCGCAGCATGGGCGAGCACTGCGAGGAGATGGCGAAGGCCTGGAAGATCGCGCGCGAGGACCAGGACCGTCTCGCGTTCACCTCGCACGAACGCGCCGTGAAGGCGCTCGCCACCGGGTTCTTCGACGACCTCGTGATCCCGGCGGGGGAAGCCACGCGAGACGGCATCCCGCGCGCCGATTCCACCGTTGAAAAGCTCGCGAAGCTCAAGCCCGCGTTCGACCGCGAGGCCGGCACGATCACCGCGGGCAACGCCTCGCCGCTCACGGACGGCGCCGCGGCCCTGTGGGTCGCGACGGAGGAGGGCCTCTCGCGCCTTCCCGCCGGCCGTCCCCGCGCGAGGCTCGTGGACTGGGAGATCGCGGCGGTGGACATCCTCAAGGAAGGGCTCCTCATGGCCCCGGCCTACGCGATCCCGCGATTGCTCGCGCGCCACGGCCTGGCGCTCGCCGACATCGACCTGTGGGAGATCCACGAGGCCTTCGCCGCGCAGGTGCTCTGCAACGTCGCGGCCATCGAGGACGAGGCGTTCGTGCGCGAAAAGGCGGGCGTGTCCGCCGCGCTCGGGAAGTTTCCGTGGGAGCGCTTCAACCCGAACGGCGGAAGTGTCGCCATCGGCCACCCCTTCGGCGCCACCGGTGCGAGGATCCTCTCGCAGGCGGTGAAGGAGCTCGCGGCGATGGGGCCCGGCAAGCGGGCCGTGGTGTCGATCTGCGCGGACGGCGGGTTGGGGACGGTGGCGTTGCTCGAGTCCTAGCGCGGTAGCGCTAGACTCCGCAGCGCCTGCTCGAACGCCTCGGGCGGCTGGGCGCCCTCGATCACGTGGGAGTCGTTCACGACCACGGTCGGCACGGCCGAGACGCCGCGCTGCCGCCAGTACCGTTCGCGATCGCGCACCTCGGCGGCGAACTCGTCGCCCTCGACGATCGCCTTCGCCCGCGAGGCATCCAGGCCGACAGCGCCGGCCAGCTCCACGAGCACGTCCGCCGCACCCGGGTTGCGGCCCTGGCCGTGGTAGGCGAGGAGCAACGCGCGCTTGAGTTCGAGCCCGCGGCCCTCCTGCCCCGCCCAGTGCAGCATCCGGTGCGCGTCGAAGGTGTTCCACACGTGCCTGCGTTCGCCGAAGGCGAAGCCCACGGCCGCACCCCGCTCGCGGATGCGCGCCTGCGTCTCGCGCACCTGTTCGGCCGTTCGGCCGTACTTGCGCATGAGGTAGGGAACCGTCTCGACGCCCCCGGGCGCCATGTCGGGGTTGAGCTCGAAGGGCTCGAAGCGGAGCTTCACCGCTGCTTCGTCACCCAGGCGCGCTAGCGCCTGCTCGAATGACGCGAGGCCGATGGCGCACCACGGGCAGGCCACGTCGGATACGAACGCGATGTCGAGGGGATGTCGCTCCATGGAGCCAAGGGTAACCCGGAACCCGGGTCGCCATCATCGCCCGGCAATGGCGGTTGC
>JAABQW010000260.1 GCA_011391275.1 Betaproteobacteria bacterium
CAGCCCGTCATCTGGAAGTACTTGGAGAAGCTGTTGATCACGAAGACGTCGTCGCCCGCCTCGAGCGCGGTGCGCGCGTCGCGGCCGTAGGTGAGGCCGTGGTAGATCTCGTCGACGAGAAGCGTGGCGCCGCGCTCGCGGGCGAGGGAAGCCAGCGCAGCGATCTCCTCCGGCTCCACGAGCGTGCCCGTGGGGTTCGAGGGCGTGGCCACCATCGCGACCCGCGTGCGCGGCGTCCACGCGGCGCGCGCGAGACCCGGGGTGAGCTGGTAGCGCGAGGTCGCATCCACGGGCACGCCGCGGGGCACGCCGCCGAGCGCGGACACGAAGTGGCGGTTGCACGGGTAGCCTGGGTCGGAGAGCAGCACCTCGTCGCCCGCGTCGAGCAGCACGCCGAAGGCCAGGAGCAGCGCGGCGCTGGAGCCGGCCGTCACGACGATACGCTCCGCGGGAACCGCCACGCCGTAGCGTTCGCGGTAGAACTTCGCAATGGCCTCGCGCAAGGGCCCCATGCCAAGCGCCGAGGTGTAGTTCATGGGCTGCGTGTCCAGCGCGCGCCGGGCGGCATCGACGATGGGGGCGGGCGTGCGGAAGTCGGGCTCGCCGATCTCCAGATGGATCACGTCGCGGCCCAGCGCCTCCTGGGCACGGGCGAGCGTCTGGATCTCCATCACCTCGAAGGGGGCGATGGCGGCCATTCTTTCCGCTACCCGCACACTATTCATCCTTGCAATCATGGAGTCTCGTTCACTGATTTGCAGGGACCTGAAGGGAAGCGTCCCCTTCGAACACGGCAGTCAATCGGGCGGGCGACCGCTGAAATCCACCTCCCGAACCCCCTTGCGATCGCGCACGGCGTCCACCGCCCTGAGGATCTTCTCGCGAAGGGAGTCCCCATCGGGCACGCCGCGGATCACCACGACCGGCGTCGAACTGTCCGACGTCTCCAGCTCCACGTTGCCGATGCCGACGAGGCGCATCACGAAGGGCTGCACGAAGCTCGCATCCTTCACGCGATAGAGCTCGAGGCTGTCGGTGCGCCGGCTGAACACGCCCTGGCGGATGCGCACGCGCACGCTGGTCACCTCGTAGGTGAACGAGCGCGTCGCGAGCCAGCGCCACAAGGCCCAGGGAACGGGAATCACGAGCAGGCATGCCGCGAAGGCCCAGAAGTTGGTCCACTGCGAGGGGCTCCCCTGCCAAAGTACCTGCTCGGATTCGCTCATGATCGGCCTGGCGTTCACGGTGACGAATCCGACTTTACCGCAATCGGGCTGCTCATCGCCGGATGTGCTCGTCCCAGAACTTCGAGAGGCGCTTGGCGGACACCGGGTACGGCGTCTTCAGCTCCTGCGCGAAAAGCGAGATGCGCAGCTCCTCGATGAGCCAGCGGAATTCCTCGAGGTGCGCGTCGCGCACGCCCGCCTTGCGGTCCGCCTCGGCGCGCGCCTCGTACTGCGCCCACAGCCCCGCCACCACCGGCGCGTGGCGATGGTCGCGGTCGGGGCTGGCGCGGTACTTGGCCAGCCGCAGGGCGGCGCCCTTGAGGTAGCGCGGCAGGTGCTCCAGCCGCTCCCAGGGCGTGCGCGAGAGGAACCCCGCGGAGACGAGCCGGTCGCGCTGCGCCTTCACGTCGTGCACCACCTTGCCGAGCGACGCCCCCTGGGCGATGGCGGCGTTCAGCGCCTGGAACGCCTCGGCGACGGCGCCCGCGTGGCGCGTGGCGGCCTCGGTCACGGCGGGAAGCCTCGCCTTGGCGCGCTTCTTCTGCTCCTCGAAGGCCTTGGGCGTGCGCGGCGGGTCGTCCTCGCCGATGAAGGCGCGGTCGAGGACCGCCGCGGCCATGTCCTCGCGGAGCTTCTCCGCGGGCGCCACTGCCTGCAGGCGCAGCGCCAGCGCGTTGAAGCCCGAAGGCCCCCGCTCGAGGTTCTTCACCTGCTCCTTCAGCTCGAACCCGAGGAGCCGCTTCACGCCGCCGCGGTGCGCTTCGATCGCCTTGTCCTTCGTGTCGAAGAGGCGGATGGCGACACTCGCCCCCTCGTCGACGAGCGCGGGGTACCCGGTCAGCGTCTGGTTGCCGCGCCGGAAGCTCACCTCCGCCGGCAGGTCGCCGAAGTCCCAGCCCTTGATGCCCTCGCGCTCCAGCCCCGGCTTCGACTGCGCGAGCGTGAGTTGCGCGGCCTCGCCCAGGCGGGCACGCAACGCCGCGAGGTCGCGACCCATGGCGAGCTCGCGCTTCGCGTCGTCCACGACGCGCAGGTTCATCGCGAGGTGCACGGGCAGGTCTTCCTTCGACCAGACGTCCGCATCGAGGCGCTCGCCGGCGAGCCGCGAGGCAAGGGCCAGCACCTCGTCGGCGATGCGCCGTTCCCCGGGCTTCGCGCGCTCGAGGAACTTCGTCACGTGCTCCGGCACCGGCACGAAGAGCGTGCGCACGCGCTTGGGCAGCGCCTTCATGGTCCAGGCCACCTTCTCGCGCACCATGCCGGGCACCAGCCAGTCGATGGCCGCCTCGTCGACCTGGTTGAGGAGCGCCAGCGGCACGTTCATCGTCACGCCGTCCATCGGGTGCCCAGGCTCGAAGCGGTAGGCGAGCGCGAAGGCGTGGTCGCCGATGCGCAGCTGCCGGGGGAAGAGCTCCTCGGTCACCGACTCGGCGCCGTGGCGCATGAGCTCGGCCCGGGTGAGGAAGAGGAGCTTCGGGGTCGCCTTCAAGGCCTCGCCGTACCAGGCCTCGAAAGAGCGCGCGTCGCGCACGTCGGCCGGGACGTGCGCCGCGTAGAAGCCGAAGATCGCCCGGTCGTCCACGAGCACGTCCTGCCGGCGCGCGCGGTGCTCGAGCTCCTCGACCTCGCGCACCAGTGCGCGGTTGTGCGCGAAGAAGGGCTGCCGGGTATCGAACTCGCCGGCCACGAGCGCGCTCTCGATGAAGATCTCGCGGGCCCGCGCGGGGTCGAGGCGGCCGTAGCTCACCTTGCGCCGCGAGACGATGGTGAGGCCGTAGAGCGCCACGGACTCCCAGGCCACCACCTCGCCACGCTCCCGGTCCCAGTGCGGCTCGGCGTGGGCGCGCGTGACGAGGTGCGCGGCCGCCTTCTCGATCCACTCCGGCTCCACCCGCGCGACGTTGCGGGCGAAGATGCGCGTGGTCTCCTGCAGCTCCCCGGCCATCACCCAGCGCGGGCGGTTCCTCTTCAGCCCCGACCCCGGCCACACGGCGAAGGCGATGCCGCGCGGCGCGTTGTAGTGGTCGCCCTCCTGCGACTTGAGGCCCACGTTCGAGATGAGCCCGGTGAGGAGCGCGCGGTGCACCTGCTCGTAGGTGGCGTCGGTCGTGTTCTCGCGGATCTTCAGCTCCGCGGCCATCTCGCGCAGCTGCCCTGCGAGGTCGCGCCACTCGCGCATGCGCGTGAAGGAAAGGAAGTGCTCGCGGCAGGTGGCCCAGAGCTTGCGGTTCGACTCCTTGTGGCGGAAGGCCTCGTCGAAGAACTTCCAGAGGTTGAGGAGCTGCACGAAGTCGGAGCCCTCGTCACGGAACTCCTCGTGGGCACGGTCGGACTCCTGGCGCTTGTCCTGCGGCCGGTCGCGCGGGTCCTGGATGGAGAGGGCGGCGGCGAGGATCACCATCTCGCACAGGCAGTTGTGCTCGCGCGCGGCCACCAGCATGCGCCCGATGCGCGGGTCCACGGGCAGGCGCGCGAGCTCGCGGCCCAGGGGCGTGAGTGTGCGCGCCTCGTCGATGGCGCCCAGCTCGAAGAGGCTGCGGTAGCCGTCCTCGATCTGGCGCGGCGTGGGCGGCTCGAGGAACGGGAACGCGGCGATGTCGCCCAGCTCCAGCGCCGCCATGCGCAGGATCACCGAGGCGAGCGAGGTGCGCAGGATCTCCGGCGTCGTGAAGTCGGGGCGCGCGGCGAAGTTCTCCTCCGCGTAGAGGCGGATGGCGATGCCGCTCGCGACACGGCCGCAGCGACCCGCGCGCTGCCGGGCGGCGGCCTGCGAGATGGGCTCGATGCGCAGCTGGTCGATCTTCTGCCGGGGGCTGTAGCGCTTCAGGCGCGCAAGCCCCGTGTCGATCACGAAGTGGATGCCGGGCACCGTGAGCGAGGTCTCGGCCACGTTGGTCGCGAGAACGATGCGACGGTGCGACGCCGGCTCGAAGACGCGGTCCTGTTCCTCGGCCGACAGGCGCGAGAAGAGCGGCAGGATCTCGGTGCCCTTGGGGTGGTGCTTGCGCAGCGTCTCGGCGGCCTCGCGGATCTCGCGCTCGCCCGGCAGGAAGACGAGGATGTCGCCGGTGCGGCTGCCCTGGGCGATCTCGTCCACGGCCTTCGCGATGGCCTCGTTCATGTCGACGGGCTCGTCGTCCTCGTCCTCGACCTCGAAGAACTCGGGGCGGTAGCGGACCTCGACGGGGTAGGTGCGCCCCGAGACCTCGATCACCGGCGCGCCGTCGAAGAAGTCGGAGAAGCGCTGCGTGTCGATGGTGGCGGAGGTGACGACCACCTTGAGCTCGGGGCGCGCGCGCACGAGGCGCTTCAGGTACCCGAGGAGGAAGTCGATGTTGAGGCTCCTCTCGTGGGCCTCGTCGACGATGATCGTGTCGTAGGCGCGCAGCTCGCGGTCGGAGTGGGTCTCGGCGAGCAGGATCCCGTCCGTCATCACCTTCACCACGGTGTCGGGGTTGGTACGGTCCTGGAAGCGGATCTTGTGCCCCACGAAGCCCCTGGGCATGCCGGGGATCTCCTGGGCGAGGCGCGAGGCGAGGCTCCTCGCCGCGATGCGCCGCGGCTGCGTGCAGCCGATGAGGCCCGCCGCGCCGCGCTTGAGCGCCAGGCAGATCTTCGGGAGCTGCGTGGTCTTCCCCGAACCCGTCTCGCCGCACACGATGGTGACCGGGTTACCGGCGATGAGCGCGGCGATGTCGTCGCGCTTCTGCGCGATGGGCAGGTCGTCGGGGAAGCGCGGGGCCGGGAGCTTCGCGAGCCGCGCGCGGTAGGCCTGCCGGGAACGCTCGAGCAGGGCCTCGAGGACGGCCCGATCGCGCTCGGTCGGGCGCCCCGAGGACTGGCGGCCGCGCACCGAGGCGGCGAGCGCGGCGATCTTGGGGTGGTCGGCCGCGAGCGTCGCGGCCAGCAGGTCTTCGGGGAGTGCGGTCAAGCCGCCATTCTACGGAAAAGGGGTCAGATCCCTTTTCCCCCGCCCGAAAAGGGATCTGACCCCTTTTCTTCCTGGCGGGCTCAAAACCTCCGCGCGCCCTGCCCGGGACCCGGGATTTCGCGGATGCGGCGGGCATCCGCCTCGAGGTCGCGCAGCTTCTGCCGGATGCGCGTGTCGGCGCGAAGGCGCTCCGCGACCGCCTCCGTCTCGCGGAACGCGTAGAAGAGGACCATGCCCACGAAGAAGAACGCCATGAACCCCGCGACCGGGTGGGAGCCGGAGTCGATGAAGAAGATGTAGACGGTCGGGGGAACGGCCGCCGGGACCGACAGCGCCGGGTGGGCCCAGCGCAGGGGTGCGTAGGCCGTGATCGAGCCGCCCACGTAGCAGGTGATCACCATGATCACGAAGTTCTGCAGGTGCCCCGGCTCGCCCGGGAAGAGCCAGGTGCCGAGCAGGCCCCACTGGATGCCGGCCAGGAGGTTGCCGAACACGGCGAGCCGCCCCCAGCCGCGGGCGTCGACGGCCATCGTGCCGTCCCGGTACGCCCAGCACAGGCCCAGCCGGAATATCGCCACGATGATCCCGTAGCCGAGCCAGACGACGTGGCGCGCGCGCAGCCCTTCCTCCGCGAGGACGAAGACGCACAGGACGGTACCCAGCAGTGCCGCGCCTGCGCCGAGGGGAAGGTTCCGGTAGATCTCCGCGACCTGGAGCGTTTCCACGTCGTGCGCGAGCACCGACGGGGGAACCGCACCCGGGGGGATGGGATGGGGCATGGCTGTGCGCCTTTCGCGGGGAGAATGCAGACCCGCTGTTAATCATTATGGCTCCATGGTAGCGCATGTTAACCATGGGCGCCATGCGCGCCGCCTTTACTCCCGCTCCGCCGATTCCGGCAGCAGGACCATGCCCCGAGGCGCGTGAAGGACCGCGGAAAGGCCCGTGACCTCGCCTTCCACGAGGCTCACCGGCGCCACCTCGGGAAGGCCAAGTTCGCGCAGCGTGTCGAGCAGCAGCCCCGCACCGGGCGCGCGCGCGGTGAGGCGCTCGAGCCGGCAACCGGATTCCGGAAGGCCGGTGGCGGGATGCCGTTCCCCTTCCCACTGGATCAGAGTCGGGAACGCGCCGCCGGCAGGCAGCGACCCGTCGGCCGCGACACCGATGCGCCACCGGTAGTCGCCCCGGGAAAGGGACAGCACCTCGCCCACCAGGCCGGGTTGGGCCGCGCGAGCCGCCTCGATGCCGTCGGTGCGGGCCACCCAGTGCACGAGCGCCGGTCCGGCCGCGAGGCGATCGCGCATGGCCACGGAGTCGAGGGCGAACCAGCGCGGCCTCGCCGGGGCGGGCGCGCCGGGGTCGATCGCGATGATCTCGAGATAGGCGCCCGGCCCCAGCCCCATGAGGCGGTTGTGCGTACCCATGAGCGCGTGCCTGCCGCCAGTCACCGTGGCCACCCCCGTGCGCGCCTCCAGCCAGTCCGCGCCCTCCCCGAGGGTGCGGGCGGCGACGACCAGGTGGTCGAGGGCGAGGCTCATGCCATCGTGATGCCTTCGTCGGCCAGCACGCGCTTCACCGCCGGCCGGGCCAGCACGCGGCCGGCCAGCGCCTGGTAGTGCTCCAGGTCCTTCATCGGGTAGCCGATGCGGTTGCCCCAGCGGTAGAACACGAGGAGATAGGCGTCGACCACCGAGAAGCGCTCGCCCACGGCCCACTTCCGGCCGGCCACGAGCCGGTCGATTTCCTCAAGGCAGTCGCCGAAGCTCTTCTTCCCGCCCGCCTTCACGGCGTCGATGCAGGCCTCGCCGGCGACGTAGCGTTCCGGCCGGTAGAAGTGCGCGAAGGCCGGGTGCACCGTGTCGGCGAGCCAGGCCATGAGCGAGAGCGCCTGCGCCTGGTCCCAGGTCTTCCTCGGCCACAGGCCCCGGTCGGGAAAGCCGCCGCCGAGGTACGACAGGATGGCCACGTTCTCCACCAGCACCTTGCCGTCGACCGCGAGCGCCGGCACGCGCCCGCGCGGGTTGACCTTCAGGTATTCCGGGGAGCGCTGCCTGCCCTCCGCGGTGCTGATCCGCACGGCCTCGTAGGCAATGCCCAGTTCCTCGAGCACGATGTGGGGGGCGAGCGAGCAGGCGCCCGGCGAGTAATAGAGCGCGATCTTCAACGGCTTCCTCCGGTGAATGGGGTCGTCCCGATTCTCGCACGCCGGCGAGGCGGGCCGGGGCCGCGGCGCGCTAGCGGGTGCGGTACGCCGCGAGTTCTTCCGCCGGCATGGCGGCCAGCGCCTTGGACGCGTTCCTGTAGCCGACGCTCACCGCGTGGTCGAACGCGTGCCAGTCCAGGATGCCCACGCTCGGCAGGCTCAGCTTGAACTCCAGGTCCGTCAGGGACTCCGAGTACTGCTCGCGGGAGGCGCTGTAGAGCGTCGCCGCGTTCATCAGCGTGGACATCAGCGAAGGGACGCGGTACTTGCGGCGGCTGCCCGTCACCTTGTCCCACGCGAGGGTCCAGCTCCCCGGGACCTCGTCGTAGGAGACGTCCTGGAAGGCATCGCGCGAGATGTTCACGCCGATGATCTTCGCGACCCCCGCCCGCGCCATCACGTCCGTCGGGTAGTTGTTGAACGCCCCGCCGTCGACCATGAGGTCGCCCCCGATGGGCACGGGGGGCAGCAGCCCCGGGACCGCGCAGCTCGCGCGAATGCCCTTCGCGAGGTTGCCGCGCCGCAGGACGGCCTCGAACGCCCGGGAGTAGTTCGCGGCGACGCAGAAGAACGACTTCCACGTGTCCTCGATGCGGGCGTCGGCGCCGCCGAGGTGCTCGATGGCCTCCTCCAGCACGGACTTGAGCTGGCGACCCTTGATGAGCGCCGTGAGCGGCATCAGGCTGATGTCGCCGGTGGGGCTGGCGGTGAAAGCCTCGCGTGCGTAGGCGATCAGGTCGTCGGCTGGCGCGTCGAGCGCGATCAGCGCGCCCATCACCGCGCCCATGCCGCTGCCGCCCACGTAGTCGACCTGGACGCCGTGCTCCTGGAGCGCCTTGTAGACGCCGAGGTGGGCGAAGCAGCGCGCGCCGCCGCCGCAGAGCACCAGGCCGATGGCCTGGGCGCTCTGCGTTCGCGCGAGCCGCGCCACGTCCGCGTCGCGCGCGGACCGGATGTGCAGGTGCCCCGCCACGCTGCCGGCCGGACGCCGGTCCAGCCACTCCGCGGTCCGGACCGGCATCGCCGCGTCCTCGCCGTGCAGCAGGACGAGGAACTGCTCGGCTCCGGTGACCCTCTTCTCGCCGCCGAGCAGGCGCGCCTCCGCCGCGCCCGCCTCGGGAGAGGCGCCCGCATCCGCGAGCAGGAGGATGCGGTCGGCCATGCGCAGGCACCGCTGGCTCCATTCCGACGCAAGGTCCTCGTCGGGCGCGTAGACCACGGACGCGTGGCGCGACTCCAGCTCGTCGAGCGCCTTGGTGAGCTGGCGGTAGCGATCGCCGTCCGCCTTGCCGGCGTTGGCGATGCCCTTCACGCCCACGCGCGCCTCGAGCGCCGCGGCGGTGAGCAGGATGGGCTCGCCCTCCGTCGGGAGCCCCGCGACGAGCCGCTCGCCCAGCGCGGCGACGTCGACGCCCGCGGTGATGGGCATCAGGCACAGGTTGGTCGGCCGGCGCTTCGCGCTGCGCGGGGCGCTGGCGCGGCCCAGCCGGTCGATCACCAGCCGCGCCATGCTGAGCGTCACCTGCGGCCAGGCGGTGAGGAGCTTCTCCAGGTTCGGCCGCGTGATGCGCGCCAGCACCGAGTCGCGCAGCGCGACCACGGTCGCGACGCGCGGCGCGCCGGTGAAGAAGGACATCTCGCCGATGGTCTCGCCGCGCGTGATCTCGCTCAGGACGCGGCGGTGCGGGCCGTCGCCCGCGTCGGGGCGCGGATGGCGGCGCGGCGGCCCGCTGCCACCGTACGCGCGCAGCCGCCCGCAGATGACGACGTACAGGTCGCGGTCGGTGTCGCCCTGCCGCACCACGACCTCGCCGCCGGCCACCTCGACCCACTCGAGGAGCGGCATCAGCGCGGCCAGCATGTCGTCGTTCATCTCGCCGAAGAGCTCGCGCAACCCCTCGGCAAGCAGCTGCGCCTGGAATTCGGGCAGGGTCAGGGCGGCATTGTCCATCAGCGGGTCTCCCGTGGAGTTGCCGGCTGCAGCCAGCCCAGCGGATCGTGGTCGAAGTCCAGCCACGCCGGCCGGAACTTGCGGGTGAAGGGATAGACGAGGCCCTGGGCGTTGATCGTCCAGTGCGCCGCGATGGCGCCCACGACGGGCTGGCTCGCCCACATCGCCTGGTGCAGGCGGACGTACTCGGGGTTGCCGGTGATGCGGTTGTCGGAAAAGTAGATGAAGAGCGACAGCGCGAGGATGCCCAGGGCGATCAGCCGACGGCTGTGGCCCACGACGCGGTGCGCGAGCGGCGCGTCGGCGGCGCCCACGGCCTGGAAGGCGCGGCGCTGCACGTACTCGGTGAGCGTGAACGCCATCTTGAACACGTGCACGACCGCGCCCACCATCGAGAAGAGCAGCGCCCAGATCGGCACCCAGTAGGTGCGCGCGGCCGACTCCCCGTCCTTGCCCGACTCGAAGTGCCCGGGGTTCTCGAGGTTGCCGACCGTCGTGCGCACGTTCTGCACCTCGGTCCACTTGTGCAGCTCGCGCGTGTAGTCGTCCCGCTTCATGCCGTAGCGGAAGGCGCAGTCGTTGCAGGCCGAGGCCATGCGGATGTGGCGCTCGGCCCCGGGGTGGGCGACGAATTCCCCGAGCGTGAGCCCCGGCGGGACGTCGCCCGTGCCCATGAGCCCGCGGATCTCCCGGCTCCACGCCGCCTCGGCGGCCTCGCGCCCCTGCGCGGCGAGCGTTTCCCGGAACTGCCGCGAGGCGTCCGCGTAGGGCCCGGCGTGCATGTCCCGGAGCTCCTGCTCGATGCCCCGGTACGCCTCGTAGGCGGCGTCCCCGTTCTCCCGGTCCCAGTCGTGGTACATGAGTTCGTTCACCACGCGCTCCTGGTCCGCGGCGAAATGCGCGATGTCCATGTCGGCCGAGACGATCGGGAAGAGCGCCAGCGCGGCCTTGCCCTCGGCGCTCTCGGCGGTCGCGGCCGTGACGGGCAGCGTCTCGTGCGCGTATTGGCCGAGCTGCAGCCCGCGCCGGATGACCGTGAGCTTGGCCGCGCGTTGCCGCTCGAGGCCCAGCTCGGTCGCGACGCGCTCTTCCATGCCGGCCTGGCGCGTCAACGCCGAGAGGATGGGGCCCAGGTAGGCGAGGAGGACGGCGCCCGCCACGAAGAGCGCGGCCAGGCCCGCGAGCGTGGTGGGCACGCCGCGCCGCCGGTTGGCCATGGAACGCGTGAGCCAGGTACGCACCAGGAGCCCACCCGCCACGAGCACGAACGCCAGCACCGCGAGGGCCAGCGCGATCTCCGATTTGGCGCGCGTGACGTGGAACTCGATCACGGCGTCCTGCACCTGCCACATGAGCGCGATGGAGAGCAGCGCGATCGCCACCGCCACGAGCACGCGCACGGGCCAGGCGCGGTCCCACTTCTCGCACTGCTGCAGCCAGATCTTGAGGAACACCAGCGCGAGCGCCAGGCCCGAGATGAGGCGCCCCCAGTGCTCGACGGCCTCGGTCTCGTCGATGGGCAGGGAACTGCCCATCTTGTCGAGGAGGCTCACGCCGAACGAGAGCTCCAGCCAAAGGTACAGCGGCGTGAGCACGATCATCAGCCGCAGGTGGTGGTAGCGGAAGCCGTCGACGCGGTTGCCCGGCAGGGCGTCGTTCTGCCTGAGGAGCGACGCGGGATCGGAGCGCGCGGGGCTCGCGGCGCCGCGCGGAGCCGGGCGGCGCATCCGGCGCCGCAGGAGCACGGCCATGGCGGGCAGCCGCCGGATCGTCGCGAACAGGGTCGCGGCCGACAGCGCCCATGCCAGCACGAGGCCGGCCGCCAGCCTCAGGTTCCCCGCGAGCGCCATGACTCTCACTGCCCGTCTTCCCCCGGCAATGCATTATTGTTTTCCGGCGTGATTGTTGTTTTCGCGACGCCGGTGTGCGATGCATTCTGCACGAAAATCGCGCTGGCTGTCCGCACCGGGCGCGCGGTCGCATCGGCCCCGCGGCACCGGCCGCGGGGCGCTTCCTGCAAACGCTTCCTTCAGGTCAGGGACCTAGAGCCGCGTGACGAGGGACGAGGTGTCCCAGCGGCTGCCGCCCGCCTTCTGCACGTCGGCGTAGAACTGGTCGACGAGCGCGGTGACCGGCAGGAGCGCTCCGTTGCGCCGGGCCTCGTCGAGGCAGATGCCGAGGTCCTTGCGCATCCAGTCGACCGCGAACCCGAAGTCGAACTTGCGCGCGGCCATCGTCTTGCCGCGGTTCTCCATCTGCCACGACTGCGCCGCGCCCTTGGAGATCACGTCGAGCACGAGCAGCGGGTCGAGTCCCGCCTTCTCCGCGAAGGCCACGCCCTCGGAGAGGCCCTGCACCAGGCCGGCGATGCAGATCTGGTTGACCATCTTGGTGAGCTGGCCGGCGCCCGCGGCACCCATGAGCGTCACCGCCTTGCCGTAGCATTCCATCACCGGCCTCGCGCGCTCGAACGGGCCCGCATCCCCCCCGCACATGATGGTGAGCTTGCCGTTCTCGGCTCCCGCCTGGCCGCCGGAGACCGGCGCGTCGATGAAGTCGACGCCGCGCTCCCGGGCCGCCTCGTTGATCCCGCGCGCCGCGTCGGCCGAGGCGGTGGTGTGGTCGATGAGCACGGCGCCCTTCTTCATCCCGTCCAGGGCGGCGGCGGCGACCTCGGCGAGGTCGCGGTCGTTGCCCACGCACATCGCGACGAAGTCGGCGCCGCGCGCGGCCTCCGCCGGCGTGGCGGCGGACTGCCCGCCGTGCTTCTGCACCCAGGCCTCGGACTTGGCCGCAGTGCGGTTGAAGACGGTGACGTCATAGCCCCGGGCCTTGAGGTGCCCGGCCATGGGGAAGCCCATCACGCCGAGGCCGAGGAAGGCGACTTTCGCGGTCATCTGCTTTTCTCCGTTGCGGACGCGCCTGGCGGTCAGGCGAGTTCCTTGTTGACGAGGTGGGGCGGCACGCGCCCTTCGAGCGCGGCCGTGAGGTTGGCGACCGCCGTCTCGCACATCCGCATCCGGGTGGCGCGCGTGGCGCTGCCGATGTGCGGGGTGAGGACGGCGTTGGGGAGGGCGAGGTAGCCCGCGTGCAGCTTCGGCTCGCCCTCGAAGACGTCGAGCCCCGCGCCGGCGATGCGCCGTGCCTTCAGCGCCTCGACGAGCGCCGCGTCGTCCACGACGCCGCCTCTCGCGGTGTTCACGAGGATGGCGGTGGGCTTCATCCTCGCGATCTCCGCCGCGCCGATGAGGTGGTGCACGGCCGGCGAGTACGGGACCATCACCACCACGAAGTCCGACTCCGCCAGCAGGCGGTCGCGCTCCACCCAGGTGGCGTTGAGGCGCTTTTCGTCGGCCTCGGGGATGCGGCCGCGGTTGTTGTAGAGCACGCGCATGTCGAAGCCCGTCGCGCGCTTCGCGATCGCCTGCCCGATGCGGCCCATGCCGATGATGCCGAGCGTGGCGTGATGCACGTCGGTGCCGAGCGGCGACTGCATCGCGAAGGCGAGCTTCCAGTCGCCGCGGCGCACCTGGGCGTCGCCCTCGGCGATGCGGCGGGCGGCGGCCATGAGCAGCGCGAAGGTGAGGTCGGCGGTCGTGTCGTCCAGCACGCCGGGCGTGTTGGTGACCCGGACGCCGCGCTTCGTGCACGCGGGGATGTCGATGTTGTTGGTGCCCACCGCGATGTTGGACACCACCCTGAGGCCCGGGGCGGCTGCCAGCACCGACTCGTCGATGCGATCCATCACCGAGGCGAGCACGCCCTGCTTGTCCGCCGCGCGGCGCGCCACCTCTTCCGTCGGCCACGGGTGGTCGTCGTCGTTGTGCTCGACGTCGAAGCGGCCGCGCAGGGCCTCGACGATTTCGGGGAACACCTGCCTTGTCACGAGAATCTTCTGCTTCATGGTCTATCCGGAAACTTGGAATGGAATGGCCCGCCATCCGCGGCGGCGGGCCGCCGGCCGGTGCCGCGCGAAGCCGGCGGCCACCGGCGCGAGGCGCTCGCGGCAGCGGGGCCGCCCGCCCTCGAGGTGCCTGGCGCTACCGGTACAGCAACTCCGGCAGCCACAGCCCGATGCCGGGCCACATGTAGAGGAACGCCAGCGCGACGATCTGGATGCCCATGTACGGCATCATCCCGAGGAATATCTGGTTCAGGGTCACGTGCGGCGGCGAGACGCCCTTCAGGTAGAAGGCGGCCATGGCGACCGGCGGGGACAGGAAGGCCGTCTGCAGGTTGAGCGCCACGAGCAGCCCGAAGAAGAGCGGGTCCACGTTGAACCTGGCGAGCAGCGGGATGAAGATCGGCATGAAGATCACGATGATCTCCGTCCACTCCAGCGGCCAGCCCAGGATGAAGATGATGAACTGGGCGAGCAGCATGAACTGCACGGTCGTGAGACCCAGCGACAGCACCCAGCGCTCGATGATCTCCTGGCCGCCCAGCAGCGCGAAGGCCGCCGAGAAGATCGAGGAGCCCACGAAGAGCCAGCAAACCATCGCGCTCGTCTTGGCGGTGAGGAAGGCCGATTCCTTCACGATGCCGCCCACGTCCTTCACCGTCGAGAAGAAGACCGTGCCCTTCCGGCCCTGCAGCGCGGCGACATAGCGGTACGCCCACGCCAGCAGGAGGCCGCCGAAGGCGCCGACGGCCGCCGCCTCCGTGGGCGTCGCCAACCCGAAGACGATCGAGCCCAGCACGGCGAGGATGAGGACCGCGAGCGGGAAGAACGAGGTGAGCAGCATCTTGAAGATCTCGAGGCGCTCCCACGACATGAAGCCGTAGATGCCCGCGAGGATCGCCACGCCGATCCCGAAGGTTACCCAGAACCAGGTGGGCGCCGGAAGGCGCTCGGGCTCGACCGCCTTCTTGGCTGCCTCCACCTTCTTCTTCGCCGCCGGCGCCGGCTTGGCCGCGGGAGGCTCCTCGACGCCGCCGGCCACCGCCTTGGGCTCGTCCGACGGGGGCTCGGCGAGGCCGGTGTCCTCCGCCGGCGGCTCGGCGAGCCCGGTGTCCGACCCGGCTTCCTCGAAGTTGGCGGCCACCGCCCCGCCCGCCTCGACCAGCCCGGCCGTGCTTGCCACGTTCACGGGCGCCGTGGCCCCCGCGTACATCAGCGCGAGCATCGTGGAGATGGCGAGCGCCGGGATGAGCGAGACGAAGAACTGGCCGAACACGCGCCCCTTGGTGTGCCCGGTGACCCCGCCGACCGCGCCGGCGAGCCCCGTGAACGCGTTGCTGCCGCGCTGCGCGAGCGTCGCCGACAGCGGCGGCAGCGGCACGAGCCGCCCCTCCGCCGACAGGGGCGGCATGAGGGCAGGCTTGATCTTGGCCAGGACGATGACGTAGCCCACGTACATCGTCGCCAGCATCAGGCCGGGAAAGAACGCGCCTGCGTAGAGTTGAACGACCGATACGCCCGCCGTGGCCCCGTAGACGATCAGGAGCACCGAGGGCGGGATGAGGATGCCCAGGCAGCCGCCCGCCGTGATGGCACCCGCCGCGACCGAGACGTTGTAGCCGGCGCGGAGCATCGCCGGCAGGGCGAGGAGTCCCATGAGAGTCACCACCGCGCCCACGATGCCGGTGGCGGTCGCGAAGATGGCGCAGGTGACGATGGTCGCGACGGCCAGCGACCCGGGCACGCGCGCGAGCGACAGGTGCAGGCTCTTGAAGAGCTTCTCGATGAGGTTGGCGCGCTCGACGAGGTAGCCCATGAACACGAAGAGCGGCACGGCTATCAGGACGTCGTTGGACATCACCGCGTAGGCGCGCTGGACCATGAGGTCCAGCACCTGCTGCACGGCGATGTCGGGGTTCACGCTGCGGTAGGAGAGCCAGGCGAAGAAGACGCCCATCCCCATCAGGGTGAAGGCGGTGGGGAAGCCGAGCATGATGGCCACCACGACGAGCCCCAGCATTATGAGCCCGATGTTGCCGTTGGTGAGGTTGGTCCACGGCGTGAAGATGACGAGCGGCGTGAGGATCAACCCCATCAGGATGAAGCCGAACCAGAGCTCCCTGCGGATCTTCATCGGGCGCCCTCCTGGTGCGTGACGAGCGCGTCGAGCTTCTCGATGTCCTCGTTCTTCACGTGCACCATTTCCTTGAGCTTGTCGACGTCGACTTCCTCGACGTCCTCCTCACGGGAGGGCCACGCGCCCTGCTTGAGGCAGATCACGCAGCGCATGATCTCGACGATCCCCTGCAGCAGCAGGATCGCGCCGGCGACCGGGATGACGGTCTTGAACGGGTAGATGGGCGGGCCGTCGGCCGTGATGTTGGAGTGCTCGTTGATCGCCCAGCTCTCCGCCGCGTAGGTGTAGCCCGCCCAGCACAGGGCGATCACGCCCGGGATGAAGAACACGAAGTACAGGATGAGGTCGATCGTGGCCTGCGTGCGCGGCCGGAAGAAGCCGTAGAGAACGTCGCCGCGGACGTGGCCGTTCTTGGCGAGCGTGTAGGCGCCGGCCATCATGAAAAGCGTGCCGTACAGCATGATCATCACGTCGAAGGCCCACGGGTGCGGGTTGTCGAGCGCGTAGCGCGAGAAGACCTCCCACGAGATGAGCGCCGTGAGCGCGACGATGAGCCAGGAGAACGCGTGGCCCACGAAGGTGCTCGTCTTGTCGACGAATAGCAGGAGCTTTTGCATGGCGGCGGTGTTGCCTCGGCAGGATGCGGCGAGCCGGTGCCTTCGGGCCCCGGAAAACGAAAACAGCCATCCGGCGGCGCCGGATGGCTGCGACGACGGCGCTGCGTCAGCCCTTCTTCGGGGCCGCGGCGGGCTTCGCGAAGTAGTGGTTGTAGGCCATGCGGCGGCCGACCACCGTGTCCAGCTCCCACTTCACCGCGCGGGCGGCGAAGGCCTTCTGGGAAGCCTCGATCTCCTTGAAGAGCGCGTTGCCCTCGGACTTCTTGGCCGCGGCGGCGTCGTAGCCGGTGAGCTGTTGCGCCAGAACCGGGTCCGGCGTCTTGTAGAACTTGACGCCCTTCTTCTGCAGGTCCATGTAGTCCTTGGAGTATCGGTCGATCGCCTTCCAGGACATGTCGGAGGAGGCCGCCTCGACGGCGTTCTCGATGATCGCCTTGATCTTGCCCGGCAGCGCGTCGAACTTGGTCTTGTTGAACATGATCTCGAACTGCTCGGCGTTCTGGTGGTAGCTCTGCAGCATGCACACCTTGGAGACGTCGGAGAAGCCCAGGAGGTTGTCGGACGAGGCGTTGTTGAACTCGGCCGCGTCGAGGAGGCCCCGATCCATGGCCGGGACGATCTCGCCGCCGGGCAGGGCGTTCACCGCGGCGCCCAGCGCCGTGAACACGTCGATCGAGATGCCGACCGTGCGGAACTTGAGGCCCTTGAAGTCCGTGGCCTTCGTGATGGGCTTCTTGAACCAGCCCAGGGGCTGGGTGGGCATCGGGCCGTAGGGGAAGGACACGACGTTCGCGTTGATCGAGCCGTAGAGCTTGTTCAGGAGTTCCTTGCCGCCGCCGTACTTGTGCCAGGCGAGCATCATGTTGGCGTCCATGCCGAAGGCCGGGCCGGAGCCCCACAGGGCAAGGGCGTTCTGCTTGCCGTAGTGATACACGAGCACCCCGTGGCCGCCGTCCAGCGTGCCCTTGGAGACCGCGTCCAGCAGGCCGAAGGCCGGGACCACCGCGCCGGCCGGGAGCACCTCGATCTTGAGGTCGCCGCCGGTCATGTCGTTCACCTTCTTGGCGAAGTCCAGGGCGTACTCGTGGAAGATGTCCTTCGAGGGCCAGGTGGACTGCCAGCGCATGGCGATCGGGCCCTGGGCCTTGGCGATCATCGGGAAGGCGAGGGTGGAAGCGCCGGCGGCGCCAGCCAGGAAATTGCGTCGCGTGACGCGAGTCTTGTCGGTCATTGTGTTTCTCCTCTGGGTTGTTGTAGCGCTCTTCGAAATCCGGCTATTGCAGGCCTGTTGCAGGCGGGGCGACTCGAGGGGGGCGGCAAACCCGCCCGGGTGACATGGAATCCTAAAGCCACGGGCGGGGTAAGGCAATAGAAACCGTCGCCCGGGGCAGGTTAGGGCACTGGCGATAAAAACCCCTCCAACCCGGGGTAAAGGCGAGTCTCCGGCGGCTCAGTCCCCGGCCGGGCCCCCCGGGGGCGGGCCGGGCCGGATCTTCGGGTCGAGGTGGAGGGCCGCCTTCACCATCAGGTGGGCGCTCACGGGGGCCGTCAGGAAGAGGCACAGGGTGATCAGCAGCTCGTGCGCCGAAGGGGTGCCGCGCAGGGCGAAGTGGGTCATCGAGGCGACAAGGACGCAGCCCACGCCGAGCGTCGTCGACTTGGTCGGTCCGTGCAGGCGCTTCAGGAACGTGCCCAGCTTCACGAGCCCCCACGAGCCCACGAGCGCGAAGAGCGCCCCGGCCAAGAGCAGCAGGGCCGCGGCGGCATCGGCGGCGTATGCCAGGGTGCTCATTCGACCACGTCCCCCTGCGCCACGTGCTTGGAGAGCACGACCGTGCCGATGAATCCCAGCAGCGCGACCACCAGGGCGGCCTCGAAGTAGGCGAAGGTGTCGAAGCCGATGCCGAGCAGCACGAGCATCGCGATCGCGTTGATGTAGAGCGTGTCGAGGGCGAGTATGCGGTCGGCCGGTCCCGGCCCGCGCGCGAGCCGGACCAGGTTGAGCGCCATGGCGAGTGCGAAAATCAGGATGACCCAGGGGAGCACGGCGGCGATCATCGGTAGATCTCCAGGAGAGGGGCCTCGTAGCGGGCCTTGATCTGCGCCACCAGCGCCGCCTCGTCCGGGGCGTTGAAGGCGTGCACCAGCAGGTACCTGCGGTCCGGCGAGAGGTCGGACGACAGCGTTCCGGGCGTCATGGTGACGATGCCCGCCAGGGCCGCGATCGCGTTCGGGTCGCGCACCGCGAGCGGCACCCACACGAAGCGCGGGCGGATCGCGCTTTCCGGTCCCAGGATCAGGCGCGCGACCTGGATGTTGGCCACCACGATGTCGAACAGCACGACGAATCCCAGCCGCACGATGGCGGCGGGCCTCGCGATGCGCGCCGGCTCGGGCGCCAGGCTGCGGGTCGCCAGCGGGACGGCCACGGCCAACGCGGCCGCGAGCAGGAGGTTCGCGGGGTCGGCGCTCATGGCGAGCAGGAGCCAGGCGAGGAAGAGCACCAGGCTCACCAGCGGGTTGGGCAGCCAGCGCCTCATCGCGTCGCGCCCTCCCGCGATACGGGCTTCGCGCCAAGCAGCCGCTCGATGTAGGGGCCCGGCTCCCTGAGCTGGGCGGCGGCCGCGGCGGTGTAGCGCTGCGCCGGGGCCGCCGCGACCGTCAGCGCGACCAGGAGGGCCGCCAGCGCCGCGACGGGCCACAGCGTGGCGGGCGCGGCTGCGGCGAGCCCGGCCGCCTCCCCCTTCCAGAAGAGGCGGCTGCCCATGCGCGAGAGCGCCACCGTCGTGACGAAGCTCCCCGCGAGCAGCACGGTCCAGAACGCCGCCCGGCCGGGGCCCACGGGCACGGCCTCGAGGACCTGCAGCTTGGCGACGAACCCGGACAGCGGGGGCAGGCCCGCGACCGCAACGGCGACGAGGACGAAGAGCGCGGCGGCGGCCCCGGCGCGGCGCGATGCCGCGGCCTCCGTGAGGAGGAAGAGCGCCGCCGCCGCGACCGTGCTGTGCGCGAGGTAGAAGAGCGCCGCGGCGAGCCCTTCCGCGGTGCCCA
>JAABQW010000261.1 GCA_011391275.1 Betaproteobacteria bacterium
GCACTCCTCATGGCCCTGTGCGACCGTCGCTTCACCGCCACTCAGTACGCGCTGCTGTCGGCGCTCGCCGCCTTCGGGCGCGTCTACGTCGGCCCCGCCGCCGGCTACGCCACGGACCCGAAGCTGCTCGGCCTGTCGTGGACGGTGTTCTTCTTCCTCACCTTCCTCGTGGCACTCCCCGGCCTGCTCCTGCTCTGGTGGAAGCGCGAGACCCTCCGGGCCCTCGGCTAGAATGCCTGCCGGGACGGTTCTGCGGAACCGTCCCGCAGAACCGGTCTACGGAACCGGTCAACAGAACCGTCCCACAGAACCGTCCCCGAGACCTGTCCCCATGACGATGCCCCCGTTCCACCTCGCCTTTCCCGTCCGCGATCTCGAAGAGGCGCGCAAGTTCTACGGCGGCCTGCTCGGCTGCCCCGAGGGGAGAAGCAGCCCCGACTGGATCGACTTCGACTTCCACGGCCACCAGATCGTGGCGCACCTGTCGCCCGAGGAGGCCGGCCATCGCAACACCAGCGCGGTGGACGGCGACAACGTGCCCGTGCGCCACTTCGGCCTCGTGCTGCCCATGGCCGAATGGAAGGCAATGGCCGACCGCCTCAAGCACGCCGGCATCAAGTTCGTGATCGAGCCGCACATCCGCTTCGAGGGGCTGCCGGGCGAGCAGGCGACGATGTTCTTCCTCGACCCCTCGGGCAACGCACTGGAGTTCAAGGCGTTCGAGGATCCGTCGCGGCTTTTCGCGAAGCAGTAGCCACACAGGGGGACGGTTCCCCGGAGCCGTCCCCGGCCCGCCGTTGACGTGCAGTCGTCATAGAGCCAAAATGGATCCATCGAGATCCATAATGGAGCCATTATGGCCGTCAATCTTTCCGTGAAGAACGTGCCCGAGGCCCTGGCGGCGAAGCTGCGGGCACGCGCGGAGCGCAACCATCGCTCGCTGCAGGGGGAGCTCATGGCCATCCTCGAGGCGGCGGCGAGCGAACCTCGTGCCGTGCGCACCGGGTCTCCCGCCACGACATACGACCTCGCCACCTCCGGCCCGGAGGCGGGCAACCTTCTCGACCGCCTCCTGGCCATCGCCGGCGACCGGGGCATCGACTCGACGAAGAAGCTCACCCGCGAGCAGGCACACGACCGCGCTCGCCTGCGCAGGGCTGGAACCTGATCGTGGCGGTCACGCACTGCCTCGACACCAACGTGCTGGTGTACGCGTTCTCGAGGAGCACGCGCGATGCGGCCAAGGCGCGCATCGCGCGGCAGTGGATCGCCCGCGAGGACTGGGGCGTGACCGTGCAGGTCCTCCAGGAGTTCTACGTGAACGCCGTGCGCACTCCCCACGAGCTGGGGCACGGCGATGCGCTGGCGATGATCGAGGAGATCGCCGCCAGCCGCCCGGTGGGGGTGGTCGATGTCCCCCTCATGCGCCACGCGTTGCAGCTGAAGAGCCGCTTCGGCATCGCCTACTGGGATGCCGCCGTGATCGCCGGGGCACGCCGGCTCGGCGCCACCATCCTGGTGAGCGAGGATCTCGCCGACGGGCAGGACTACGGCGGCGTGCGCGTGCTCGACCCCTTCAAGTCGGCCTAGGGCTCACGCGGAGGATTTCGGAACCGGAGTTCTCGAAGACGCGGCCGCACCCACGAGCAGCAGCCCCGCCGTCAGCCACATCGCGCCCGGCGCCCACGCCAGCAGCGGCTTCCACGTTGCCTGCTGCGGCATCTGGCCGATCACCATCGCGATGCGCGTGAACGTGGCCAGGGCGAGAAGCGACCACAGGGCGCCAGAGACGAAGCCCTCCCGCCCCGTGCGGCCCATGGCGAGCGCGGCGGAAAGCGCGCTGAGCATCACGCAGCCCCATGCGGCGCCGGCGAGGAACTGCGCGGCCACCAGCGCCGGCAGCGCCCCGGCGTTGGCGACGGCCGCGGCCGCCAGGCCCCCGACGGCTGCGCCGACGGCCATCATTTCCAGCCCCCGGTAGCGCTTCGTGAGCATCGCGGCCGGCAGGATGAGCAGGTTGAAGCCGACCCAGAACACCGGCATCAGGTACTGCAGGTCGCCGGGCTTCGCGAAGCGCAGGTAACCCGGCGCCGAGTTGAGCGCGAAGTGCACCTGGAAGCCCAGCCCCAGCAGCGCCACGGCGAAGAGGAACATCGCCACCGGGCGCCCGCGCAAGGGGCTTGCTGCCGCCGGCGCAGCCATGGCCGGCTGCGGGTTTGCGCCGATGGCGCGCGTCATGACGATCGCGGCGACCGCCAGCGCCACCGCCGAGAGCGCGAAGGGCAGGCGCGGGTCGGCACCGCGCAGGGCCACCGTGAGGTAGGGCGCGATCGCCCCCGCGATCCCCATCCCCAGCATGAAGAGAGCGGCCGCCCAGGGCTGCGAAGGCCCGGGCACGTGGCGCCCGATGAGCACCAGCGGCGGCGCGCGAAGCGCCGACGAGGTGGCGGACCACAGGACGGTGACCGCGACGAACAGTGCCGGAGAGCCGGCCGGCGCCACGAGCGGCAGCACGAGGAACGACCCGCAGGAGACGAGCGTGACGAGCGCGATCGCGTTCGCGAGGCGCCGCATGGCGCCGGCGACGCGGTCGGCCATCGTGCCCAGCGTCCAGTCCATGACGGCGAAGATCGCCTGGTCGGCCAGCAGCAGCCAGGGCACGAGTTCCTTCGCGATGCCGGCCTGCGCCGCGAGCTGCGGCAGGAAGATCACGTAGACGGTCCAGCCCAGGGCCAGGAAGAGCTGAACCCAGAGGCTGGCGAAGGCCACGCTAGCCCTTCTTGCGCCGGAACCGGAAGACCCCCAGGCTCCCCAGCAGGTTGGGCAGCGTCTCCACGATGCCGCCCTCGTGCAGCACGCGTTCGTCGAGGATCTCGACGCCCACCTGGACGCACAGCTCCTCGAAGTCCTTCACCGTGCACAGGTGGATGTTGGGCGTGTCGAACCACTGGTAGGGCAGCGCCTCCGACACCGGCATGCGCCCGCGCAGGATCGCCAGGCGATGCCGCCAGTAGCCGAAGTTGGGGAAGGTGACGATGCCCTCGTGGCCCACGCGCAGCATCTCCTTCAGGATCAGGTCCGAGCGGCGCATGGCCTGCAGCGTCTGCGACAGGATCACGAAGTCGAAGGCGTCGTCCTCGAAGGTGGACAGGCCGCTCTCCAGGTCCATCTGGATCACGTTCACGCCGTGGCCCACGGCCGCGAGCACGCGGTCGGGGTCGATCTCCACGCCGTAGCCCTTCACGCCGCGGGTGGCCATGAGCCCCGCGAGGAGCTCCCCGTCGCCGCAGCCCAGGTCCAGCACGCGCGCGCCCTGCGGGATCCACGAGGCGATGAGCTCGAACTCGAAGCGCGGAGTCATTTCGCCTTCCCCCCTGCCGCGTAACCCTTCATCTCCTCGAGCTCGGTGCCGCCCACGACGAGCGGCCGCGTGCGCGAGCCGGCGCCGACCTCGGCTGCCACGTTGTCCATGTAGGAGGCGATGACGCGGTGATAGTGGACGTCGTCGAGGAGGAACGCGTCGTGGCCGTGCGGCGCGTCGATCTCGGCGTACGACACGTTCTTGCCGCCCTTCACGAGCGCCTTCACGATCTCGCGCGACCTGTCCGGCGGGAAGCGCCAGTCGCTGGAGAACGAGGCCACGAGGAACCCCGCCTTCGCCGCGGCCACCGCCTTGGCGAAGTCGCCGCCCGTCTCGCGCGCCGGGTCGAAGTAGTCGAGCGCCTTGGTCATGATGAGGTAGGTGTTCGCGTCGAACACCTGCGCGAACTTGTCGCCCTGGTAGCGCAGGTACGACTCGATCTCGAACTCCACCTCGTAGTGGAAGCCGTAGTCGGCGCCCTTGATGTCGCGGCCGAACTTCTCGCCCAGCAGGTCCTCGGAGAGGTAGGTAATGTGGCCGAGCATGCGCGCGAGCCTCAGGCCCCGTGCCGGGATCGTCTTCATCGCGTAGAAGTTGCCCCCGTGGAATTCCGGGTCCGAGACGATGGCCTGCCGCGCCACGTCGTTGAAGGCGATGTTCTGCGTGGAGAGCTTCGGCGCGGCCGCGACCACGATCGCGTGGGCGATGCGGTCCGGGTAGTCGAGCGTCCACTGCAGCGCCTGCATGCCGCCCAGCGACCCGCCCATCGCAGCCGCGAGCCGCTCGATGCCCAGCCGGTCCATGAGGCGCGCCTGGGACGCCACCCAGTCCTCCACGGTCACCAGCGGGAAGCTCGCGCCGTAGGGCTGGCCCGTGGAGCGGTCGATGGTGGCGGGCCCCGTGGAACCGTGGCATCCCCCGAGGTTGTTCAGGCCGATGACGAAGAAGCGGTCGGTGTCGATGGCCTTGCCCGGGCCCACCATGTTGTCCCACCAGCCGAGCTTCCTGGGGTTGTCGGCGTGCCAGCCGGCGACGTGGTGGTTGCCCGAGAGGGCGTGGCAGACGAGCACCGCGTTGGAGCGCGCGGCGTTGAGCGTGCCGTAGGTCTCGTAGACGAGCTCGTAGGAGGCGAGCGTCTTGCCCGCCTTCAGGATGAGGGGCTCGAGGAAGCCGGCGCGCTGCGGCGCGACTTCGCCCACGGAGCCGACTGGAATCTCGGTCATTTCGCTGCTCGCCAAAGAAAAAACCCGGCCGGCTTTCGCGGGGTCGGGTTCTCTTCGGGAGACCTGCCTCTCGCTTTAGCCGCATTTATTTCGCGCCCGCAAGCTGAGTTCAAATTCGGCGCGTGAGGGGGATTATAGGGCCGCCCCCGGAGCCGGGCAACCGCCCGCGGCCCAGGTGCCGTCGCGCTAGTACCGCTCCCTCACGCGTTCCACGACGTGACCGGGCTGCTTGTAGCCGGGATCCTTCTGCCGCTTGGGCAGCCTGATCTTCTCGCGCGGCGCCTCCTTGTAGGGCACGCGCGAAAGCAGGTCGCGGATGATGTTGAGGCGCGCCTTCTTCTTGTCGTTCGAGTCGGCGACGATCCAGGGCGCCCACGCGGTGTGCGTGTACTTGAACATGTCGTCGCGGGCGCGCGAGTAGTCGTGCCACCTCGAGTAGGACTTGAGGTCCATCGGCGAGAGCTTCCAGATCTTGCGCCCGTCGTCGATGCGCGCCGAGAGCCGCCTCGTCTGTTCCTCCGCGCTCACCTCCAGCCAGTACTTGATGAGGATGATCCCGGAATCGACCATCGACTTCTCGACCTTCGGGACGTCCTCGAGGAACTTCATCACGACCTTCTCGTCGGTGAAGCCCATCACGCGCTCGACCCCGGCCCGGTTGTAGTAGCTGCGGTCGAAGATCACCACCTCACCCGCGGCAGGCAGGTGCGGCAGGTAGCGCTGCACGTACATCTGCGTCTTCTCCCGGTCCGAGGGGGCCGGCAGGGCGATGACCCGGAAGGTGCGCGGGCTCACGCGCTCGGTGATCGCCTTGATGGTGCCGCCCTTGCCGGCCGTGTCGCGGCCCTCGAAGAGGATGCACACCTTGAGGCCGGCGTGCTTCACCCACTCCTGCATCTTGACGAGCTCGATGTGCAGCTTCCTGAGCTCCTTCGCGTACTCCTTTTTGCCCAGCTCGCCGTTGCCCTTTGCGTCCTTGCCGGGCTTGGCGTCGCCTTTCGGGGCCCTCTTGACGGCCTTGCGTGCCTTGGCGCCCGATCCGGACGCCTTTGCCTTGCCCTTCCTGGGCGCCTGTGCGGACGTTTCGGCCTTTTTCCCCGGCTTGCCGCTCTGCTTTGCCATCTCCGCGCTCTCCTTGTTGGGTGCGTGGCGAGTTATGTATCGCTGCCCGCACCGGATTCGAATAAGATACTTCGCCCCTGCACCCATAGCGCCATACTCCCGGCAGCCCTTTGATGGGGATCAACGCAGCCGGGGGAGTGCCGGATGATTATCTGCCGGCTGGCACGATGGGCCATTGCTTTTCCCGACACCGAACCGTACGGAGCTCACGATGGAATTCCGCCACAAATCGCTGGTCGCCGCGTTGCTCGCCATCGCCGTGCCGGTGTTCGCGCAGCAGCAGGCGACCGCCCCGGCGGCGCAGGCCGCCGCCCCCGCCGCCAAGGCCTTCTCGCAGCAGGAGCTCGACGAGCTGCTGGCGCCGATCGCGCTCTATCCTGACGCGCTCCTCGCCCAGGTGCTCATGGCCTCGACCTATCCGCTCGAGGTCGTGGAGGCGGCGCGCTGGCAGAAGGCCAACGCGACCCTGAAGGACAAGGCCCTGGAGGACGCGCTGCAGAAGCAGGCGTGGGACCCCGCGGTCAAGTCGCTCGCGACCGTGCCGCAGGTACTCACGATGATGAACGAGAAGCTCGACTGGACGCAGAAGCTGGGCGACGCCTTCCTCGCGCAGCAGGCCGACGTCATGAAGACCACCCAGAACCTTCGCGCCAAGGCGCAGACGGCGGGCAATCTCAAGTCGACGCCGGAGCAGACGGTGAAGTCCCAGAAGGAAGGCGACAAGACCGTCTACATCATCGAATCGCCCAAGACCGAGATCGTTTACGTCCCCACCTACAACCCGGCCACGGTCTACGGCTCCTGGTGGTACCCGTACCCCCCGCCGTACTACTACTATCCGCCGGGCTATGCCTATGGCGGGGCAGGCCTCGCCTTCGCGACGGGCGTCGTCGTCGGCGCCGCGATCTGGGGCAACGTCAACTGGGGCGGCAACAACGTCAACATCAACGTGAACAACTACAACAACTTCAACAAGACCAACATCCAGAACACCAACTTCCAGCACAACGCCGAGCACCGCAAGGGCGTCTCCTACAAGGACAACGCCACCGCGCAGAAATACAACCGCGGCGGCGATGCCAAGTCGGCGCAGTCCCGCGAGCAGTTCCGCGGCCACGCGGACCAGGGGCGCCAGCAGCTTCAGGGCATGGACAGGAGCCAGCTGCAGAGCCAGGTGAGCGCGGCTGACCGCGCGGGCGGCGGGCAGGCAGGGAACCGCGCCGGCAGCGGTGACGCGGGGCGGGCGAGCGCGGGGACGCGCGACATGGGATCCCGTGGCGCCGGCGCCTCGACGCGACAGTCCGGCTCCCACGGCGGCTTCTCCGGTGCAGGTTCCGGCGCCTCGACGCGCGCTGCCAGCTCGCGCGGCAGCGCCAGCCGGGCGTCCGCCGGTGGCGGTGCCCGCGGCGGCGGCGGCGGGCGTCGTCGCTAGGCCCTGCCCAACGGATACGGAGACATAACGATGAAGACCCGCATGAATTCCACCGTTGCCGCCCTGGCCGCAACCCTCGCGCTGGCCGTGCCGGCCGGCGCCCTCGCCCAGGCTTCCCCGGAAGCCAAGCCGGCCGCCGCGGCGCCCAAGGCCGCCGCCCAGCGCACCTTCGCGTCTCCCGAGGAGGCCGCGAAGGCCCTCGCCGACGCGGTCAAGGCCGCCGACGTGAAGGCCCTTGTCGAGATCGTCGGGCCCCAGTCGAAGTCGTGGCTTTTCACGGGCGACAATGCGAGCGACCGGCAGGAGTGGCGGCAATTCGCCCAGTCCTACGACAAGAAGCACTCCTTCGCGAAGGATGGCGACGCGAAAGCCGTGCTCGTCGTCGGCGAGGACGATTACCCCTTCGCCGCGCCGATCGTGAAGCGCGGCGACAAGTGGGCGTTCGACGCCGAGGCCGGCCGCGAGGAGATCACCAACCGCCGCGTGGGCAGGAACGAGCTCGACACCATCCAGACGCTCCTCGCCATCGTGGACGCCCAGCGCGAATACGCCTCCGCGGACTCGGACGGCAACGGCCTGCGCGACTACGCGTCGCGGTTCATCTCGTCCAAGGGCAAGAAGGACGGCCTCTACTGGCCCACGAAGGCCGGCGAGCCGCATAGCCCGCTGGGGCCCCTGGTGGCGCAGGCGGTCCTCGAGGGCTACGGCAAGAAGGCTGCGGCCGGAAAGCACGAACCCTACAACGGCTACTACTTCCGCCTGCTGAAGAGCCAGGGCGCCAACGCCACCGGCGGCAAGTACGACTACGTGGTGAACGGCAAGCTCTTCGGGGGCTTCGCGGCGGTCGCCTACCCCGCGAAGTACGGCGTGTCCGGCGTCATGACCTTCCTCGTGAACCACGACGGCGTGGTCTTCGAGAAGGACCTCGGCACGGCGACGCCGTCGGTTGCCGGGAAGATGTCCCGGTTCGATCCCGACAAGACCTGGAAGAAGGTCCCGTGACCTCGCGACTTCGTTCCGGCACTGTCGCGGCGTTCGCGGCGGCGCTGCCCACGGTCTCGCGGGCTTCCTTCCTTTCCGGCGATGCGCTGGACGCAGCCGCCTCGTTCATGGCGTGGGTGGTGATCATCCTCGTGCCCGTCGTCCTCGTCGCGCTCTTCCTCATCGTGCACGTGCTGCCGGAGAAGATCGCCGAGAAGCGCCACCATCCCCAGCAGGCGGCGATCAAGACCCTGTGCTTCCTCTCCCTCGCGTTCGGCGGGTTGCTGTGGCCGCTCGCATGGCTGTGGGCCTACACGCGACCGGTGGGGTTCCGGGCGGTGTACGGAACCGAGAAGCACGAGAACTACTTCCTCGAGATGGCGGAGAAGGCCGAGCGGGGCGAGCTCGACGCCCTGCAGCTCGAGCACCTGAAGGAGGAGCTCGCGATGATGGCCTCGCGCGGGGCGTTGGCGGAGCCGCTGCGCGGGGTCCCGGCGAGGCTCGCCTCGGCCCGGCCCAAGGCCGCGCCGGCTGACGCGCCGGCTGAAGCGCCCGCGGGAGGGCAGGCGTAATGGAACTGATCCTCCTCGGCATCTATTCCGCCATCGTCTGGTTCATCTTCATCAAGATGAAGTGGTTGCCGTGGAACACGGTGTCCCAGGCCATCGTGGTGGTGATTCCCATCATCGGCCTCACCGCACTCATCCTCGGCCTGAACATCGTGGCGCCGTCCTCCGCGGACGTGCGCGTCCTGAAATACGTCGTGAACGTGGTGCCCCAGGTTCGCGGGCGCGTCATCGAGGTTCCCGTCGAGCCCAACCGCCCGGTGAAGAAGGGCGACGTGCTCTTCCGGATCGACCCCACGCCGTACCAGCTCCAGGTCCAGGCGCTGGAAGCCCAGCTTGCCAATGCGGTCGGCACCTCGAAGGAGCTCGAGGAGCAGTTGGCGGGAGCGGCCGCGCAGGTCGCGCAGGCGAACGCGGCCATCCAGCAGGCTGCGGCGCGCGTGCGCGAGGTTTCGGCCCGTGCCGAGCTCGCGAGGATGCGCGTGGCGCAGAACCGGGAGCTCGTGGCCACCGGTGCGGGCAACAGGTTCGACCTCGAGCAGGCCGAAGCCAACCTCAAGGAGATGGAAGGCTCGCTCGATGGCGCCCGCAGCGCCGAGGCGCAGGCGCGGGCGGCCCAGGTCCAGGCTTCCGCGAGCCAGCGCCAGGTGCAGCAGAAGCTGGGCGCCAAGGCGAACGGCGAATTCGCACAGGTCGCGCAGGTGCGCGCCCAGCTCGAGAGCGCGAAGTGGGATCTCGCGCAAACCACCGTCACCGCGCCCGCCAACGGCTACGCGATCAACCTGCAGCTGCGCCCGGGATCGATGACCGCGGCATTCCCGGTGACTCCCGCGCTTACCTTCGTCGAGGAAGAGATGCAGGTCATCGCGCTCTACCACCAGAACGAGCTGCATCAGGTGGCCCCCGGCAACGAGGCGGAGATCTCCCTGAAGACCCACCCGGGCGAGATCATCAAGGCGAAGGTCGACTCGATCATCTGGGCGCAGGGGCAGGGCCAGGTGCCGATGAGCACGGTGCTGCCGACGACCGGCGCGGCGCCGCAGTATCCCAACCGCTTCCCGGTGAAGCTCACGGTGGACGCGCGCCACAGGGACCTCTTCCTGGCCGCGGGTGCCTCCGGCCACGCCGCGATCTACACCGAGCACGGGGCGATGATCCACATCATCCGCAAGATCATCCTGCGCGTGGACGCCATCACCAACTACCTGATCCTGAAGCTGCATTGATGCGCGCGTTCCGCGACCGTCGCTTCGTGCTGCACCGCGCAGCGCCGCTCGTTGCGGCGCTGGCGCTCGGCGGCTGCGCGCTGAACCAGCCGCCGGACAGCCAGGCGCTTCGCGCCGAGGCCATGCCGTCGGTGAAGGCGCCCGATGCCTGGGTCGCTTCGGGAGGGACCGCGGGCACCGTCCGCGACGACTGGCTCGCCACCTTCGCGGACGCGCAGCTCACCGCGCTGGTCCAGGAGGCGCTCGCCAACAACCCGGACCTTCGCGTGGCCGCGGCGCGCGTCGAGCGTGCCGCAGGCTATGCGAAGCAGGCGGGCTCGACGCTCTATCCCCAGGTGAGCGCGATTGCCCGGGGCACCGCCAAGGGCGCGGACGACTCCAGCGCCTTCGAAGGCGGCGGCTTCTACGCCAGCTGGGAGATCGATCTCTGGGGGCGCGTGCGGTCCCAGGCCGCGGCCGGCGCCGCGCAGTACGAGGCGGCCGAGAAGGATGCGGAGTACGCGCGCCAGTCCATCGCCGCGCTGGTCGCCCGCAGCTGGTTCCTCGCGGTCGAGGCGCGCCGCCAGCGCGTCATCGCGCAGGAAATGGAAGCGTCGGCCGGACAGCTCGCGGAGCTCGCGGGCGAGCGCGCGCGCATCGGGCGCGGGGACGAGTACGACGTCCGCCTCGCCCAGGCGGGGTTGCAGGGGTACCGCGACACCGTGCTGCAGCTCCAGTTTTCGGAACAGCAGGCCATCCGCGCGATCGAGACGCTGGTCGGGCGCTACCCGGCGGCGGCGCTTGCCGTCGCGCCGGAGTTCCCCCGGTTCCCCGGCGCGGTGCCCGCGGGCCTTCCCGCGGAACTGCTCGAGCGCCGCCTCGACGTCGCCGCCGCGGAGCGGCGCGTGGCCTCGGCGTTCTACCTCGTGGGCGAGGCCCAGGCGGCCCGCCTGCCGCGCATCACGCTCAACCTGAGCGCCACCAGCATCTCGAGCGAGCTCGTCTTGCTCAAGGATCGCGACAACCCCGCGTGGAGCCTGGGCGCCGGCATCACGGCACCGGTCTTCCTCGGCGGCGCCCTCAAGGCGCAGGTGGACATCCGCACGGCCGAGCAGCGGGCCGCGGTCGCCGACTACGGGCGCATCGGCGCGCAGGCTTTCGCGGAGGTCGAGAACGCGCTGTCGGCCGGCTTCACCCTCGACCGGCGCATCCCCATTCTGGAGGCCTCCGTGGCCGAGAACGATCGCGCCCTGGAGCTCGCGCAGGTGCGCTATCGCGTGGGCACGTCGGATCGGCGCGCGGTGGAGCAGCAGCAGCTCGCGACGGCGGCGGCGCGATCGGCGCTCACCCGGGCCACGAGCGAGCGGCTGGTGCAGCGCGTGAACCTGCACCTCGCCCTGGGCGGGGGCTTCGCCCCGGCTCCGGCCCCGGAAAAGTCGGCGGCGCGCTAGCCCGACCCGGCGCGGCGCCCCGAGTGAACGCCGCCCTCCCATCCATGCCCCCGCATTTCGAGCCGACCGACGTCGCCCTGCGCAACGGCCGCACCGTGCGGCTGCGCGCCATCGGGCCGGCGGATGAGGAAGAACTCCTGCAGGCCTTCGACCGGCTGGGCGAGCACGCGCGCTACATGCGCTTCATGCACTCGGTGCGCGAGGCGAACATCCCGCGGCTGCGCAAGGTCCTCGACTCATTCCCGGAGAAGGGCCTCGCCATCGCCGCGACGGTCTCCGCGGAGGACGGCATCGACATCGTCGGCTCGGCCAGCTTCATGATCGGCCCGCGCGGGGACGACTGCGAGTTCGCGCTGAGCGTCGTGGACGAGTGGGCCGGCGCTGGGCTCGGACGCGCGCTCCTTTCCGCGCTCGTCGAGGCGGCACGGCGGCGGGGCCTGCGCGAGATGACCGGCTTCGTGCTGGTGCAGAACGACGCGATGCTGCGGCTGGCCGCGCGCCTCGGCTTCGAGGTCCGGCGCGACCCGGACGACTTTTCCCAGTGCATCTGCCGCCTCGCCCTCGACGGCGGCGCCTGACCAGGAGGCAACGACATGGCTCTCGACAAGTACATGACCATCCACTTCAACGACGGCACCAAGCTCATGTTCGAGTTCCCGGAGCAGGGCCCGAACGCCGCCGCCAAGCAGATCAAGCTGGCGGAGTTCATGACCAGCCGCCACGTCGTCGTGGAGGCCGACGGAGACGTGCTCGTCTTCCCCATCGCGAACATCAAGTACATCGCCCTGTCCGGCGCCAGGTCGGGTACGGGGCGGGGCGCGGCGCTTCCCAAGCACGCCATCGTCGGCGCGCACCTGCGCGACTGAAGGATGAACCGCGCAGTACCGGCAGCGCTCGCCGCCCTCCTGCTCCTCCTTCTTGCACCCGCCACGCGGGCGCAGGACATCGAGCCGCGCTCCTATTCCAACGCTCCGATCGGCGTGAATTTCCTCGTCGCCGGCCTTGCCGGCACGCGCGGCGGCCTGTCGTTCGATCCCGCGCTGCCCGTCGAGGAACCTTCGCTGCGGACCGGGAACGCGGTGCTCGGCTACGCGCGCGTGATCGAGCTGTGGGGCCAGTCGGCAAGGGTGGACGTGATCGTTCCCTACACCTGGCTTTCCGGCGACGCGATCTATGCGGGCCAGCCCGTGGAGCGGGTGGTGGACGGCGCCGGCGACGCGGTCTTTCGCCTGAGCGCGAACCTCTTCGGCGCGCCGGCGATGAACCTGAAGGAGTTCGCGGCCTGGGAGCAGGACGTCATCGTCGGCGCGAGCCTTCGCGTGATCGCGCCCACCGGGCAGTTCGACAACACGCGCATCGTGAACATCGGCGGGAACCGCTGGTCGTTCAAGCCCGAGATCGGCGTCTCCAAGGCCGTCGGTCCCTGGACGCTGGAGCTGGCCGCCGCCGCCACCCTCTACACCGACAACGACGACTTCAACCGCGGCAAGACGCGCTCGCAGGACAACATCTACACGGCCCAGGCGCACCTGATCCGCAGCTACCCTTCGGGCATCTGGGCGTCGCTCGGCGCGACGCTCTTCGCGGGCGGGCGCACGACGATCGACGGGGTGCGCGCGAACGACCTGCAGCAGAACTGGCGGCTGGGCGGCACCCTGTCGTTTCCCGTGGACCGGCACAACTCGGTGAAGCTCTATGCGAGCAGCGGAATCTCCGATCGCACGGGGAACAGCTTCGATCTGCTCGGCATCGCCTGGCAGTACCGCTGGGGCGGCGGGCTCTGACGCCCCTGTAAAGGACGACCATGTTCAAGCTCTTCCAGTCGATCTTCGGCTCCGCGCCCGTCAAGGGCGGCGGCCACCCGGCCTCCCTCGTCGAGGCCGCCATCGAGCGCGCCATCGACGCGACGGACCCGCGCATCCGCGCCGCCTCCGGCTACCGCAGGAAGCTCGAGCCGGCCGTCGTGCACGCCATCGACCACGTGAAGAAGCTGGCACTCGGCCTGCCGGCGCCCGTGGAGGCGAGCCACGCCGCCTACGGCAACGACGCGCGGCTCGCGGCCTTCTTCGCCTCCCCGGACCGCATGTCGCAGGTGTTCGGCGCCGACCGGACGCTGATCGACCATCTGGCGAGCCCCGCCGGCGCGGGCACGGAGCCGATCCTCGCCCTGCTGCTCGTGGAGCGCACCGAGAAGAAGGTGCTCGGCATGGCCATGCAGGGCGACCAGCTGCAACGCGACGTGGCCCAGGTGCAGGTGAGCTTCGACAAGCACCGGCTCGTCGATGCCTGCGCCGCCGAGGACGACCTGCGCCGCGCTCTCGCGCACCGAGCCTACGACCAGCTGCTCGCGATGGCGCTCGCGCGCATTGCCGAGGTCGGGGGCGAGCGCGAATCGCTGGAGGCGAGCCAGTCGGTGCTGCGCGCGAAGCTGCGCGCCGTGCAGTCGGCCCAACGGGACTTTTCGGGTGGTGGCGGCGAGGCGCCGCCAGACCGGGCGGCGCTCGAGGCGAAGCTCGCCGACATCGAGGCCCAGCTCGCGAAGACGGGCTCGGGATCGACGGTGATCGCGAAGCACCTGGACCTGCTCGTGGAGACCCTCGGCAAGGCCGAGGAGCAGCTGTGGATCGAGCCGGTGACCATCGTCATGGACCGGCTCGGCATCGTCCATGCGAAGGCCGGTGACACGACCGTGCAGCTCGAGCTCGGGGAGTTGCGCAACGCGGTCGGGCGCAAGGTCGTCTGCCTGCCGGTCGCCATCCCGCGCGGCGAGATCCCGAAGCGGGACATCCTCGCCGAGGTGCGGCGCGAGCTGCTTTGAGGGTGATCCTCGCGGCCCCGCCCGTCGCCTTCGCGCCGCTCAGGCGTTCAGCTTGTCCACGAGCGAGACCATCTTCTCGGGGTCGTCGGCCTTCATGATGCGGGCCACGAGCGGCGAGACGTCGGGCAGGCTCGTCGTGAGCACGCGCTGCTTCACCTCGAGGAGGCTCGCCGGGTGCATGGAGAAGTGGCGCAGCCCCAGGCCCAGCAGCAGCCGCGTGAGGCGCACGTCGCCCGCCATCTCGCCGCACACCGCCACGGGCTTCTCGGCCTGGTGCGCCATGCGGATGACGCCGTGGATGAGCGATAGCACCGCGGGGTGCAGCGGGTCGTAGAGGTGCGCCACCGCGTCGTCGGCGCGGTCGATGGCGAGCGTGTACTGGATCAGGTCGTTGGTGCCGATGGAGAGGAAGTCGAGCTTGCGGATGAACATCGGCAGCGCGATGGCCGCCGCCGGGATCTCGATCATGCCGCCCAGCGGAACGAAGGCGTCGAACTTCACCCCTTCGACCTTCAGCTCCTCCTTGGCCCGCTCGACGGCGGCCACCGCCTGGTTGAGCTCGGCGTAGGAGGAGAGCATGGGGATCAGGATCATCGCCTTGCCGTGCCGCGAGGCGCGCAGGATGGCGCGCAGCTGCGTGTTGAAGAGCTGCGGCTCGGAAAGGCAGTAACGGATGGCGCGCAGCCCCAGCGCCGGGTTCTCGGCCATGCTCTCCTGGCCGTCGAGCGCCTTGTCGGCGCCGAGGTCGAGCGTGCGGATCGTGACGGGCTTGCCCTTCATGCCCTCGACCACCTCGCGGTAGGCCTCGTACTGCTCGTCCTCGTCCGGCATGTCGCGCCGGTTCATGAACAGGAACTCGCTCCTGAAGAGCCCGACGCCCGTGGCACCGCTCGCCCTGACCGCGTCCAGGTCGGACGGCAGCTCGATGTTGGCGTGCAGCTGCACCACGGTGCCGTCGAGGGTCGCCGCGGGCGCCGTCTTCAGGCGCTTGAGCTTGTCGCGCTCCAGCCGCGCCTGGTTCTGCCGCAGGCGGTACTCGGCGAGCACCGCGCGGTCCGGGTTGACGATGAGCACGCCCTGCGTGCCGTCCACGATCAGCAGCTCGTCCTCGCGGATGAGCGTGCGCGAGTGGTGCAGGGCGACGATGGCGGGAATCGCGAGCGAGCGCGCGATGATCGCCGTGTGCGAGGTCGCCCCCCCCATGTCCGTCACGAACGCCGCGAAGGGGTGCTCGCGGAAGAGGATCACGTCGGCCGGCGACAGGTCGCGGGCGACGAGGATCATGTCCGTGTCCTGGCGCGTGGGCTTTATCGCCAGGCGCCGCTTGGAGCCCGCCAGCGCCGAGAGCACGCGCTCGGCCACCTGGCGCACGTCGGTCTCGCGCTCGCGCAGGTATTCGTCCTCGATGTCGTCGAACTGCGCCGTGAGCTCGTCCAGCTGCGTGCGCAGGGCCCATTCGGCGTTGCAGCGCTGCTCGGCGATGATCTCGCGCGGGGCCTCCGCGAAGGCCGCGTCCTCGAGCAGCATGAGGTGCACGTTCACGAAGGGCGCGAGCTCCGCGGCCGCGCTGTGGCGCACGCTGTCGGCCAGCTCCTTCAGCTCGTCGCGCACTTCCTTGACGGCGCGGTCGTAGCGGCGCTGCTCGCGGCCGACGTCGTGCGGGGGGATCACGTAATGGTCCACCTCGGTGGACATGCCGAGGAAGAGGTGCGCATGCCCGATGGCGATGCCGCCGGACACGGCGATGCCGTGCATCGTGAAGCAGACGCTTCGCGGGGTGCCGGCGCCCTCGGGAGCCATGGCGGTCGGGGCCCTACTCGGGCTCGCCGAACTTGTCGGCAATGAGCTTCACGAGGGCGGCCATGGCCTCTTCCTCCTGGGGGCCATCGGTCTCGATCTCCACGGTGGAGCCGATGCCGGCGGCGAGCATCATCACGCCCATGATGCTCTTGGCGTTGACGCGCTTGCCGTTGCGCGCGAGGTGCACCGCGCAGGGGTAGCGCGCGGCGGCCTGGGTGAGCTTGGCGGAGGCCCGGGCGTGCAGCCCGAGCTTGTTGACGATGGGGACGGCCTGCTTCTGCATGGGGGCGGCGTCCTCAGGCCTTCGCCTGCATGCGCGTCACGCCTTCCGTGCCGCCGGATAGCGCCTTGGCCACCACGTCCTCGAGCGGCTGGTCGCGGTAGGTGAGGGCGCGGATGAGCATGGGCAGGTTCACCCCCGCGATTCCCTCGACGCGACCGGGCCGGAGGAGGCGGGTCGCGATGTTCGAGGGCGTGGCCCCGTAGATGTCGGTCATCACCAGCACGCCCTGGCCCTGGTCCAGGAAGCGGATGAGGTCCTCGGCGGTCGGGAGGATCTCCTCCGGGTCGTCGTGGACGGTGACGCCGAGCTGGCGCACGTAGAGGGGGCGCTTGCCCAGCACGTGGCTCGCGCAGTGGATGAGGCTTTCGCCGAAGGCGCCGTGGGAGACGAGGAGGATTCCGATCATGGAGACATTCTACGGTGTGCGCCCGCCCGAGATCCATGCGCGGAAGACGGGGTGGGTCACAACTTTCTCAACGCCTCGCCCCGCTCCTTTGCGCCCCTGAGCAGGCGTGCGTGAAGGGATGCGGCGCGGTTCGCGGTCACGCGACCGCCTCCAGGTAGGGGCGCATCACGTTCGCCACGCGGTTGACCTTGGCGAGCCGCCAGATATCGTCGGCGTCCGCCTTCCGCGAGCGACGCGCATCGCGCAGCGCCTCGAGCGCGACATCAAGTCCGATTTTGCCGCGGAACTTGAAGCAGTCGACGACGGTCTTCGCGGCGCTCGTGATTTTCACGGGGGTTCCGCGCACCGAGTGGAGCTCGACTCCGGCCGCGAGCGATTCGGGCGAAAGTCGAACGACCCGCAGCGGCGGGTAGTCGATCCGGGGCACGTGGTCCTTGTTGCCGATTGCGATCCAGACCTCGAAAGGAGCCTGAGTAGTGAGGTTGTGGAAGCGAAGGGCAGTAAGCAGGCAAAAGACGACGCCGGGTGCCCTCCGGGCGACCGCAGCCAGTCCGTGGTGTTCTCCCAGGTCGTGATCCGGCAGGGCATAAACCCCACGCGCGAGCCGGACGAGCTGGCCGGCAGCAACGCGGCGGGACAGGTCCATGCGGGAGAGGCCGGCCGCGACGAGTTCGCCGGAGCGGGCGGTGCCTGCTCGTTTGAGCAGGGCCCGGATCTTCAGGTCGGGAGAGGGCATGGGCACATTGTTCCATATCCTCGGTAGTTGTCAAAGACTACCGAGCTAATGGAACTTGGCGCCTGGGCCTCAGGCTGCGCGGATGGAGGACACCTCGGCGGTGGTTCCGGAGGGGCGGGCGACGCGCGTCGCGGGGAAGATGCACGAGAAGGTGCTGCCCCGCCCCACCTCGCTCGCGATGTCGAGCCTGCCCTGGTGGCGCTGCAGGACGTGCTTCACGATGGCGAGCCCCAGCCCCGTGCCGCCGGAAGAGCGCGAGCGGCCGCGGTCCACGCGGTAGAAGCGCTCGGTGAGGCGCGGCAGGTGCTCCGGCGCGATGCCGTCGCCGTTGTCGCGCACGCGCAGCGTCGGTTCGCCGTCCTCGATGCCCCAGGAGACGGCGATGTCGCCGCCGGCAGGGGTGTAGCGGATGGCGTTGGTGACGAGGTTGGTGAAGGCGCTGCGGATCTCCTCGCGGTTGGCCAGCAGCCACGCGGGCTCGATCCGGGATTCGATGCGGTGCGCGCCCCGGTTGATGCCCTCGGCCTCCGTGAGCACCGCGTGCAGGAGCGCGGGCACGTCCACCGGCTCCTCCTTGAGGGGGTAGCGGGAATCCTCCAGCCGCGAAAGCATGAGGAGGTCCTCCACGAGGCGCTGCATGCGCTCGGCCTGGCCCGTCATGAGCTCGAGCGAACGGCGGTACACCTTCTCGTCGGCGTCGCGCGCGTCGGAGAGCGTCTCGAGGAAGCCGCGCAGCACCGTGAGGGGCGTGCGCAGCTCGTGGGAGACGTTGGCGATGAAGTCGCGGCGCATCGACTCGAGCCGCTCCCAGCGCGTGACGTCGCGCGACAGCAGGAGCTTCTCGTGGTTGCCGTAGGGGACGAGCTGCACGGACAGGATCCGGTCGGCCTCGCCCGGGCCCTTGAGCAGCAGCGGCTCGCCGTAGTGCTGCGCGGCCAGGTAGTCGACGAAGGCGGGGTGGCGGATCAGGTTCGTGACCGCCTGCCCGCGGTCGCGCTTGAAGGTGAGCCCGAAGTGGTCCTCCGCGGAAGGGTTCACCCACTCGATGTGGTCGTCCGCGTCAAGCACGAGCACGCCGTCGGGCATCGCCTCGCCCGCCTGGCGGAAGCGCCACAGCGCGTGCGAGAGGCTCGCGCGGTTGGCGGACTGCTCGCGCAGGATCCGGTGCAGGCGGACGTAGATCTCGCCCCAGACGCCCTCGTCGTCGGGTGTGTCGTCCACCGACGGGTCGGCGATCCACTTCGCGAGCCGCGTGCGCGCGCGCAGTGAGATTGCGACGGAGGCGACGAGGAAGACGAAGAGGAAGATCGCGGCGAACACCGGGCCGGCCACGAAGCCGGTGAGCAGCGCGCCCGCGCCGGCGATGGCGGCTATCGAGAGGAGGCGGCCGGTCCAGTCGGGCATGGCGTAGTCGAGGGGTGGGCGATACCTTGGAAAAAGGGGTCGGCAGTTTCAATCGGTCATTGCAACACCTTCTGATTCAATTGGGTAGGGAGGTGTTAGATGACCA
>JAABQW010000262.1 GCA_011391275.1 Betaproteobacteria bacterium
TCGAGGGCTTTCGCGGAAGGCTGGCCTGAGGTGAAGATGCGTGGCGTCGCCTGCACGAGGTTGGGAGGCGGGTCGGGCCAGGGCCCGGCGCGGGATTCGAACGCCGCGAAAGCGAGCAGGACGGCGGCAATCGCGCGACCTGGCGCGATGCGCGGTCCCTGTGCGGACGGTGCCTTGCCTTCCACCCGGTTACCGTCCGATCCCGGCCGCCAGCTCGCGCGTGAGCTGCGCCGCCGGGATCTCGCGGCAGCCGCTCGCGTTCTGCCCCGACCACAGCGGCGAGAAGTCACCGCTGCCTGCGCCCTCCGCTCTCGCGCGCAGGGGCGCGATGGCAGCCGCGGCCAGCGGGAACGCCGGCGCGAGCGGGTTCATCGGCCCAAGCTCGCGCATGAGGCGGTTGACGATGCCGCGCGCCGGCCGCCCGGTGAACAGGTTGGTGAGCGCGGTGACGCGCGCCGCCTCGCTCTTCAGTGTCGCGCGGTGCAGGCCGCTGGTGGTGACCTCGGGACAAAGCAGGTAGGCGGTGCCCACCTGCACGCCCGCCGCGCCAAGCGCCATGGCGGCCGCGACACCCCGTGCATCCGCAATGCCGCCTGCGGCGATGACGGGAACATGCACGGCGCGCACCACCTGCGGAAGCAGCGTGAAGGTGCCCATCTGCGTGGAAACGTCCGTCGTGAGGAACATCCCTCGGTGGCCGCCCGCCTCGAGGCCCTGGGCGATGATCGCGTCGACGCCTTGCTCTTCGAGCCACAGCGCCTCCTCGACCGTGGTGGCCGAGCAGAGCACCCTTGCGCCCCAGCCCTTCACGCGATCCAGCAGCTCCGCCGGGGGCAGGCCGAAATGGAAGCTCACCACGGAGGGCCGGAATTCCTGGAGCACGTCGGCCGCCTCCGCGCTGAAGGGCAGCCGCGCGGGCCCGGGGACGATGCTGGTCGCGTCGATGCCGAATTCCGCGTAGTAGGGCGCGAGCGCGGCCTGCCACGCGGCCTCGCGCACGAGGTCGACCGCCGGCTGCGGGTGGCAGAAGAAGTTCACGTTGTACGGCTTCGCGCACTGGGAGTGGATGGCGAAGAGTTCCCTGCGAATGACGCCCGGCTCGAGCATGGCGCAGGGGAGCGATCCCAGCCCGCCGGCGTTGGAGACGGCCACGGCAAGGGCGCTTCCCTGCACGCCCGCCATGGGGGCCTGGATGATGGGCAGTTCGGTGCCGAGGAGTTCCTGGAGAGTCATGGGGGTTTGCCTCCATTTCACTGCATGCGCTCAGGCGGCTTGCAAGGCTGCGCCGCGCGACGAGCTTTACCGGCCCGGCGCCTGCGGCATGCCCACGATCGAACGCTGAAGGCTCAGCATGCTCTCGTGGCTTACCTGGATGGCGCCGCGCCGCGGCCTGTCAAGGTCGACGATGAGGTAGACGACCAGGGCTATGAGCGTCATCAGCACGAACGCCGCCAGGGTGACCCGATGCCCCGCAAGCCCGGAGGAAAAGCCGAGCGTGGCGGTGGTGAGGACGATCGTCGCGAAGAGCAGGAGGAGCACGACTTCCGGCACGTGCCGGTTCAGGGCCGCGTTCCGGGTGCCCGAAGTGTCGATGAGCTCGTTCAGGGACTGGATATAGAGCCCGCTGGCGACGACCCTGCCGTCGATTTCCGCGGCCCGCGCCGCCTGGCTCCAGAGTTGCGCCTCCAGTTGCTTCGCCCGCCGGATGATCGACTCGTGCCGCTCGGGCTCGGTCGAATCGACGCTGCCCTCCTGAAGCCGGGTATCGAGGTACTGGCGGAGCAGGGCCCGCACCTCGTCTCGAATCTCCGCGGGAAGAAGCTGCGCCCGCAGGTAGGTGGTCCCGATGGCATTGGCCTCGGCCACGACTGTCAGGCTGCGGTCCTCGTAGCGCTGCAGCGCCGCGGAAAACGTGAAGGCCAGCAGCAGGGCAAGCAGCCCCAGCATCGAGGCGAGGACCGCGTTGGCCTGCCTGATCGCCTCGGCGTGGCGCTCCGACTTGCGGCAGCCGACGCGAAATCCGCCTTCCATGGCGATCACCATCAGCGCGAAGAGAACTGCAACGATCAGGACGCTGTTCTGGCGGTACATGACTTCCATCATTGCGTCATGACCCCTCTGCGCGAGACCGCGGAACGCGTGGACTCAGCTCGGCTGGCTTGCACGGGAATTCACTTCATGAACTGCCGGATTGAACTGCACACGGAAAGCAGCTGCGGGTGTTCCATGCGCCCGATGACCTGGCGGATGACGGTCGCCATGACCTTCTGCGCCCCGGCCATCCCGATATTGGCCGATTGCTGCACCACGAAGCCTGCCTTGGCGAGCTTGAGCGGCCTCATGAAATAGTCGTCCAGGCCGCTGTTCGTCAGTTCCACCACGACATCCGCCAGGGCGTCACGGTGCCTGGCGGCGTCCTCGGCGCGCTCGAGCTTGCCGAGCACGGCGAGCGTCTTCGCGCGCAGGGCGTCGGAGTGGTGGAAGCGGAGAAACGGGCGGGACGCCGCCGCTGGCGGCTTCGCGCCCGGGCTTGCAACTCGCTTGCCCTTCGGGGGATTGGTCATGCCCTTGATGATAAGGCGATGCGCGCAATTGCGCTGGACCGCAAGTACCGATGCAGGGTGCCCTCACGGATCCGGACCTTCGCCCTGCGCAAGCCGCGCCTTCACGAGCTTCTTCACGAGGGTGGCCGGCAGGGGCTTGCCCGGGGGAAAGCGGATCGTGCCCTTGCTGGTGTCGTAGGCGGCGAGGTCGGCCTTGCAGGCCTCGATCGGCCTCGTCCCCGGGTAGAAGGAGCAGTGGCTCTTCGCCGCACCGAAAGCCACGAACAGCTTCCCGTGCAGGCGGAACGCCGGGACCTGGTAGCTGATGCACTCCTTCGCCTCGGGGACCGCGGCCCGGATGGCCTTGCGCAGCTTCTCGAGCGCCGCCCGCTTGTCCTCGGCGAGAAGCGCGAGGTACTCGTCGATCGTCCGGGGCTTGCTGGCGGCCATGGCTCGTCCTCACTCTTCGCGCGGTGCGTCGCCTAAACGCTGCCCGCCGTCTCCACGACCAGGATCCGAGCCGGGCCGATCGGGTGCGCGACGTGCTCCGTGCCGGGCGAGGCGTAGAAGATGTCCCCGGCCTCCAGCACCGTCGTGCGCTCGGCGCCCTTCTCGCGGTAGCGCATCTCGACGCAGCCATCGAGGACGGCGAAGACCTCCTGCCCGTCGTTGACGTGCCACTCGTAGGGCTCGTCCGTCCAGTGCAGGCGCGTCGTGATGCCGTTCATGCTGGCGATGTCGATCGCCCCCCAGGGACGGGAGGCGGTGAATTCCCGGGACCGGATGATCTTCATGGCGCCTCACCTTGCGTGCACGCGCTCGAGCGCGGCGATGTCGAATTTCTTCATCGTCAGCACCTCCTCCATCGTCCGGCGCGACCGGCCCGGGTCGGGGTCGGCGAGCATGTCGATCAGGATGCGCGGCGTCACCTGCCACGACATGCCGAACCGGTCCTTGAGCCATCCGCATTGCTGCGCCTCCGGATCGCCGCCCTCGGAGAGCTTGTCCCAGTAGTGGTCCAGCTCCTCCTGCGTCTCGCAGAGGACCTGGAAGGAAACGGCCTCGGTGAACTGGAACAGGGGTCCGCCATTGAGGGCCGTGAAGGGCTGGCCGTCCAGCTCGAAGGAGACGGTCATCACCTTGCCGGCGGGCTGGCCGTGGATCTCCTCGCCCGCACCGTTGTAGTGAAGGACCCTCGTGATGCGCGAGTTCGGGAAGATGCCGGTGTAGAGGCGCGCGGCCTCCTCGGCCTGGTCGTTGAACCAGAGGCAGGGGGTGATCGCATGGACGGGGAGCATGGGAACCTCGCTTTCAATCGCTGAAGGTCAGGGGAAGCCGCTGCGAGCGGAAGAAGCTCGCGGTGGCAGCCGTCCAGAGCGGCGTGCCCTCGCGCGACGGGAACACGCCGTGGCCGCGCGCGCGGGGGAATGGCGGGGCCACCACCAGTTCGCCGCGGCCGCCCGCGGAGCTGAAGGCATCGAACCAGAGCTTCTGCACGCGCGGGCCCATGAACTCGTCGTTCTCGGCATAGAACCAGAGCACCGGCACTGCCACCCGTGGCGCGATGTCCGCCAGGAGCGCGGCCATGCGATCCGAGCCGCAGGGCTCGCCGGGGCGCGTCTCCGGATTGCCGCCGCGGCCCGCCGAGAAGGCGAGCACCGCGACGAGCCCCTCGGGGCGCCTGGAGGCGGCATAGATCGAGGCGAAGCCGCCGGCGCTCTGGCCCACGAGCAGCCAGCGCCGGGGGTCGAGGTCGCGCTGCGCCTTCGCCCATTCGGCGGTGGCGAGCAGGTCCTCGGCCGCCCCGACGCCTGCGCGATGGAAGTCCGGGTCGGCGCACTTGCCGTAGCTGTCGGCCAGCCGCGAGCCGCCGGTGGCGCCGTAGCCGCGCCGCACGGGAACCAGCACCGCATAGCCGCGGTTCACCCACTCGCGAACCGGGTTCAGCGGGCGGTAGCGGCCCAGCGCGCGGTTGGCCTCGAGCGTGGTGGCGGTGCCGTGGCTCAGGACGATCCACGGGAACGGGCCCTCGCCCGGCGGGCGGAAGCTGGTGACGACGATGCTCTCGCCTGCGGACGCGACGGGCACGCTGTGCACCACCTCGCGAAGGGAGGCATCGATCTTCTCCGCACGCGCAGGCGTCCCGGCAATCGCGACGGCGATCGCAAGCGCGCCGGTGGCGCACAACGCGACAATGCGCTGCCGGGGAAGGGGCGCCATGGTCTTCAGGCCGGGGGATCCGGTTTCAGGGGCATGAGCTGCGCCGGGTCGTAGAAGAACTGCTCCTCCGCGATCCGGTCGCCTTCCCAGCGCTGCCAGGTGAGTTCCTCGAGGTGGGTCGTGCCGCCGTCCAGCCACTCGAAGTCGAAGATCCAGCGGATCACCGTGTAGTGGCCGTCGACGAAGACCGGGCGCACGCACTTCGACTGGACCGCCCACGCCTTGGCCAGCTGCTCGCGCTCGCGGGCCGCGAGGGCTTCGCGGCCCGCGCGGGGCTCGGACTGGTTCTCGCGCATCGTGGCGTTCGAGGTGTAGAACTCCTCGATCGCCTCGGCGTGGGCGTTGTCCTCGACGCGCTTGATGAAACGCTCCAGCACTTCGGGCGACGGCATGGTCGGCTCCTCGGGGAATGCGCGCGGCCGGCGCGGCTCACGCGGAAAGGTAGCGCTTCACGGCCTTCTCGTTCCAGGCGATCCCCGTGCCGGGCACGTCGGGGATCACCGCCTGCCCCTTCTCGATCCGCAGCGGCTCCTTGAGAACCGGGTTTGCCCAGTCGACGTACTCGAGCCATTGGCAGGTGGGGGAGACGGCCAGCAGGTGGGCGCTGACCTCGGGGAAGAGATGGCTTGAGACGGGCAGGCCCGCGGATTCGGCGAGGGAGGCCGCGCGCAGCCATCCCGTGACGCCGCCGATCTTCATGGCGTCCGGCATCGCGAGGTCGGAGCCCCCCGCCGCCAGGCACTTTGCCATCTCGTGCGGCCCCCACCAGTTCTCGCCCATCTGGATGGGAATCCTCGACCTGGCGCGGATCTGCGCGTGGCCCGCGAAATCGTCGGCGAGCGTGGGCTCCTCCACCCAGTCCAGGCCCTCGCCCGCCAGGACCTGGATGCGCGTGATGGCCTCGGGCACGGAGAGCGACTGGTTGTAGTCGGACATGAGGCGGACGTCCTCGCCGATCGCGCGGCGCACGGCTCGCACCACCTCGACATCGGCCATCGCGTCGGCGTACCCCAGGCGGACCTTGATCGCGGGGAAACCGTCGGCGAGCTTTTCCGCCTCCTCGTAGGCGCGCTCGGGGCCGATGATCCCCAGCCCGTTGCTGTTGTAGGCGGGAATGCCGCGCGGGGCACCGCCCAGCAGGCTCGCGAGCGGCATGCCGGCCGCCTGGGCCAGCGCATCCCAGGCCGCCATGTCGATGCCCGCGAGCGCCATGCCCACGATGCCCTTGGCGCCCAGCAAGCGGAACTGGCGCTGCAGCTTGCGTTCGATCTCGAAGGGGGCAACCGGGTTGCCCGTGAGAAAGGGAGTGAGGTTCTCGATCACCTGCACCACGGGCCGCAGCGCGAGCGGCGTGTAGCAGAAGAGGTAGGTGCTGCCGGTGACGCCCTCCTCGGTGAGGAGGTCGATCAGCGCGAGGGGCGCGATGCCCACGGTGCCGCCGCTGGTCTGCAGCGGCAGGCGCATCGGCACGTTGACCGGGCGCACGCGCAGGTCACGGATCTTGAGGCGGGGATGCGAGATCATCGGCGCTCTCCTTCCGGCGGAATGGCGCTACGGAGGACGATCCACGGGCGCTGCCGCTGCCGGGGCGCGCGGCTGCCCGTCGAGGTGCGTAGCTTAGAGCAGAAATCCGCCCGGCGTGGAGGCTACCGGGGAACCTCGAGGATCACGGGCGAGCGGTCCTTGCCGGTGACCGACACCGCCGAGACCTCGCCCTTGCGGACGGCGAACGCGCCGCGAAACACGGCGGTGTCGGGCGTGTGCGGCGGCGGGGGCAGCTTCCAGGCGATCCTCGCATCGACCACTCCGGGACGCGATTGGCCGAGTTCCAGGTGACCCCGGGCCATGCCCGTTCCGTACCACTCGGCGACGACGACGAGCGCCTCGCGCTCCCACGTGACGTTTGCGGCTTTCAGGCCGGCGAGAAACCCGGCCTTCATGTCCTGGATTCCGGGGCCGCGACAATGCGGCGAGAACTTCTCGAGCGCTGCCGTCAGGTCGGATTCCGAGGCGATCACGTGATGCCCCGGGTTGGGAAAGCACCCGAAGATGCGGGTGTCGAGGTTGGGGAGGCTCCGCCAGGGCCCGGTCACCCCTGCCTGTGCGCAGGCCGCAAGGAGCAGGAGCGGAAGGGCAAGGGAAATGGTCCGGAGCACTCGCATGGTTCGCCCTCACCTGGCCGGATCGGTCACCAGTTGCCCCAGGAACCTGAGCCAGTGCTCCATCTCCGCGCGGTACTCCTCCGCGGTGACGGGCGTGCCCGGCTCGGCGAGGTACGACACGGCGATGTTCCAGTAAAGGGACGCGGAGCGCGCCTCGAGATTGCAGGTGGCGCTGCCGAGGACCGTGGCCTGGCGGTCGCAGAGCGCGCCCTTCGCGAGGGTGAAGCCCGGCGGCAACAGGGAGGAAACCTCGGGCATCATGAAGCGCCAATCCGTCTCCACCTCCTCGAAGGTCTCGGTGCGCGGCGGGCCGACGCGAAAGTTGACGGTGAGCCGCGAGCCGCCCGACATCGTCTCGAAGTCCATCTCGCGCTTGCCGAGCGGAAAGTAGGTCGGGTAGGCCACGCCGTCCGGTCCGCGGCTGAACATCAGGCTGCCGGCGTCCTCGCAGATCATGGGGCTGCTCTCGAGGTCGCAGCGCAGGAGGTGCGGGGCGTCGGCCATCTCCTTCGCGAGGCACACGAAGGTGACGCGCCCCCTGGCGAAGGAAGCGCTCGCGTGGGCGGTCCTGTTGTTGGGGCAGCGGACGGCCTGGAGATCGGCAGGCAGTGGAGGCGGGGCCTTGCTGCACGCCGCGAGGGTGACGGCAAGGGCGACGAGGAGAAAGCGGCGGACTTGCGAGGGGACGGTTGGTGGGTGCACGGAGCTTCGCCTGCGAGTTGAATGGGCGTTCGGGAACCGGAGCCGCCCGCATGATGAAGTTTGGGAATCGGCGGGTCAAATTCTCCGTCGACTGCGCAACACCGCGTGCGGCGGGGCCGTGCCGCCTTGGTTAGAATGCGGCTTTCCATCCCGGCGACGACCCGTGCAGCGAACCCTTGCCCTTGCGGTGCTTTGCGCAGCTTGCGTGGCGAGCCTCCCGGCGCGGGGCGAGGAGGCCGTCGCCACGATCGGAAAGCAGCGCGCCTCCGCATCCTCCGTCGAGTGGGAAGTGCGCGACGTCAACCATCCGCGCCTGGGGCCCATCAAGTTCGCCGCCCGCAAGTCCGCCGTCGCCACGCCCGTGGGAAGCGAGACGATCGTCTCGCAGGCCTACGTCTCCTGCCAGAAGAGCACCCGCAAGATCGCGGTCGAGTTCTCCAATGCGTTCGCCTCGAACCCGGCCGGCGGCCTCGGCCCGCGGGTGTGGCCGCGGCTCACCTGCTACAGCCCGGACCCGAGGGGCGGGGGGGCGCTGGCGATTAGCGAGCTTTCCCCGAAGTGGGAGGTGAACAACCTCGGAGATGCGCTGGTGCAAGGGTTGGCGGCGCCGGAGTTGCGCCGGTGCGTCTCGATCGACGTGCTGCAGGACATCGCGCTGCCCGCGGGCGGCACGCAGGGGAGCCTCCAGGTGGTGATGGAACTCCTGACCTACAACAAGGAACTGGATGCCGTGTTCGCGGCGTGCGGCGAGAAGACGGCCTACGCGTCGCCGGCGGCGGAGCCGCCTGCCGCCACGGCCACGGCCACTGCCGCGGACTGGCGCCGCGCCCGAACCATCGCGCGGGGCCGGACAAACGTGCGGGCGGCCGCGAGCGTCGACTCTCCCCAGGTCGTCATGCTGGCGCCCGGCATGCCGCTGCTGGCGCAGCGGACGGCGACGGACTGGTGGGCGGTGAAACCGCGAAGCGGCTCGGCCTTCAGCGGCTTCATCCGGGGGGATCGGCTCGTCTTCGATTGATCCGGGGCCGACGGGCGGGCATCCCGGCGGCCGATCACTCCCGTCGCGGCTGCAGCCCGGTTTCGTCGGAGAACGCGTGATCGGCAACCTCTCGCAAGCTGCGAAGAATGATGTGCCCGAAATCGCGCACGTGGGGCGCCGGCTCCACCAGGTCGGGAACCTGGATGACCGTCATCCCCGAGCTCAAGGCAGCCCGCACGCCATTCTCGGAGTCCTCAAGGGCGAGGCACTTCCCGGGAGCCACACCCAGTGCCGCCGCGGCCTTCAGGTAGATTTCGGGGTCCGGCTTGCTCCTGGCGACCTGGTCTCCACCGACGATCGCGTCGAACCGCTCGAGGATGCCGGCGTCCCGGAGCTTTTGCGTCGCCCTCGGGGTGTTCGAGGAGGTCGCGACCGCCAGGGGCATCGACAGCGACGCGAGGTGCTCGAGTAGATCCGCGGCGCCGTCCTTCAGGGCGATGGGTCGGTGGGTGATGGATGCGACGTACCGGCTTTCCCAGACGCGCCTGAACTCCAGGTGATCGGCCTTCCCTTCGAGGCCCGCCTCGAGGATGGCGAGGCCCAGCGCCTGGTTGGTGCCGAGGCACCGGGTGAACACGTCCGGCTGCGGGCCGATGCCGAAGTGCTCGCAGGCCTCGAGGAACGTCAACAGCGCGATCCGCTCGGTGTCGAGCAGCAGGCCGTCCATGTCGAAGATGGCGGCATGAAACCGGTTCACGGGCACTCCTGTCGTTGGGCAGACGTGTGGGCAGGGCGCGGATCGAGCTCGTCGTGGTGGCGCTGCAATGACGTGCCTAGCGCCCGGGCAACCTGATGTCGACAACCCGGCCACCGTATCCGTACTTCCGGTCGCGAGCCTGGACCAGGACCGTCCTGACGCCGGGCGGGATCTTCACCGAATGAAGATCCCGGGTGAAAGGCTGCTCGTCCTGGTGATCGTGCCAGAGCCTGCGCTCGCCAAGAACCTCGCCACCCTTCGTGGTCACGCGGAACCCGTCCGCGTAGCGGCTGGGCGTGTCGTACGGCGAAGCGATCGTGACGTCGAAGTCGAACTTCCCGTCCGACGCGGCGCGAACGTTCGCCTTCAGGACGTCGGGGAAACGCTGCTCGGCGCGCGCCACGCCGGTCAGGAACAAGGCGATCCCGAGGGCGGCGATTGCAGCAAGCGAAGCGCGGGGAAGGCAGGCAGCACGCACGTGAAGAACCTCCGGTATGTGATTGCCGCGGGCGCGGCCGGGGCGACCTGCCCCGACCTGCATGGATCGGAAGCGTGCAATCCCGCACGCGCCCGGATCCCGCAGTCATTCTGTCCACGCGGCCCGGTGCGGTCAATGCGAGCTCAGTGACCGTGCGGGCAAGCCCGCAGCGGACACTGGCAGGAATCGCGACTCGACATACCGGAACGAAACCGCCGAAACCAGGACAACGATCGCGACCCAGAGGATCGGCGCGAAGCCTCCTGTCACCGTCGGCAGGAACGAATTGAAGAGCAGCAGCAAGGGCAGGTGATAGAGGTACGCCGAGTAGCTGATCCGCCCGAGAGACGCCAGGGGCCATGCCGCGGCAATCCGCGACAGCAGGGGCGAAGGCCACGAAACCACCGCCCCGAACCCCACGGCCATCAGCACCGGAAACGCGACCCAGCCCATCTGCCCCAGGATCGACGTCCCGTTCCGAAGGACGGTGTAGAGCCCGGCCAACGCGCCGGCGGCGATCGCCACCGGCACCCACCGCCCCATACCCGCGATCACGTTTCCCCGTCGAAGCATCCACGCCCGGCCCAGCAGGATCCCCAGGGCGAAGTGCAGCGAGTAAGCCGGAAGCTGCGTGGCGATGAGGTGCCGCACCTCCTTCTCCGTCACGCCGGCCCTGGCCCCGAGCTTCAGGTACAGGTTCACGAGCGTCTCGAGGTCGTTCCACGCCAGCCATCGCCAGCCCGCGGCGATCGCGGCGGCGGCCGCGAGGCTGCGCCAGGGCCAGCGTACGAAAAGGGGTGCCACGAGCGGCAGCAGCAGGTAGTACTGGAACTCGATCGCGAGCGTCCAGAGCGCCCCGTTGACCGTCATCGACGAGGAGGTGAGCGGCGTCATGTAGTGCAGGAAGGTGAAGTGCGCCCCGAGGTTTCCCACCACGAACGGCGTCGACTGGATCCAGATGCGCGGATGAAAGAGGGGCAGCACGACGAAGAACAGCAACACGAGCTGCACGTAGTACGCGGGCAGGATGCGCCGCGCGCGCCTTGCGTAGAACGACCGCCAGTCCGGCGCCTGCAGCCCCGCGTCCGCGTGCCGGAACCACGGCAGGGTGAGCAGGAACCCGGTGATGAGGAAGAAGAGGTCGACGCCGAGGTACCCGTTGCGCACGAGGACATCGAGCGGCTTCCAGGTCTCGAGGAACGCGATGAAGACGTCGTCGAACTTGCCGTCCCGCAGCACGACATAGTGGAACAGCATCACCCACAGCACGGCCACGCCGCGCAGTCCCTCGATGGCCGCGACGTTGCCGACCTCGGCGCGGACGCTTTCGGCGGAAGCCGCCGCGGCGTGAGCAGTATCCGCCGAGGCGCCGGCCGCGCTCAAAACCGCAGCCTCTCCGAGTAACCCGTGAGCTCGAGGTAGCCGCGTCCCTTCGCCCCGCCGGGTCCGGCAGCGGTCACCGCCCCTTCCCAGTAGAGCGTGCCGGTGGAGCCGCGCGCGTCCATTTCCTGGTCGTCCATCATGGGCGTCACCACCCACGGCTCGCCGGCGATCTCGAAGGCCATCTCCACGGGCCAGGTCACGCCCGTGCGCGGCGACCGCCAGGTGCGCCCCGGAGCAAAGCGCACTTCGTCCTTCGTGTAGACGCGCACCTTGCCGTCGCGCCGCAGCGTGGCGGAGGCCCACACGGTCACGCCCGCCGAATCGCGCAAGCGGAAGGCCATGAGCGCGGCTCCCCCCTCGAGGTTGAGCCCCACCCAGTCCCAGCCCACGGCATTCTCGGCGAGGATCTCGCTGGACCACTCGTGGTCGAGCCACGCCGAGCCCGTGGCCTCGATCGTCCGGGCGCCGATCTTCACCGTGCCGGTCACCGCGAGGTGCGGCTCGCTGTAGTAGCCGCTGGCCTGCGTGGGCAGCGGCCCCTTGCGGCTGTAGCCCGCATCGCCCTGCAGCAGCAGCGGCTGCGTGGGCGCGAGCACCAGGTCCAAAGCGAACCCGTCGCCCGGGATGCGCGCCACGTACTTTCCGTCCACCCGCTTGAACGACCAGTCGTCGATGAAGACGTCCGTGTCGCCCGTGCGCGTCTCGGCGAGCGCGGGGAAGCCGCGGGCGATGCGCTGGTCGTGCCGCAGCTTCCCGTGGGCCGGGTCGGCCAGCGCCGCGTGCGCGAAAAGGAGTTGCGTGGGCGAGAAGCGGCTGGGGTTCGCGTCCGCCGCCTTGTTGCGCAGGCGGAAGAAGGTCACCTGGAAGCCCATGGGACCCTTCGGCGTCTCCAGGTGGCCGGTCGCGTACCACCACTCGATTCGATGATCGGGGTGCGCGCCGAAGTCCCTCGGGAAGGCGAGCTTGAGGCCCGGGGCCACGGGCGCGTAGTCGGCCGCGTGCGCCAGGAACGCGAAGGCGAGCAGGAACAGGAACGAGGCCGCGCCGCGCGCCGCGGCACCGGGGAAGGGGGAGGGCATTGGCATGCTGGGCGGGGTGGAGGCGGCGGGCGTCGGTGCGGGCCAAGCATACGACAACGGCGCCAGGCGCGTCCCCGGGGCGCATGGTTGCGCTGGCGTTGACTTGGGTCAGATCGGGAGGCGGCGACCGGGAACTACCATTACCATGTCGTCACGAATCCACGGAGGAAACCCCATGAAACGGCTGCTCGTCGCAACGTTCGCCCTGTGCGCTGCCCTGAACGCCACGTCGCAGGACAAGGCCCAGCTGGAGAAGGCCCGGGCCGAGGGCAAGGCGTCCTTCTACGCCAACATCACCGCCGTCGAGCCCATCATGAAGGCGTTCACCGCCGACACGGGCGTCAAGGGCGAGTACACGCGCATCTCCACCACCAAGTTCGTCGCCACCGCCATCACCGAGTTCGAGGCGGGCAAGTTCATGGCCGACGTCGTGCAGGGGCCGGTGCCGGTGCTGGAGATCCTCAAGCAGAAGGGCGTCCTCGCCTCCTACCGCTCGCCCGCCGCCAAGGGCTACCCGGACTGGGCGACCAAGGACGACCAGATCATGCTCTTCGGCATCGAGTACGTGGGCCTCATCTACAACAAGGAGCGGGTCAAGCCCGCGGACGTCCCCACGCGCTACGAGGACCTCGCGCTGCCCAAGTGGAAGGACAAGATCGTGATGGCGAACCCCGCCAACCACGCCACCACGATCGCCTGGCTCGTCGCCCTGAACGAGAACGTCTTCAAGGACGACGCGAAGTGGCGCGGCTTCCTCGCGGGTCTTGCCGCGAACAAGCCGATGTTCGTCTCCTCCTTCGGGCCGACCCCCGCGCCGATCGAGAGCGGCGAGAAGCTCATCGGCATCTCGATGCCCAAGTACATCGTCACCAAGTCGCCCGCTCCGCTCGACTGGGCCCGGGGCGCGCAGCCCCTCATGGGCACGCCGCGTGCCATCGGCATCTCCGCCAAGGCGCCGCACCCGGCCGCCGCGCGCGCGTTCGTGGACTACTGGCTGTCGGCCAAGTCCATGGGCATCCTCGCCAAGGACGTGGGCGAGTATGTCCTGGCGCCGGGCGTCTTCCCGCCCATCGACGGCATCGACAAGGCGAAGGTGATCCCCATCCGCGAACTCTCGGATGAAGAGACGCAGAAGTGGGGCGCGGAGTTCAAGAAGATCTTCGACGTGAAGAAGTAGCCGCCGCACGCGTCACGACGGCCGCCCGGGACCCCCCGGACGGCCGGCCGCCTTGCAGGGCCAGCCGGGACAACACCATGGAAATCCGCATCCGCGGCGTATCCAAGCACTATTTCTCCGAGGGCAAGACCATCAAGGCCCTCGACGACGTCACGCTCACCATACCCGCGCGCAAGATCTTCACCCTGCTGGGCCCCAGCGGCTGCGGCAAGACCACGCTGCTGCGCTGCATCGTGGGCCTGGAGATGCCCGACACGGGCGAGATCAGCATCGGCGACGATGTGGTGTGGTCCCGGGACAAGGCAATCTCCGTGCCCCCGGAGAAGCGCGGGCTGGGCATGGTGTTCCAGACCTACGCCATCTGGCCGCACATGACGGTGTTCGACAACGTGGGCTACCCGCTGCAGGTCCGGGGCGCCCCGCGGGACGAGGTGCGCGAGCGCGTGGCCAAGGCCCTCGACTTCGTGCAGCTCGCGGGCTTCGAGGGGCGGCCGGCGACCAAGCTTTCCGGCGGGCAGCAGCAGCGCGTGGCGCTCGCCCGCGCGCTGGTGGCCGAGCCGCGCGTGATCCTCTTCGACGAGCCGCTCAGCAACCTCGACGCCAAGCTCCGGGAGGAGACGCGCAAGGAGCTGCGCGCGTTCCTCGAGAAGCTCCAGATCACGGCCGTCTACGTCACGCACGACCGCGTGGAGGCGCTGGCCCTCTCGGACACGATCGCGGTCATGCGCGCCGGGAGCATCATCGAGATCGGGACGCCCAGGAAGATCTACTTCGACGCCGACCACCGCTTCGTCGCCGATTTCATCGGTCGGGCGAACCTGTTCAAGGCGCGGGTGCGCGGCGAGCAGGGCGGGCACACGGTGGTCGACTGCCCGCTGGGCACCATCGCCTGCCAGCGGCGCGACTTCCCCGCCGGCGGCGAGGCCACGCTGTGCCTGCGGCCGGAGTTCATCCACCTGGTCCGCGGCGAGGCCCCGGCCGGCCACAACATCGTGAACGCGCGCATCGAGACGCTCACGTTCGTGGGCGAGAACTACGAGACGGAGATCCGCGTGGGCGAGGAGCTCCTGCTCGCGCGCGTGGACGCGGACGCGAGCATCGCCGTGGGCGACGCCGTCAGCTTCTCGCTGGACCCCGCGCACTGCCTGCTGGTCGCGGCCTGAGGCCCGGGGCATGAACCAGCCGCGCGCCGCGAAGCTCACCTGGCTTCTCATCGCGATCGTCGGCGCGCTGACGGTCTTCCCGGTGCTGATGCTGGTGCTGGGCAGCTTCTCCGAGGGCCTCACCGCATTCGGCGTCTTCACGCTGGACAAGTACGTCGATGCCTACACGGATCCCGCGCTCGCCGAGGTGATGCTCAACACGGTCATCTTCGTGATCGGCGCCTCGGTCCTGTCGACGGTGCTCGCTGTGTTCCTCGCCTACCTCAACACCCGCACCGACATCCCGTTCAAGTTCCTGTTCGGCATCCTCTCGGTCATCCCGATGATGATCCCGCACCTGCTCTTCTCGGTGAGCTGGGCGCTTCTGCTCAACCCCTCGAACGGGCTGCTCAACCTGGGGCTGAAGGAGGTGTTCGGGCTGGAGGAGGCGCCGCTCGACATCTACTCGATGTGGGGAATGATCCTGGTGGAGGGCCTGCTGGACATGCCCATCGCCTACCTCATCATCGCCCCGGCCATGGCCTCGTTCGACGTCGCACTCGAGGAATCCTCGCGCGTCTCGGGGGCGAGCGCCTGGAAGACGCTCTTCCGCATCACGCTGCCCGTGCTGCGCCCCGCGATCCTCGCCGCCTTCATCCTGGGCATCGTGCGCAGCCTCGCCTCCTTCGCGGTGCCCTCAGTCATCGGCATGCCGGGGCGCGTGCCGGTGCTCGCCACGCACCTCTACGAGATGATCGCCACGGGCTTCGCCACCGACTACGGCAAGGCCGCGGCGGTCGGGATGAGCGTGCTGGCGGCCTCGGTGACGCTGATCGTGGTCTACCGGGCGTTGACGGCCGAGAGCGAGAAGTTCGTCACCATCGCCGGCCGCGGGTTCAAGACCACGGTGATCGAGCTGGGCGCGGCGCGGATGCCGCTCTTCGCGCTGGTGGGCGTGCTCTCCTTCGTGCTCATCGTGCTGCCGGTGGCGGTGCTCGCCTACACCTCGTTCATGCCCTACTCGATGGTGCCGAGCGCGCGCGCCTTCTCGATGATGACGCTCAAGCACTGGCGGGACGTGCTGGGCGACCCGATCTCGATCCTCGCGCTCAAGAACAGCCTCTTCCTCGCGGTCGTGGGGGCCACGCTGGGCGTGGTCCTGTCGGTCTTCGTGGCCTACGTGATCGTGAAGGTGAAGACCAGGGCGGCGGGGATCCTCGACTCCCTGAGCTACCTCTCGTTCTCGTTCCCCGGGATCGTGATCGGCGTGGGCTTCATGTGGTTCTTCGTGCAGACGCCGCTCTACTCGACGATCTGGGCGCTGCTCCTGGGCTACATCGCGACCTATCTCCCGTACGGCATCCGGCCGATGTCGAGCGCGTTCGTGCAGATCCACAGCCACCTCGAGGAGTCGTCGCTCGTGTGCGGGGCGAGCCCGCTCACCACGCTCAAGCGCATCATCGTGCCGCTGCTCATCCCCGGCATCGTCTCTGGGTGGATCCTCCTCGCATCGATGTTCGTGCGCGAGCTCACGCTCTCCGTGGTGCTGTCACGGCCGGGCACGGAGGTGCTCGCCGTGCAGATCCTGCGCTTCAGCGAGGACGGGCTCTGGGGCAAGCTCTCGGCGCTGGGGATCGTGATGATCGCGATCACGACCGCGCTGGTGGTGCTGGCCACCTGGGTGGGCAGCCGCTTCAAGACGGCCTAGGGTCGGCACGCCCTCTCAGGCGTCGTCCTTCACCGCCGCGACGGCCTCGCGCGCCACCGCGGCCCGCCCCGCGAGCGAGGCACCCAGCGCGCAAAGCAGGATGACGCTGCCGACCAGCAGTACCAGGCCCAGCCACGGCATGTGGATCGCCATGCCCCAGTGGAACGACTGGCGGTTGACCACGTGCACCAGCACGACGCTCACGGCACCCCCCGCGAGCAGCCCGAGGAACGCGCCGATGATCCCGGCGGCGCCCCCTTCGAGTGCCAGCAGCCGCAGCACCTCGCCGCGCGAAAGCCCCAGGTGGCGCAGCACGCCGAACTCGCGCCGCCTCGACCACGCCAGCGCCGCGAAGCTGGAAGTGACACCCGCCAGGGCGATCAGGATCGCCGCGGCTTCCAGCGCGTAGGTGGCCGCGAAGGTGCGGTCGAAGACGGCCAGCGCGCGGCCGTGGATGAAGCTCGCGTCGCGCAGCTCCGCGCCGGGCACTTGCGCCACGATCCTGCCGAGGCCGGCCTCGACTGCCTTGATGTCGGCGCCGGGCGCGAGGTGGATGGCGATGTCGTTCGCGAGCGTGTCGTTCGTGAGCGCGCGGTAGTCCGCCAGCTCCACGAGGATCGCCCCCCAGGTGCGCGAGTAGTCGCGGAAGATGCCGGCGACGCGGAAGGTGACGCGGCTCCCGGCCAGCGGCACGGTGATGTCCTGCCCCGGCTTCCAGCCGAAGAGGTCCACCGCCGCTTCCGAGATCCAGGCGGTCAGCGGCCCGTTGCGTGGCGGAACCTCGGGCGGGTCGGCCTGGAAGCCGCGCAGGAGCTGCGCGTCGATGGGGCGAGCGATCACCGTGAGGAGGCCCGTCGAGTCCTCCGGCGTGAGGCGCTCGAAGCGGATGGGGTCGATGCGCTCCACGCCCGGTACCGTGGCCATCCTCGCCTGCGCGTCCTTCGAGAACACCACGGCATCGCCCTGGGGTGCGGCGCGCGCGAAGAGGTCCGCTTCCAGGACGCCGGTGAGCCAGCCATCGAGCGACACGCGGAACGAGTGGACCATGATCGCCATGGCCGCCGTCAGCGCCACGCTCACGACGATCCCCGACACCATCGCCGAGAGGTGCCCCGGCAGGCTCTTCACCTGGGCCCGCGCCAGCGTGCGCAAGGGCGCATCGCTCGCCGGCACCTGGTCGAGCAGGAATCGCGAGGCGGGGCTCACGGCCATCACCGATGCGGCCAGCGCCAGCCCGATGGAAAGGTAGCCGCCCACGGAGATCTCGCCGGCGGGCGGCAGGAACGCCGCCACGACCGCGCCCGCCGCGAGCCCCAGGGGCCACGACCAGCCGCCGGGCGGGGAGGGCAGGTCCAGGTGCCGGTCCTTGAGCGCCTGGGCCACGTCGAGGCTCGCGAGCGGGCGCGTCACCGCCAGGGCCGCGGCCGCCGCGGTGAACACGCCCAGTACGCCGATGATTGCAAGCGAGGACGCATCGGGTGCGAACGTATTGCCCGTGCCGGAGAAGAAGCCCGCGCCGAGGTCGTAGCCGAACCGCTCGAGCATGGCGCGGCTCGCCGCGAGCCCCAGCACCGTTCCCGCCACGGCGCCCGCCAACCCGAGGAGGCCTCCTTCGAGCGCGAGGAAGGCGCGCACGCCGCCCGCCGTGAGTCCCAGCGCGCGCAAGAGCGCGAACTCCTGCCGCCGCCTCGCCGCCTGCAAGGCCAGCGTGGAGAACACCAGGAAGCCGCCGGTGAAGAGCGCCATGAGCGCGAGCGCCGTGAGGTTCACGCGGTAGGCCTGCGTGAGGCCCGCCGTGCGCATGGCCGCCTCGTCCGGGCGGGTGAGGGCGACGCCGGGCGGGAGAATCGCGGCGATGGCGCGGAGCGCCGCCTCGCGCGGGGCGTCGGGTTCGAGCCTCAAGTCGATGCGGTGGATCACGCCGATGCGATCGAAGAAGAGCTGCACCGCGGCGATGTCCATCACCACCAGGGGGCCGCCGCCGTCGAGGGCCGGCAGCGCCCCGGCCACCTTGAGCCTAACCTCGCCCTTCGGGCCGCCGAGCACGACTTCGTCGCCGACCTTCGCGCCGAAGCGCGCCAGCGCCGCCGGCGTGAGCCAGGCCGCGTTGGCATCCAGGAGCGTGGGCGTTTCCTCGCCGCGGCTTGCCGACCCCTCGGCCAGGAACCCGGGCTGCAGGCGGGCGGCGCGGAAGGGGTCGATGCCCATCACGCGCACCGTCTCGGTCCTGCCGGGAAGCGGCGCATCGAGCTCGATCACGGGGGAGGCCACTGCCACCGCCGGGTGCAGGGCGACGGGCGCGTAGGCCGCGTCGTCGAAGCCGTTCCTCGGGCCCTTCACCTGGTAGTCGGCGGTGCCGGCCAGGAGCCGCGCGGCGCGGTCGATCTCGTCCAGCGCCGAGGCGTGCAGGGTGTTGACCGCGCCGGCGAGTGCCACC
>JAABQW010000264.1 GCA_011391275.1 Betaproteobacteria bacterium
GTCGGCCACCAACGTGCGCACCGGCAAGGGGCGCGTCTTCAAGACGCACGAGGTGAGCGTCGACGTCGTCCTCGCGTCGGCGTGCCTGCCCACGATGTTCCAGGCGGTGGAGATCGACGGCGACCCGTACTGGGACGGCGGCTTCATGGGCAACCCGGTCCTCTACCCCCTCATGTACGGGACGGACACGAGCGACATCATCATCGTCCACATCAACCCCATCGAGAGGCCCGGTACGCCGCAGCTGCCGCACGAGATCGAGAGCCGCATGCACGAGATCACGTTCAACGCGTCGCTCATCAAGGAACTGCGGGCCGTGGCCTTCGTGAAGACGCTCCTCGAGAAGGGGTGGATCAAGGACGAGCACCGCGACCAGCTCAAGGACGTCCTGATGCACTCGATCCGCGCCGACGAGGTGCTGCGCGACCTGTCCGTGGCGAGCAAGTTCGACGTGAGCGCCGTCTTCCTCGAGGACCTGCGTTCGCGGGGACGGGAAACCGCCCGGGCGTGGCTGGCCGGGCACTGGAAGGACGTGGGGAAGCGGTCGTCCGTCGACGTCTCCGCCGAGTTCCTCTGAGCGGACGGTCAGGGCAAGCGCACAGGCACGAACACCCTGTCGCCGTCGCGCAGGATCAGGAATGCAACGGACGTCTGCGCGCCGGCGAGCGCGGCGCGAACGTGCTCGACCGTCGCCACGGGCCGGCCGTTGACCGCCAGCATCACGTCGCCCGATCGCAGGCCCGCATCCTTCGCCGGGCCGCCCGCGAACTCGACCAGCAGGCCGGCGTTCATCCCGATCATGCGTTGCTCGTTGCGGTCCAGCGGCCGCAGCGCGAGCCCCAGCAGCCCCGGCGCGGGCACCGGCGGGGCGCTGGCGACAGGCTCGCGACCCGCCTTGGCGGGATCGGCCAGCGTCGCGGAGAGCTCGAGGCGCTTTCCCTCGCGCCAGATGATGAACTGCAGCTGCCGGCCGGGCGAGGCCATCGTCACCAGCGCCGCCAGTTCGCCGGAGGTGGAAATCGGCTTGTCGCCCACCTGGAGGATGATGTCCCCGGGAAACAGGCCGGCGACGGCGCCCGCGCCCCCGGGGGCCACGTCGAGCACGAGGGCGCCTTTGGGCGCGGGGAGCCCGAACGCGTCGGCAAGCCCCTGGTTCACCTCCTGCGTGGAGACGCCGAGGACGCCGCGCGAAACATGCCCGGTCTCCACGATCTGGCGCTGCACGTTGCGGGCCACGTCGATCGGGATGGCGAAGCTCAGCCCCTGGTAGCCGCCCGTGCGGCTGTAGATCTGCGAGTTGATGCCGACTACCTCGCCGCGCGCGTTGAACAGGGGGCCTCCCGAGTTGCCGGGGTTCACGGCGGCATCGGTCTGGATGAAGGGGACGTTGCTGCCGTCGGGCAGCGACCGGCCCTTGGCGCTCACCACGCCGACGGAGACGCTGTTGTCGAAGCCGAACGGGGAGCCGATGGCGAGAACCCACTCGCCCACCTGGAGGTCGTCCGGGTTGCCGATCCGCACGGTCGGCAGGTTCTCGGCGTCGATCCTGAGCACGGCGATGTCCGTCTTCAGGTCGCGGCCCAGGATCCGCGCCCGGAATTCGCGCCGGTCGGTGAGCTTGACGGTGACATCGCCGGCATGGGACACCACGTGCGCGTTGGTGAGGATCAGCCCGTCCGCGCTCATGATGACGCCGGAGCCGACGCCGCGCACCGGCACCTGCATCGTCGCGCCGGAACCGCCGAACTGCTGCTGGAAACGGCGCAGGAAGAGCTGCATCGGGTCGGAGGCATCCTCGCGGCTGTCTCCCGGCCCGTCGGAGCCCTCGGTGCCGGCGGTCACCTGGCGCATGCCGCTCACGCTGATGTTCACCACCGCCGGGCCGTAGCGCTTCGTGATCCGCGAGAAGTCGGGAACGCCCACCATCGCATCCGCGGAGGACCGGGAGGGTGCGGAATCGGGGGCCGTCGTTGCGGCGAGGGCCGCGTGCGGCAGCAGGCAGGCGGCTGCGAGGAGCGCGCCGGCGGCGGCGCGGCAGGCGGTGGCCGCGGCGCAGCGCGCGACCCGAGCAAGGGAGGCGAGGACTCGAGGCATGACATTCTCCATGGGGGGCGGGGCCGGCGAATCGGGCGATGCGGTCTCGCGCGCCCGCGCCCGTCGGGGTGGAGTATAGGCCCTGTCGGCGACGGGAATCCCCGGCAGTCGCTCCGCACGGGGCGCCGTTGAGGGGTCGTTCCCGCCCCGCATCGTATAATCCGGCCCGATCCCGCCTCAATCCGCCGAACCCCATGCCCGCCACGCGCATCGCAGACCACGAAGACATCGCGCCCGGGTCGGCCCGCGCGTGGGCCGTGGCGATCCGCCCGCGCACGCTCTGGATCGCCGCGATCCCCGTGGCCGTCGGCACCGCGCTTGCCTGGATGCACGGCGCGGCGATCCTGCCCTGGGTTGCAGCGCTCGCGTTCGTGGCCTCCATCCTCATGCAGGTGATCACGAACCTGCAGAACGACGTCGGCTACACGGCCCGCGGCCACGAGTCGTCGCGGCGAGTCGGGCTGCCGCGCGCGACCGCCCGCGGCTGGCTCACGCCCGGCGAGGTGCGCCGGGCGATCGCGTTGGCGATCGCCGGAGCGGTGATCGTTGGCGCGCCGCTTGCGCTGCACGCAGGCCCGGTGGTGGCCGCCGTCGGGATCGCCTCCGTGCTCGCCGCACTCGCCTACATGGGCGGGCCGCTTCCCATCGCCTACACGCCGCTGGGCGAGTTCGTCGTGTTCGTGTTCTTCGGGCTGGTGGCGGTGCTGGGCACCTACTACCTGCACGCGGGGCCGGCGGGCGCGACGGCCTGGCTCGCGGCGGCGGCCATCGGCTCGCATGCGGCGGCGGTGCTCGTCGTGAACAACCATCGCGACGCGGAACACGACCGGCGAACCGGCCGGCGGACCTTCGCGGCGGCCTTCGGCACGCGCGCGTCGGCCGTCTTCTTCGCGGTCGCGCTGTGGGCACCCTTCGTGATCGTCGTAGTGGCCGCGGTGCAGGAGCGCAGCGCCGGGCTCGCGGCCCCGCTGGCGCTCGCGCCCATGGCGTGGCGGCTGCAGGTCGACTTCCTGACGGTGCCGGCCGGCCCGGCATTCAACCTGCTTCTCTTCCGCACGGTGAAGCTCGAGCTCGCCTTCGGCCTGCTGATCTCGGCGGGCGCGGTCGCCCAGCGCGCGCTGGGCTGAACGCCGCCGGCGCTCAGCGCGCCGCGATGGCCTGGAGAAGTCCCGCGAAGACCTTCGGGTTGGCGGCCACGATGCGGCCGCTTTCCATGAACGTCTCGCCGCCCTCGAAGTCGCCGACCATCCCCCCGGCCTCGCGCACGAGGAGGGCCCCGCCGGCCATGTCCCAGGGCGAGAGGCCCATTTCCCAGAAGCCGTCGGTGCGTCCGGCCGCGACCCAGGCGAGGTCGAGGGCCGCCGAGCCCGGTCGGCGCACGCCGGCGCAGCGGCGCGTGACGTTGCCGAACATGCGCATGTACTCGTCGAAGTGCGCGAACTCGCGGAACGGGAAGCCGGTGCCGATGAGCGCGTCCTCGAGCTTGTCGAGGCCGCTCACGCGGATGCGCCGGTCGTTCATGAAGGCGCCCGCGCCGCGCGTGGCGGTGAAGAGCTCGTTGCGGTTCGGGTCGAACACCACGGCCTGCTGGAGCACGCCCTTGTGGCGCAGCGCGATCGACACGCAGTACTGCGGGAAGCCGTGCAGGAAGTTGGTGGTGCCGTCGAGGGGGTCGATGATCCAGAGGTGCTCGGCCTCGGCCGCCTTCGGGGAATTGCCGCTCTCCTCGCCGAGGAACGCGTGCGCGGGGTAGGCGTCGCGCAGCGTGCGGATGATGGCTTCCTCGGCGGCGTGGTCGACCTCGGTGACGAAGTCGTTGTGGGCCTTGCGACGGACGGTGAGCCGGTCGAGGTCGGAGGAGGCGCGGGTGATGATCGAGCCGGCCTTGCGCGCGGCCTTGATGGCCGTGTTGAGCATCGGATGCATGGCAAAGAGCGTGCGCGGTCCGCCTGGGCGGCGCGCGGGAGAGTGTCGTGAGGCAGAATTATACGATGAAGCCCGACAACCCCCTGCTGCGCATCACCGTTGTCCTCGTGCGGACCAGCCATCCCGGCAACATCGGCGCCGCGGCGCGCGCCATGAAGACCATGGGGCTCGCCGACCTCGTGCTCGTCGAGCCGAGGCACTTCCCGCACGCCGATGCGATCGCCATGGCGGCGGGGGCGGCGGACGTTCTCGACCGCGCGCGGGTGGTCCCCACGCTCGCCGCCGCGCTGGCCGACCGGGTGCTGGCCATCGGCTTCAGCGCGCGCGGGCGCGACCTGTCGCACCAGGCGCGCGACTGGCGGACCCTCGCCCCCGAGGCGATCGCCACTGCTGCCGATGGCCCGGTGGCGCTGGTGTTCGGCAACGAGACTTCGGGGCTCTCCAACGAGGAACTTCTCGCCTGCCAGCGCCACGCCACGATCCCGGCCAACCCCGCGTATCCCTCGCTCAACCTCGCGGCGGCCGTGCAGGTGGCCTGCTACGAGCTCGCCCAGGCGGCCTCGGCGTTCCCCGTGGCCGGGCGACCGCCGCGCAACCGCGCCACCGGCGCGGACCTCGAGGCGCTGCACGCGCGCCTGCAGTCGCTCCTCGTCGCCAACGGCTTCCTCGACCCGGCCGAGCCCGGGCGCCTGGACGAGCGCATGCGCCGGCTGGCCGCCCGCCTCGACCTCGAGACCGAGGAAGTGGCCATCCTGCACGGCATGCTCGAGTCCCTCGCCCGGCGCAAATGAAATGGGGACGGTTCCTGGGGACGGTTCCCAGGAACCGTCCCCATTTCATTTGCGCGGCAGCAGGATGAGGACGCCGAGGCTCACCGCGGCCATCACGGCGGCGCCTGCGAGGAAGGGCGCCTTGGGACCCGCGGTCTCGATGAGCCAGCCGCCGATCGCCATGCCCGCGCCCAGCCCGCTCACGATGAAGGTGGAGGACCACGTGAACGCCTCGGTCGCGTAATGCGACGGCGCAAGCCGCGAGACGAGCACGGACTGGCAGGCGATGCTCGGGGCGATCGCCACGCCGGCGACGAAGGCGACCGCCGCGAAGCCGAAGGGCACGTCGACGAACCAGTGCAGCAGGAGCGGCACGATCATGAGGCCGGTGGTGATGGCGAACTGGCGCTCGATCGGGGCGCGCAGGGTGAGGCCGCCGAAGATCGCGCCGCCGGTGGCGCTGCCGAGCGAGTTCACCGACAGGAACAGGCCGCCCAGCGCCGGCGCGGCCAGCGCCGTGGCGAACCCGGGATAGCCCACCTCGAGGAAGCCGAAGCTCGTGGTGAGGCCGAAGGTCGCGGCGAAGACCAGGAGCAGGCGCGGTTCCGTGAGCGGGCCCAGCATGTGGCGATCGCCATGCTTCTCCGGCCGGAGGTGGCTCAGCGCGGGCGAGGCGACGAAGATCAGCAACGCGGCGACCGTGACGCCGATGGCGAGCGCGAAGGCCGCGGTGGCGCCGGCGAAAGCGAGGACCAGCGCGGTGATGGCGGGGCCCAGCGTGAAGTTCACCTCGAAGAGCACCGCGTCGACGGAGAACGCGCGGCGGCGGTCCTCCTCGCGCGTGAAACGGTGGCGCCAGAGGGTGCGCGTGAGCACCGTGATCGGCATCGCGAAAAGGCCGGCCAGCGCCGCGGCCGCCACCACCGCGGGAAAGCCCGCGCCGGCGCGCGCGGCAAGGAGGATTGCAAGGAGCGAGAGCGGGTGCACGACGCCGGTGACCGCCAGGGTGAGCTTCGGGCCCGATCGGTCGATGAGCCGGCCCTGGATGGGCGCCCCCACCGCCATGGCGACGAAGTAGGCGCCGGAGACGGTGCCCGCGAGCGCGTAGGAGCCCAGCGCCTCGCGCAGGAACATGAGCATCGCCAGCCCCACCATGCCGATCGGCATGCGCGAGAGCAGCGCTACCCCCATCAGCGTCGCCACGTCCGGCAGGCGGAAGAAATCGAGGTACTGGGAGGCGAATCGGCGCATGGCGGGGGAACCAGGACGACGGTGTGCTCGTCCAATAGTTGATTATTTTACTCGGGGAATAGTAGATTTCGATGTTCACCCCGGTGATCCACGTCCAGTCCGGGGAATCAAAGAGCGCCAAGCCATGTTCGACAGGATTCGCGAGGACATCCGCTGCGTCTTCGACCGCGACCCCGCCGCCCGCACGATGTGGGAGGTGCTGACCTGCTATCCGGGGTTCCACGCGCTCACCTTCCACCGCCTGGCGCACGCCTGCTGGCAGGCCGGCTTCAAGTGGCTGGGGCGACTGGTGTCGCACATCTCGCGCTTCCTCACGGGCATCGAGATCCATCCCGGCGCCACCATCGGCCGGCGGGTGTTCATCGACCACGGCATGGGGGTGGTGATCGGGGAAACCGCCGAGATCGGCGACGACTGCACCCTCTACCACCAGGTCACCCTGGGCGGCGTCTCCTGGAACAAGGGCAAGCGCCACCCGACTCTGGGCAAGGGGGTGGTGGTTGGCGCGGGCGCCAAGATCCTCGGGCCTTTCGAGGTGGGCGAGGGCGCCCGCATCGGCTCCAACTCGGTGGTCGTGAAGGCCGTGCCGGCGGGGGCGACGGTGGTCGGGATCCCGGCGCGCATCGTCGAGGACCACACTGCCGCGCGGATGGCCTTCGACGCCTACGCGGTCAGCGGCAACCTGGACGACCCCCTGAACCAGGTGCTCGTCACCATCGGCTCCAAGACCGAGGACATGGAAGGCAAGCTCGCCGAACTGCTCCGCCGCCTCGAAACCCTCGAGGGAAAAAGCGAACAGGAACAAGGGGATGCGGAGCCCCGGCGATCGGCGGGTGGCACGCGGGCCGGCAATACTTGACCAAATCCATCGGCCTTTCTATACTTGAGCAATCTGGTCGGGATTAGCCCGGCCGCCATCAGCGAGGCACCCATGCGACTCACCACCAAAGGCAGGTTCGCGGTCACGGCGATGCTGGATCTCGCGCTGCACTCGACGAAGGGCCCGGTCACGCTCGCGGGCATCAGCGCGAGGCAGCGCATCTCGCTCTCGTACCTCGAGCAGCTCTTCGGCAAGCTGCGCCGCCGTTCGCTCGTCGAGAGCGTGCGCGGGCCCGGCGGCGGCTACCACCTCGCCCGGGACGCCGCCCTCGTCACCGTGGCCGACATCATCAACGCCGTCGAGGAGTCGATTGACTCCACGCAATGCGGCGGCAAGGAGAACTGCCACGATAACCACCGCTGCATGACGCACGATCTCTGGGAGGAACTGAACGCGACCGTGCTCGGCTTCCTGTCCAAGGTCTCGCTCGCGCAACTGGTGGAGAAGCAGCGCACCAAGCCGGTCTCGGTGGTGGCGCCGCGCACGCGCTCCTCCCGCACCGACGGCCCGACCATCACCGTTTGAACCGCTCCCGCAGGACGCTCGCCATGACCGACCGCAAGATGCCCATCTACCTGGACTACTCCGCCACCACGCCCGTGGACCCGCGGGTGGCCGACAAGATGATCCCCTGGCTCACCGAGCATTTCGGCAACCCCGCCTCGCGCAGCCACGCCTTCGGCTGGGAGGCCGAGGAGGCCGTGGAGAACGCCCGCGCCGAAGTCGCGAAGCTCGTGAACTGCGACGCCAAGGAGATCGTGTGGACCTCCGGCGCCACCGAATCGAACAACCTTGCCATCAAGGGCGCGGCCCACTTCTACGCCGCGAAGGGCAAGCACATCGTGACGGTGAAGACGGAGCACAAGGCCGTGCTCGACACCGTGCGCGAGCTGGAGCGGGTGGGCTTCGAGGCCACTTACCTCGAGCCCGAGCCCTCCGGCCTCGTGGACCCGGCGAAGTTCGAGGCGGCGCTGCGCCCGGACACGATCCTCGCTTCCGTGATGATGGTGAACAACGAGGTCGGCGTCATCCAGCCGATCGCCGCCTTCGGCGAGATCTGCCGCAGGAAGGGCGTGCTCTTCCACGTGGACGCCGCCCAGGCCACGGGCAAGGTGCCGGTGGACCTCGCGACCCTCAAGGTGGACCTCATGAGCTTCTCCGCGCACAAGACCTACGGCCCCAAGGGCATCGGCGCGCTGTACGTGCGCCGCAAGCCCCGCGTGCGCCTGGAGGCCCAGATGCACGGCGGCGGCCATGAGAAGGGTATGCGCTCCGGCACGCTCGCCACGCACCAGATCATCGGCATGGGCGAGGCCTTCCGCCTCGCGCGGCTCGAGATGGCCACCGAGAACGAGCGCATCCGCATGCTGCGCGACCGGCTGCTCGATGGCCTGAAGGGCATGGAGGAGCTCTACGTGAACGGCGACCTCGAGCAACGCGTGCCGCACAACCTGAACGTGAGCTTCAACTTCGTCGAGGGCGAGTCGCTCATCATGGGCATGAAGGAGCTCGCGGTCTCCTCGGGCTCGGCGTGCACCTCGGCCTCCCTCGAGCCCTCGTACGTGCTGCGCGCCCTGGGCCGCAACGACGAACTGGCGCACAGCTCCATCCGCTTCACCATCGGCCGCTGGACCACCGAGGCCGACATCGACTTCGCGGTGAAGCTCCTCCACGAGCGCATCGGGAAGCTGCGCGAGATGAGCCCGCTGTGGGAAATGTACAAGGAAGGCATCGATCTCAACACCGTCCAGTGGGCGGCGCACTGAATCCTCCCTCTCCCTTGGGAGAGGGTCACTGAATTCCTCCCTCTCCCTTGGGAGAGGGCCGGGGTGAGGGTAACCGAGGGCAGACAAATGGCATACAGCGAAAAAGTCATCGACCACTACGAGCATCCCCGCAACGTCGGTTCGTTCGCGAAGGACGAGGAAGGCGTGGCCACCGGCATGGTGGGCGCGCCGGCCTGCGGCGACGTGATGAAGCTGCAGATCAAGGTGGGCGCCGGCGGCGTCATCGAGGACGCGAAGTTCAAGACCTACGGGTGCGGCTCCGCGATCGCCTCCTCCTCGCTCGTCACCGAGTGGGTGAAGGGGAAGACCCTCGACGAGGCAGGCGGCATCCGCAACACCCAGATCGCCGAGGAACTGGCGCTTCCCCCGGTGAAGATCCACTGCTCGATCCTCGCCGAGGACGCGATCAAGGCCGCCATCGCCGACTACCGCAAGAAGTACGGCGAGGACGACGGCGCGCAGAAGGCGGCGGACTGACCATGGCCGTCACGCTCACCGACCGCGCGGCGGACCACGTCCAGCGCTACATAGAGAAGCGGGGCAAGGGCATCGGCCTTCGCCTCGGGGTGAAGACCACCGGCTGCTCCGGCATGGCCTACAAGCTCGAGTTCGCCGACGAGGCGAACGACGGCGACGTCCAGTTCGAGTCGAACGGCGTGAAGGTGCTCATCGATCCGAAGAGCCTCGCCTACCTCGACGGCACGGAGCTCGACTTCGTGCGCGAGGGGCTCAACGAGGGCTTCAAGTTCCACAACCCCAACGAGAAGGACCGTTGCGGGTGCGGGGAATCGTTCAACGTCTGACGCCGTTTCCCGCAAGCGCGAAGGGGAGGGGGCCTCGCGCCCCCTTTCCGCCTCCATGACGCCCGAATTCACCCGCAACCATTTCGAACTGTTCGGCCTGCCCGTCGCCTACGACGTGGATCCGGCGGAGCTGGAGCGCGCCTACCGCGACCTGCAGGGCCGCGTGCACCCGGACCGCTTCGCCTCCGCGAGCGAGGCCGAGCGCCGCGTGGCGATGCAGTGGGCGACGCGGGCGAACGAGGCCTACCGGACGCTTCGCAACCCGATCGACCGCGCCCGCTACCTCCTCGCGCTCAAGGGCTTCGACACGGGCGAGGAATCCAACACCTCGATGCCGCCCGACTTCCTCATGCAGCAGATGGAATGGCGGGAAAGCGTCGAGGACGGCCGCGCCAGGCACGACGCGAACGCGCTCGAAGGGCTGCGCCGCGAGATCGGCGAGTCGCGCACCGAGATGCACGCGTTCCTCGCCCGCGCGCTGGGCGGGGACCGCAACTACGACGCCGGCTGCTCCCTCGTGCGCAAGCTTCGGTTCCTCGACAAGATCGAGGCCGAGATCGACGATGCCCTCGAGGCCATCGCCGAAAGCGTGCCGGCCCTCCGCCGCGCCGCATCCCCGAAAGGCAACGCCTAGATGTCGCTCCTGCAGATCTCCGAACCGGGCGAATCCCCCGAGCCGCACCAGCGCCGGCTCGCCGTCGGCATCGACCTGGGCACCACGCACTCGCTCGTGGCCGCGGTGCGCAGCTCCTCGGCCGAGTGCCTGCCCGACGCGCAGGGGCGGGTGCTCCTGCCGTCGATCGTGCACTACGGCGCCGCGGGAGGGGTGGAAGTGGGCTACGAGGCGGGAACGCGCGCCTCCGACGACCCGGCCAACACCATCGCTTCGGTGAAGCGGTTCATGGGCCGCGGCGTGGCCGACGTCGCCAAGTACGGCGCTCTTCCGTACCGTTTCGTCGACGCGCCCGGCATGGTGGCGATCGAGACGGCGGCGGGGCTGCGCTCCCCGGTGCAGGTCTCGGCCGAGATCCTGAAGACGCTGCGCGCGCGCGCCGAGCAGTCCCTGGGCGGCGAGTTGCACGGCGCCGTGGTCACCGTCCCTGCCTACTTCGACGACTCGCAGCGCCAGGCCACCAAGGACGCCGCGCGCCTGGCCGGCCTCAACGTGCTGCGGCTGCTCAACGAGCCCACGGCCGCGGCCATCGCCTACGGGCTCGACAACGCCTCGGAGGGCACGTTCGCGGTCTTCGACCTCGGCGGCGGCACCTTCGACCTGTCGATCCTGCGCCTCACGCGCGGGGTCTTCGAGGTGCTCTCCACCAGCGGCGACTCGGCGCTGGGCGGCGACGACTTCGACCAGGCCATCGCCGTGCACTGGCGCGTGACGCACGGACTCGCCGACGCTTCCGGGCGGGACACGCGGCGGCTGCTCGCCGCGGCGCGGCAGGTGAAGGAGCGGCTCACCAGCGAAGAATCCGCCGACGCGCAGGTCACGCTCACGTGGGGACAGCAGCTGCACCTGGGGCTCACGCGGGCCGAGTTCGAGGAAATCACGGCGCCGCTCGTCCGGAAGACGCTGGGACCCACGCGCAAGGCGCTTCGGGACGCGGGCCTCGCGGTCGAGCAGATCGATGGGGTGGTCCTTGTGGGGGGGGCCACGCGCATGCCGCACCTGCAGCGCGCGGTGGCCGGCTACTTCCGCCGCGAGCCGCTCGTGAACCTCGACCCCGAGCAGGTCGTGGCGCTGGGGGCCGCGATACAGGCCAACGCGCTCGCCGGCAACCGCGCCGCGGGCGACGACTGGCTGCTCCTCGACGTGATCCCGCTCTCCCTGGGCCTGGAGACGATGGGAGGGCTCGTCGAAAAGGTGATCCCTCGCAACTCCACCATCCCCGTGGCGCGCGCGCAGGAGTTCACGACCTTCAAGGACGGCCAGACTGCGATGGCGGTCCACGTGGTGCAGGGCGAGCGCGAGCTGGTGTCGGACTGCCGCTCGCTCGCGCGCTTCGAGCTGCGCGGCATACCGCCCATGGTCGCCGGCGCCGCGCGCATCGCGGTGACCTTCCAGGTGGACGCCGACGGCCTGCTTTCGGTGTCGGCCCGCGAGAACACCACGGGCGTGAGCGCCTCCGTCGTGGTGAAGCCTTCCTACGGGCTCACCGACGACGAGGTGGCCACGATGCTTCGCGACGGGTTCGACCACGCGCAGGCAGACCGCGACGCGCGCGCGCTGGCCGAGCAGCGCGTGGACGCCGAGGGCCTCCTCGCCGCGCTGCGCACGGCGATCGCGCAGGACGCAGACCTTCTTTCGCCCGAGGACCGCGCCGCGCTGGGGGCGGGCACCGCCTCCGTGGAAGTGGCGGCACGGGGCACGGATCACCGCGCCCTCAAGGCGGCAGTGGAGGCCCTCAACCGCCTGAGCGAACCCTTCGCCGGGCGGCGCATGGACCGTTCCGTATCGCGGGCGCTGGCCGGCCGCCGCCTGGACGAGGTGGCCAGCAAATGACCCGGGTCACGGTGCTCCCGCACGAGTCGCTCTGCCCGGAGGGCGCGCAGTTCGACGCCGAGCCCGGCACGACGGTGTGCGACAACCTCCTCGCGCGCGGCATCGAGATCGAGCACGCGTGCGAGAAGTCCTGCGCCTGCACGACCTGCCACGTGATCGTGCGCGAGGGCTTCGATACGCTCGAGCCGGCGACCGACAAGGAGGACGACCTCCTCGACAAGGCCTGGGGCCTGGAATTCACTTCCCGCCTTTCCTGCCAGGCGAAGGTGGGAGCCACGCCGCTCACCATCGAGATCCCGAAGTACACGATCAACCAGGTCTCGGAGAGCCACAAATGAAGTGGACAGACACGCGCGAGATCGCGATTGCGCTCGCCGAAAAGCACCCCGACATCGACCCGAAGACGATCCGGTTCACCGACCTGCATCAGTGGGCGATGGAGCTCGAGGGATTCGACGACGCGCCCGAACGCTCGGGCGAGAGGATCCTGGAGGCGATCCAGATGGCGTGGATGGAGGAAGTCGAGTAGCCCTTCTTCCAGGGTGCCTCCCGGTCACCGGTACGCGCCAAGGCGCCCCGGAATGAAAAAGGGGCGGGTGCCCCCGCCCCTCGTGACAGCGACCGCTCCGGTCAGTTGGCTGCGATCGTGAGCTTGCCGGCCTTGCTGATCTCGATGTCGCCCTTCACGAACGCGACGTTGTAGCCCTTGTCCTTGAGCTTGTGGTACGCCATCTCGGCGCGCACGCCGGTGGCGCAGTGGGTGACGATGCGCTTGTCCTTCGGCAGTTCGCCCATGCGGGCGGCCAGGTCCTCGTCCGGGATGAGCTTGGCGCCCTTGATCATGCCGGCGTTGGCTTCGTCCTGGTTGCGCACGTCGAGGATCAGCGTGTCGGCGGGGGTGTTCGCGACCAGCGCCTTGAAGGCCTCGATGCCGATGTCGCCGGGGCGCGGCTTGGGTGCGTACGCGATCTTCGTGCCGGCCTGGCCGGCGTAGTAGTCGTAGTTCGCGGCTTTCCAGGCGCCGAATCCGCCGGTCACGACGGTGACGAACGGGTAGCCTGCCTTGGTGATCGACGAGGCCACTTCCATCGCGGCCTTCCCGTCGCCGGCGTCGTAGACCATGATCGGAGCCTTGACCTTGATCTCGGGGAAGTCGCCGAGCGCGGTCTTGATCTGCGCGGGACCGATGGCGACGGCGCCCTTGATGAAGCCGGCCTGGATCTCGGACGCGGGGCGCGTGTCGATCAGGATGTGCGGGATCTGCTTGTCGAGCCACGCAGCCTTGAGGTGCGATGCCGCGAGGACGCCGACGTTCTTCGTCGTCCACTCCGGCCACCCTTCGCGGTAGACCTTCACGTTCGTGTAGCCCAGCGCTTCGGCGCGCCGCATGGAGTTCGGGCTCAGCATGCAGGTGATGCCCTGGCAGAAGAAGACGACCAGCTTCGACTTGTCGGCGGGCAGCTTCTGCGCGGCAAGCGCGTCGAAGCCCTTGGTGGTGAAGGGAATGTTGATCGCCGTCGGGATCGTGCCTTCCTGCACGCGCGGCAGCGGGCGCGAGTCGACCAGAACGTAGTTGCCGGCCGCCGGGCCCTTGGCGACGAGTGCGGCGACGTCCGCGTAAAGGGCGAGCTTCTCGGGGGCGACCTTGATCGGGCCCTTGAACCAGATCTTGGTGGCGGTCTTCACGCCGCCCTTCTCGACGAACGTGAGCTTCGTCTCGTGGCCCTTCTTGATGTCGCGCAGGGCGTCGACCGGCTTCGGGCTGCCCGCGTCGACCACGGCCAGCGACTTCGGGTCGAACTTCACGATTTCCGTCTTCGCGTCGATCTTGAGCTGCAGCGACTGGGACTTGAACGCCACACCCTCGAGGTTCGCGAAGAGTTCGTCCGCCTTCGCCTGGTGGCAGTTGGTGCAGGGCTTCGGGATGTTTGCCGCGGCGGCAGGTGCCTGGGCCAGGGCCGCGGGGGCCAGGCCGAGTGCGGCGAGCAGGGCGAGATTGCGCAACTTCATGGCTTCTCCTTCATGAGGACGTGATGGTGTCCGGGCAGGCGCGCCGGGGGTCCGGTCCGGGCCGATTGCCCGGGTGGCGCCTCGATGAGCGCTATTTGACGCCTGCTGCGGCGCAGCACCCTGACCTATATCAATGCTGGCTTATATACCCCCAGAATGGTCCCGGGGGTATGGGCGCGGAGGACAAAAAAAGGGGCAGGAGAACCTGCCCCACAAGGCGCACTCTTGAATACTGGAGGAGAAACCGACCGGCCTTGCACCGGCGCGGGGCTGGAGGAGCCCTGGTGAAACATTTCGCCCTGACTACTGAGCAATCATGATGCCATGTTTACTAGCGGCTTGCAAAACAATCACTTATGTTATTTCCGCCATTCGCGGCCTGATCGGTTCGGGGCCGTTTTGTCGTCGTTTGGCGACAGGTGCGGCGTCCGACATCGTAACCGGTTGATTTGCAAGCGATCGCGATGTCTCTGACCGGAGACAGGGCAGTCACTTCGGGACCTGCTTGAACATCGCGGCCTCGATGCCGTGGCGCTGCAGCAGCTTGTAGAACTCGGTGCGGTTGCGCCGCGCGAGGCGCGCCGCCTGCGAGACGCTGCCCTGGGTGAGCTTCATGAGGCGCGTGAGGTAGTCGCGCTCGAAGCGCTTCCGTGCGTCCTCGAACGAGGTCATCTCGTGCATCTCGACCTGGATGGCCTGCTCGACGAAGACGGCCGGGATCACTTCCGTCGGGCAGAGGGCCACCGACTGCTCGACCACGTTGTAGAGCTGGCGCACGTTGCCCGGCCAGCGCGCCTTGCCCAGCAGTTCCAGCGCATCGGGGGCGAATGACGCCTTCTCGCGGCCGTAGCGCGGCGCCAGCGTCTCGAGGAAGTGCCGCGCGAGGAGCGCGATGTCCTCGGGCCGCTCGGCGAGCGAGGGCAGGCGCAGCGTCACGACGTTGAGGCGGTAGTAGAGGTCCTCGCGGAACCCGCCGGTCTCCTTCTCCTGCGCGAGGTCGCGGTGCGTGGCGGAGATGATGCGCACGTCGAACGGGATGCTGCGGGAGGCGCCGATGGGGCGCACTTCGCGCGTCTCGATCACCCGCAGGAGCTTCACCTGGAGTGCCAGCGGCATGTCGCCGATCTCGTCCAGCAGGAGCGTGCCCTTGTCGGCGCTCACGAAGAGGCCGCGGTGGTCCGCGATGGCGCCCGTGAACGAGCCCTTGGTGTGCCCGAAGAGCTCGCTTTCGAGGAGCGTCTCGGGGATGGCGCCGCAGTTGATGGCGACGAAGGGCTGATTCGCCCGCGAGCTGGCGCGGTGGATGGCACGGGCGAGGAGCTCCTTGCCCGTGCCGCTCTCGCCCTGGATGAGCACGCTCGCGTCGCTGGCAGCCACGCGCTGCGCCCGTGCGAGGACGTCCTCCATGAGGGAGGAGCGCGTCACGATCTCCTCGCGCCAGGACTGCCCGCCGCCGGCGCGCCCGCGGCTGCCCCCGTGCAGGGCCAGGGCCCGCGAGATCTGCGCGAGGAGCTCGTCCGCGTCGTAGGGCTTGGTGAGGTAGCCGAACACGCCGCGCTTCACGGCCGCCACCGCATCGGGGATCGTGCCGTGGGCGGTCAGGATGATCACCGGCAGGCCCGGGTAGGAAGCCTGGATCTCCTGGAAGAGCGCCATGCCGTCCATGCCGGCCATGCGCAGGTCGGAGAGCACGACGTCGGGGCGCGTGGCGGCGATGGCCGCGAGCGCCTTGGGCCCGCTGTCGACGGCCTTCACGGCGTAACCGTTCGCCTTCAAGCGGATGGTCAATAGCCGCAGCAGGTCCGGGTCGTCGTCGACCAGCAACAGGTTGGCGCTGCCTTGGAGCGGCATGGCGAGAAAAGGGGCCCTAGGGGTGGCGGCGGGGGTGGAAAAGGTCAGCATGGCGGCACCAGGCGGGTAGGGTACCCATACGCAGCAAGAACCCTGCCATCACGCCGCCACGCTCTCGCCCGCATCCCGGCGGCGCGGGATGCGGATGCGGAAATGGGCGCCCGGGCCGTCGAGGATCTCCACGGCCCCCTTGTGCAGCTGGACGTACTCCTTGACGATCGACAGGCCCAGGCCGCTGCCCTTGATCGCGGCGATCGGCGCGTCGGTGCCGCGGTAGAAGGCCTCGAAGACCTTCTCGCGCTCCGGAGTGGGGATGCCGGGCCCTTCGTCGGCGACTTCGAAGACCGCATCCCCGTGGTCCTTGTAGACCTTCACCGTCACCAGCCCGCGCTCGGGGGAGTACTTGACCGCGTTGGACAGGAGGTTGTCGAGCATCACGCGGATCTTCTCCTCGTCGCAGTACGCGGTCACGTTCTCGCAGTTCACGTCCAGGCGGATGCCGCGGGCCACCATGGCGAGCTTGCGGTCGTTCACCACGCGCTTCACGACGTCGCGCAGCGCCACGATGCGCGAGTCGAGGAACGAGGCCTGGGCGTGCACGGCGCTGTAGTTGAGCAGGCCCTCGATGAGTTTCCTCAGCTCGATGGAGTTTTCGCGCAGGATGCGCGCGATCTCGAACTGCTCGGCGTTGAGGTTGCCCACGACGCCCGAGGACAGGAGGTCGGAGCCCTCGCGCAGCGCCGTGAGCGGGGTCTTCAGCTCGTGGGAGATGTGCTGCAGGAAGCGCGTCTTCTGCTCCTCCAGCGTGACCAGCCGCCGGCGCAGCCAGTCGAGCTGCTCGCCCAGCCGCACCATGTCGCCGGGGCCCTCGATCGCGATGGCGCGGGCGAATTCGCCGTGCCCAAGGCGCCGGATCGCGGAACCCACCTGGTTGATGGGGCGGGCGATGAGGAAGGTGAAGCTCGCGATGAGCAGGATGGCGGTGGGGATGAGGGCCACCATCAGCCAGAACACGTTGCTGCGGGACTTCACCGCCTGCGCGCGCAGCCGCTCGATGCCTTCCTCGATCACGCCCTCGCCGAGGGACACGAGCGCCTGCGAACGCGTCGCGAGCCGCGAAAAATCCGTCGCGAGGCGGATGGAAAGCTCGGGCGAGGGCGGGGTGGAGGACAGCGCCTGGTGGAGCTGCTCCTCGAGCTTCACGATGGCGGCCGACTGCTCGCGTTGCGGGTCGGAAAGCGCCATTGCGTCGATCGAGCGCAGCGTGGCGGCGAACGAGGCGCGGCTGCCGCGGTAGGCCTCCAGGAACGGCGCCTGGCCGGCCACCGCGTACTGGCGCGCCGCGCGCTCGAGGGAGGCGGCCTGCGCGGCGAGCGCGCGGCTCGCCTGCGTGACCTTCACCGCGCCGAGCACGTCCTGTTCCGAGAGCGTGGCAAGCCGCTCGAACGCGACGGCGTTCGCGAAGAGGGCGAAGACGAGGGGGGCCGCGACGATCGTGAAGCCGAAGAGCAGCAGCGACAGGAAGGAGCGCGGGTAGGAAAGGCGCATCGGGCCACCGCGGGAAGGGACGGGGAATTATCCCCCGTGCGCGAGGCGAGCGGCAATCGGGCGAGAGCCTGCCCCATGCTAAGATCCGTCGCGCCCGAACGACCTCAACCCGCGCTACTGCCGAGACGCCATGGCCTACGTGTCCGAAGCGACCCTGTTCCTGAAGGAACTCCTCGACAAGCACCCGGAGTTGCGCGAGCTGCGCAGCCGCAACCGGGCCACCTGGTGGGACCGGCCGCAGGATGCGGAGGTGCAGGGCGAACGGCAGGCGGCGCGGGTCGAGCAGGACGCCTACGTGTACTTTCCGCGCCCGCAGGCACCCGGGGAGCCCGGCGCCTAGTCAGGGGAAGGTCCTGGGTGCCCTACTCAATCATCAGTCCGTGGCCCTGGAGTTGTTGTAGAAGGCTCGACCCTATCGCCTTTTCAGCAGTTCCTCGATGGTCAACCCGATGTCCTTGGCAATCTGGCGCAGTAGGATCGGGGAAATCGCGACAACCTCGCGCGGCTTCAGGACCGGCATACCCGCCATGCCTATGCGATCACGACTGTCTGGATGCCCACAAACTCGGTCTCGAGCCTTGGTTCCCCGTCGTCGAGAAGCATCGAAATGACTTCTTGCAGGTTCGCCTGCAACTCGTCAAGCGATTCGCCCTGGCTGTGGGCGCCAGGAAATCCCGGCACATAGCCAACGTATAGCCGTGTATCCGGGCAACGCTCGATAACCGCTGTGTAGCTGTGCATGGTTATCCCCAATTCCGCATAAACCAACGCTGATCTTATCAGTTACCGGTTGTGGACTTCTCGAGGGATATCTGCCGGAGCTCCGATCCGAGAACGGTTTCAAGGCTTCCCCCGAGCTCATTACCTCGACATATAGCTTCTTCACTCGGTCCACCTCTCGGAATGCCGACCGCAGAAGCACCGTTGTGTGACGAACTTCGTATTTGGGAGTTACGCGGCCGCGCGCTGTCCTGGCTCCACGGAAAGTCTCATCCCGACCGC
>JAABQW010000265.1 GCA_011391275.1 Betaproteobacteria bacterium
GCCACGGGGCCGAAGGTCTCCTCGCGCGACACCTTCATCTCCGATGTCACGCCCGTGAGGATCGTGGGCTCGTAGAAGCGCCCGCCCAGCGACGAGCGCTTGCCGCCCGCGACGACCTTCGCGCCTTTTGCCACGGCGTCCGCCACGTGCTCTTCCACCTTCGCGAGGCCCTGCGCGTCGATGAGCGGGCCGATGTTCACGCCGGCCTCCGTCCCGCGGCCCACCTTGAGGGTCTTGAGCTTCTCGGCGAGCCTGGCGGCGAAGGCGTCGTAGACGCCGTCCTGCACGTAGATGCGGTTGGCGCAGACGCAGGTCTGCCCGGCATTGCGGTACTTGGAAGCCATCGCGCCGTCGGCCGCCGCGTCGAGGTCGGCGTCGTCGAAGACGATGAACGGGGCATTGCCGCCCAGCTCCAGCGACATCTTCTTGATCGTGTCGGCGCTCTGGCGCATGAGGATGCGCCCGACCTCGGTGGAGCCCGTGAAAGTGACCTTCCGCACGACCGGGTTGGCGCAGAGCTCCTTGCCGATCGCGGGCGCGTCCCCCGTGACGATGTTGATCACGCCCTTGGGGAAGCCCGCGCGCTCGGCCAGCTCCGCCAGCGCCAGGGCCGAGAAGGGCGTCTGCTCGGCGGGCTTGAGGACGAAGGTGCAGCCCACCGCGAGCCCGGGCGCCATCTTGCGGGTGATCATGGCGTTGGGGAAGTTCCACGGCGTGATCGCCGCGCACACGCCGATGGGCTGCTTGAGCACGATGAGGCGGCGGTCGGTCGTGGGCGACGGGATCGTGTCCCCGTAGACGCGCTTGCCCTCCTCCGCGAACCACTCGACGAACGAGGCGCCGTAGACGATCTCGCCCTTTGCCTCCGCCAGCGGCTTGCCCTGTTCCGTGGTGAGGATGAGCGCGAGGTCGTCGGCGTGGGCCATGATGAGGTCGTACCACTTGCGCACGATCTTCGAGCGCTCCTTGGCGGGGAGCGCGCGCCATGCCGGAAGCGCGCGGCCTGCGGCATCGATGGCGCGCTTAGCCTCGGCCGCGCCCATGTCGGGGACCGAGCCGACCACGGAGCCGTCCGCGGGGTTGTCCACGTCGAAGCGGCGGCCGGAGTCGGCGTCGACCCAGGCACCGTCGAGATAGCACCGGTCCCGGAAGAGAGATGGATCCTTGAGGGCGGGTGGGGAGGCCTTGCGGTCCACGGCGGCGTTCATCGTTCTTCTCCTCTGCGGAAGAGCGGAATTATAGCGCCCCCCTCATCCCCGGCCCTTCTCCCGGAGGGAGAAGGGAGCGCTTCTCTCCCCTCTCCCGCTTCCGGGAGAGGGGCCGGGGGTGAGGGTGCCTTTGCCGTATCATTCCAGCTCTTCCACGAGGAGATCTCCATGCGCCGAACACTCGCCGCCGTGCTCGCTTTCGCCGTGCTCGCCGCCGCTCCCCTTGCCAGCGCCAAGACACTTCGCTGGTCCAGCCAGGGCGACTACATCACCGCCGACCCGCACGCGCAGAACGAGCTGCTCACCAACTCGATCAACGGCCACGTCTACGAGACGCTCGTGGTGCGCGGCAGGAACCTGGAGATCCTGCCGGGACTGGCCACGAGCTGGAAGCAGACCGGCCCCACCACCTGGGTGTTCAACCTGCGCAAGGGCGTGAAGTGGCAGGACGGCTCGGATTTCACGGCCGACGACGTGGTGTTCTCCATCAAGCGCGCGCAGGGCCCGACCTCCAACTTCCGCGTCTACGCCAACGCCTCGGGCGAACCGAAGAAGGTCGACTCGCACACGGTGGAATTCACCACCCCCGTCCCCAACCCCGTGATGCTCGAGATGCACGCCGGCAGCCTCTTCATCCTGAGCAAGGCGTGGTGCGAGAAGAACAAGGTCGAGCGCTCGCAGGACTTCAAGAACCAGGAGGAGACCTTCGCGGCGAGGAACGCCATGGGCACCGGGCCCTTCATCCTCGTCTCGCGCGAGCCGGACGTGAAGAGCGTCTTCAAGAAGAACCCCAACTGGTGGGGCCTCAAGGAAAAGGGCTATTCGGACGGCAACGTGACCGACATCGTGTACTCGCCGGTGAAGAACGAGGGCACTCGCATGGCGGCACTCCTGTCCGGCGACCTCGACTTCGTCCTCGACCCGGCGGTGCAGGACGTGCAGAAGCTCAAGCGCGAGAAGTCCATCCGCGTCTACGAGGGCCGCGAGAACCGCGTCATCTTCCTCGGCATGGACCAGGCCCGCGACGAACTCCTCTACTCCAACGTGAAGGGGAAGAACCCGTTCAAGGACAAGCGCGTGCGCCAGGCCTTCTACCAGGCCATCGACGTGAACGCGATCAACAAGGCGGTGATGCGGGGGCTTTCCGTGCCCACCGCCATCAACCTGCCGAACCCGGTCCGCGCCGGCATCCCGAAGGAGATGGACAAGCGCTACCCGTACGACGTGGCCGCCGCGAAGAAGCTGCTGGCCGAGGCCGGCTACCCCAACGGCTTCGAGGTCACGATCGACTGCCCCAACAACCGCTACATCAACGACGAGAAGATCTGCGTGGCGGTGGCCGGGATGCTCGCGAAGATCGGCGTGAACCTCAGGGTGAACGGCATGCCGCGCTCGCAGTACTTCCCGAAGGTGCAGAAGCTCGAGACCAGCATGTACATGCTCGGCTGGGGCGGCGGCACGACGGACGCGTACTTCACCCTGAACCCGGTCCTGCACAGCCGCAACGACAAGGGCGACGGCGACTACAACTGGGGCAACTACCGGCACCCGGAGTTCGACGCCCTCATCGACGACGCCAAGGGCGACATGGACGCGAAGCGCCGCCAGGAGACGATCATCAAGGCGATGAAGTTCCACCACGACAACATCCTGCACATCCCGCTGCACCTGCAGGTGATCCCTTGGGCCTCGCGCGCCAACGTCGAGGTCGTGCACCGCGCCGACAACTGGCTGCAGGTTCCCTGGGTCAAGATCAAGTAGGCCGGTGAAGCGCGCGCTCGCGGCGTTCGCCGCCGCCCTCCTCCTCGCCGCCGCCGCCCCGGCGGCCGCGAAGAGCTTCCGCTGGTCCTCCCAGGGCGACTTCCTGACCGCCGACCCGCACGCGCAGAACGAGGGAATCAACAGCCTCCTCGCCTACCACTTCTACGAGCGGCTCACGGCGCGCGACCGCAACCTCAAGCTGGTGCCGGCGCTCGCGACGCGCTGGGAGCAGGTGGACGCCACCACCTGGCGCTTCCACCTGAGGAAGGGCGTGAAGTTCCACGACGGCACGCCCTTCACCGCCGACGACGTGGTGTTCTCGATCGAGCGCGCGCAGCTCCCCAGCTCCAACTTCAAGACCTTCGCCGTGCTCATCGGCAAGCCCCGGCGCGTGGACGACCACACGGTGGAGATCGCGACACCCGGCCCCTCGCCGATCCTGCTCGAGTACGTGAACACGATCATGATCATGAGCAAGGCCTGGGCGCTCGCGAACGGCGCGGCGCGGCCGCAGGACTTCAAGAACGCCGAGGACACCTACGCCGCGCGCAACGCCAACGGCACCGGCCCTTTCCGCTTCATCTCCTGGGAGCCCGAGGTGAAGACGGTGCTGCGCAGGAACCCCGAGTGGTGGGGCATCGCCGCCGGGCGCTTCGAGGGCAACGTGGACGAGATCGTCTACCGCCCCATCAAGAGCGACGCCACGCGCATGGCCGCCCTCGTCTCGGGCGAGATCGACTTCGTGCTCGACCCCCCGCTGCAGGACGTCGCGCGCCTGAAGTCGAACCCGCTGGTGCGCATCGTCGAGGGGCCGGAGAACCGCGTCATCTTCCTCGTCATGGAGCAGATGCGGGACGAGCTCAAGTACGGCAACGTCAAGGGGAAGAACCCGCTCAGGGACCTGCGCGTGCGCCAGGCGCTCTACGCCGCGATCGACGTGGAGGCGATCCGCTCCCAGGTGATGCGCGGCCAGTCGGTGCCCACCGGGTCGATGGTGCCCTCGAGGGCCGGGAGCCCGCCCTCCACCGAGCCGAGGCTCATGCCGCACGACCCGGCGCGCGCGCGAAAGCTCCTGGCGGAGGCCGGCTACCCCAACGGGTTCGAGACGCAGCTCCTCTGCCCGAACAACCGCTACGTGAACGACGAGCGCATCTGCACGGCGCTCTCGGCCATGTTCGCCAAGGTGGGCGTGAAGGTCTCGCTGGCCCTGCAGCCGCGCGCGCAGTTCTTCCAGAAGGTGGACCTGACCGACTTCGCCATCCACCTCTACGGCTGGGGCGGCGCGCCCACCGATCCCGCGCTGGTGCTGGGGCCGGTGCTGCACTCCTTCGACGGCAAGGGCAAGGGCGACTTCAACTCGGGCAAGTACGCCGATGCGGAGCTCGACCACCTCATCGACGCGAGCGAGGCGGAGCTGGACCCCGCGAAGCGCGCCTCGCTCATGGAACAGGCGCTTCAGCGCGTGCGGACGAACGTCTACACGATCCCGCTGCACCGCCAGGTGATCCCGTGGGCCGTGCGCAAGGGCGTGACGGTGTTCCACCGCCCGGACAACTACATCGAGATGACATGGGTGAAGGTCGAGTGACAATGCAATTGTTCCCGCGTTCGCGGGACTGAACTGAAGAGGAAGACATGCGCGAGAACAGGATCAGGAACATCTGGAAGGCGGGCGGCGCGGTGGTGAACGGCTGGCTCGCGATTCCGGCGGGCTTCTCGGCCGAGACCATGGCCCACCAGGGGTGGGACTCGCTCACCATCGACATGCAGCACGGCGTCATGGACTACCAGGCCGCGGTGAACATGCTCACGGCGATCTCGACCACGGAAACCGTGCCCGTGGTGCGCGTGCCCTGGCTCGACCCGGGCATCCTCATGAAGATGCTGGACGCCGGCGCCTACGCCCTCATCTGCCCCATGGTGAACACGCCCGAGGACGCGGAGAAGCTGGTGGCCGCCACGCACTACCCGCCGCGCGGCTTCCGCAGCATGGGGCCGATCCGCGCGACTCTCTACGGCGGCGCCGACTACCAGAAGCACGCCAACGACACCGTGGTGGTCTTCGCGATGATCGAGACCCGCCAGGCCCTCGACAACCTCGACGCAATCCTCGCCGTGAAGGGGCTCGACGCGGTCTACATCGGGCCGGCGGACCTCTCGCTGGCACTCGGCTGCAACCCGACCTTCGACGACGTGGACAAGCCCGTGGCAGAGGCCATCGACATGATCCTCGCCAAGGCGAAGGAGCGCGGCATCGTGGCCGGCATCCACAACGGCACGCCCGAGGCGGCGCTCAAGCGCATCGCCAAGGGGTTCCAGTTCGTCACCATCTCCTCCGACGCGCGGCTCATGGCCGCGGGGGCGCAGCAGGTCGTGGCGAAGATGCGGCAGGGCCTGCCGGCGAAACCGGGGGCGCAGGGCTACTGAGGCTGCCGGCGCCGCGCGCTCCTAGTCGAGCCCGGCGCGCCTGAGCCGCGCGCGCAGCGCGTCCATTTCCTCCAGCAGGTCGGCCACCAGCGCCGCCATCTCGGGCACGGCGTCGAAGTCACGCTCGAGGCGGCGCATGCGCCGGGCGCGCACCAGCGCCGCGCCGGAGAAGCGCCACACGCCGGCCACGCTCCTCGCCTGCGGGAAGAAGCCCTCCTCCAGGTGCAGGAGCAGCCAGTCGGGGTCGACGGAACACGCCGCGGCCAGCTGGTCGAGCGTGAGCCAGGCTTCCTCCAGCAACTGGCCCTCGAGGATGTCGCGCTCGCGCATGGCTCAGGTCCTTTCCGTGCCGCGCGGGTCGAACGCGAACTCGCGCGACATCGATTCGTAGAATTCGCGGGCGCGCGGCGTGTCGGCGGGCGGCACGACGATGCGCAGGTCGAGGAGCACGTCCCCCGGGGGCTCCCCGGGGATGCCCTTGCCGCGAACGCGAAGCTGGCTGCCGCCCCGGGCGCCCTCCGGCACTCGCACCCGCACCTCGCCGCCCGGCAACGCCACGGGCACCACGGCGCCCAGCGCCGCCTCCCAGGGCGCCAGGGGCAGCGTCAGCAGCAGGTCGCGGCCGTCCACGCGGAAGCGCGGGTGCGGCCGGAACTCGACTTCCAGCAGGAGGTCGCCCGCCGGGGCGCCCGGAGCGCCCTGGCCGGCCAGCCGGATCACCTGGCCGGGGCACACGCCGCGCGGGATCTTCACGTTGAGCGTGCGATCCTGGTATCCGGGCCGGCCGGAGGCGTCGGCGGCGGGGATGCGCAGCGCGATCTGCCGCGAGACGCCGCCGAAGGCGTCCTCCACGTCGAGGAGCACCCTGGCGTGGTGGTCCTCGCCGCGCCTGGCCGTGCGCGCGCCGCCGCGGCGCCCGGGCCCCGTGCCGCCCATGCGCCCGAACAGCTCGGAGAAGAAGTCGGAGAATCCGGCCTCCTCGTCCGGCGAGTAGCCGCGGCCCGCGTGCTCGAACGGGGCATCCCAGCCGGGAGGCGCCCGGAAGTCCTGGCCGGGCTGCCAGCCCTTGCCGAGCTGGTCGTAAGCCGCGCGCTTCTCCGGGTCGGAGAGGACGGCATTGGCCTCGTTGAGTTCCTTCATGCGCGCCTCGGCGTCGGTCTCCCGCGAGACGTCCGGGTGATATTTGCGCGCGAGCTTCCGGAAGGCCTTCTTGATGTCGTCGGCCTTCGCGTCCCGGGCCACGCCCAGGGTCTGGTAGTAATCCTTGAATTGCATGCGCGGTCCTCGCCGGGCAACCACAAGCGCCGGCCGCGAGCACCGGCCGGATCTTGATTGTCAGATGGGGGGCGACGGCACCGAAATCAAGGGATATTGAAATCGCGCCGGCGGCCCGCAATTAACCGTTCACGGGCACCCGGCGACGGGTGCGCCCCCCACCCGAAAGGAGGAACGAAAATGGCATACCGCCCGCTCTTTCCCCGCGACGTGTACGCGGAAATGGACCGCCTGCAGCGCGAGATGCTGCAGGCCTTCGACATCTCCCCCAGCATCCGCGGGCTCTCCCGCGGCGGCTACCCGGCCGTGAACGTGGGTTCGACCGCGAAGTCGGTCGAGCTCTACACCTTCGCGCCCGGCATCGACCCGGCCACCCTCGACGTGCAGATCGAGAAGGGTGTGCTCACGATCGCCGGCGAGCGCAAGCGCGACCCCGTGCCCGAGAAGGCGAACGTGCACATCGACGAGCGCTTCGCGGGCCGCTTCCGCCGCGTCGTCACGCTGCCCGACGACGTCGATCCCGGCGCGGTCGAAGCCCGCTACCGCGACGGCGTGCTGCACATCAGCATCGCCCGCAAGCAAGCCGCGCAGCCGCGGCGCATCACCATCCAGTAAAGGAGACCGGCCATGAACGAAACCAACCCCGTTGCCCGGAACGCCGCCAACGCCCCGGTCGAGGCCGCGCTGACGCCGCCCGTGGACGTGATCGAGGACGCCGCCGGCATCACGCTCTTTGCCGACCTGCCCGGCGTGCCCAAGGAGAAGCTCAGCCTGCACGTGGAGGCCGACACGCTCACCATCGAGGGCGAGGTCGCGCTGCCCACGCCCGAGGGCATGGAAGCCACCCACGTCGAGGTGACGCTGCCCCGGTACCGGCGCGTGTTCACCCTGTCCAAGGAGCTGGACGCCGGCAAGGTCGGCGCGGAATTCGCCCACGGCGTGCTGAAGCTGCGCATCCCGAAGGCCGAGCACGCGCAACCGCGCCGCATCCAGGTCGCCGTCGGTTGATGATGTTCCGCAATGGGCGCGCCGGGGCCGTCCCGCGGCCGCGGCGCGCCTGCTATGCTGCACCCCTACCTCACTCCCGGAAAACACCGCCATGAAGATCACGACGATGCTCTCCGTCGCCCTGGCCGCCCTCGCCATCGGCCTCATTCCCTTCGACGCCGACGCCAAGCGCTTCGGCGGCGGCAGCAGCCTCGGCAAGCAGCGCTCCGCCCCCACCAGCACCAGCACCGCCAGGGAAGCCGCTCCTGCGCCCGCGAAGGCCGCGCCGGCGGGCACCCCGGCCCAGCAGCCCGGCTTCATGAGCCGCTTCGGCGGCCTCATCGCCGGCCTGGGGATCGGCGCGCTCCTCGGCTCGCTCTTCGGCGGCAGCGGCATCGCGGGCTTCCTGGTGATGCTGCTCGTGGCGGCCCTCGCCTTCGTGGCGATCCGCGCATTCATGGCCCGGCGCTCTCCCGTTTCGCGCGAGCCGGTGCAGTTCGCCGGCGCCGGCGCGGGTGCCGGCGAGCCCACCTCCATCCGGGGCCCGCTGAACATCGGCGGCGGCGTCGCCGCTGCCGCCGAAGCGCCCAGCGCCGCCCCCGTCGCCATCCCCGGCTTCGAGGCCGAGCCCTTCCTGCGCGTGGCCAAGACCTCCTTCATCCGCCTGCAGGCGGCCAACGACGCGAAGGACCTGGACGACATCCGCGACTTCACGACGCCGGAGCTCTACGCCGAGATCGCCATGCAGGCGGGCGAGCGCGGCGAAGCGGCGCAGAAGACCGAGGTCGTGACGCTGAACGCGAGCCTCGTCGAGGCCGTGGTCGAGGGCGACTACGCCATCGTGAGCGTGCGCTTCACCGGCCTCATCCGCGAGCAGTCCGAAGGCAACCCGGAGCCCTTCGACGAGATCTGGCACGTGCGCAAGGACCAGCGCGACCGCAAGGCGACCTGGCTCATCGCGGGGATCCAGCAGGTTGCCTGAGCCGGGCGGATTGACCCCACGGGTAGAAGGGCCGGTCCTGCGACCGGCCTTTTTTTCGCGTGAATGGCGGTGAATTCGCCGCGGCGCACTCGCCATCGCCTTCCGGATCGTATATAAACGCCGCCACAAGATCGTGGCCGACGAGCCGCGCCGCATTGCGCACACGAGCCCCCAAAAGGGGAATATCCAAGAACGAGGAGAACCAAAAAATGCGAGGCATCAAGCTTGCGGTCGCCGGCGTCTTCGCCGCGTCCGCCGTCACGGCAAACGCAGCAACCTACGTGCTGCACGCGCCCGCCTGGGGGGCGAAACAGGATGCGGCCGTCGCGAAGGCGGGCGGCACCGTCACTTTCAGCCATGACGGCGCAGGGGTGGCCGTCGTCGAGTCGTCCAATCCCGGCTTCATGAAGGCCGTGCTTGCCGGCGGCGCGATCACGGGCGGCGCGCAGGACATGGTCGTGCAGTGGACCGCGCCCATGCCCACGGAAGCGCTGCCCGACGCCATCAACCCGATGGACGACCGCTTCTACAACACGATCCAGTGGGCGCCGCAGTCGGTCGAGGCCCCTGCCGCCTGGTCCATGGGTTACACCGGCCGGGGCGTGCGCGTCGCCGTGATCGATGGCGGCATCTACAACGCCCACCCCGACCTGGCCGCCAATATCGACGTGGCCGCCTCGCGGTCGTTCGTCCTGCCCAGCACGGCCGACACGCCGGCGGGCAACGCCTGCCGCGTCGCGTTCAACTGCGACACCGGCTCGTTCTGGCACGGGACGCACGTGGCCGGCATCGTGGCGGCGGTCGACAACACCATCGGCGTGGTCGGCATCGCGCCGGAAGCCACCATCGTCGGCGTAAAGGCGCTGCACAGCGGCTCGGGCAGCTTCGGCGCGGTGATCAACGCCCTGCTGTACGCCTCGACCGAAGGGCGCGCGGACATCATCAACATGAGCCTCGGCGCGGTGTTCCCGCGCGGCCACCGCGACGGCGCCGAGCTGACCTCCGCCCTCAACCGGGCGGTGAACTTCGCGACGCGCAACGGCTCGCTGGTCGTGGTCGCGGCGGGCAACGACGCGCTGGACATGGACCGGACGGGCAATGCCATCGTGACCCCGGCAGAGTCGGGCAACGCCATCGCAGTCTCCGCGACAGGGCCGCTGGGCTTCCCCTATGGCGCAACCGATTTCAGCCGCCCGGCGTCGTACTCCAACTACGGCAACTCGCTGGTGACGGTCTCGGCGCCCGGCGGCGACTTCGCCTACGAGGGTGAGGAGTTGTGCACCCTGCCCTCCACCACGTCCCCGGTGACGGTCCCGTGCTGGGCGTTCGACATGGTGCTCAGCACGTCACGGGCCGGCTATACGTGGTCGGCCGGCACCAGCATGGCCGCGCCCGCTGCGGCGGCCGTGGCGGCGCTCATCAAGCAGAAGCACCCCGGCATCTCGGTGGGCGAACTGAAGAACCGCCTCGCGCAATCGGCGACGGACGAGGGGCGAAACGGCCAGGACAACTTCCATGGCCGCGGCTACGTCAACGCCCGGAATGCCGTGATGCAGTGACACCGGGGAGCGGTCCGGAACCTGAAGCAGGAGGGGCCAGTCATTCGACTGGCCCCTTTTCCTTTTGGTGCGGGCCTTCGCGTGGCGGGGAACGGTCCCGCGCCTCGTTGCCGCGAGCACCCACCCGGGAGCACAATGCCGTCGCCCCACCCGGGGAATCCACGGGGACCCGCAGGCCATGCATTCGAAGGGCACTTCGAATCGGAAGGCGATTACGCGCGGCGCCGCGTGCCTCCTGCTGCTCGCGTTCGCCCTGCCGCCCGCCAGCGCGGCCACCCCGTCGATCGGGGCGGGTGCGCGCCACACCCTTGCGCTGGGGGCCGACGGGCGCGTGCGGACCTGGGGCGACGATTCCGCCGGCGTGCTCGGCATCGGCCGCGCGCTCAGCTCGGGCCTGCCCGCGGCGGTGGCGGGGGCCAGCGGCATCACGGCCATCGCGGCCGGCGCCTCCCACGTCCTGGCGCTGAAGGGTGACCGCACCGTCATCGCCTGGGGGAGCAACGCCAACGGCCAGGTCGGCGACGGAACGACGACCCAGCGATCCACGCCGGTCCCGGTACGCGGCCTGGCGGACGTCGTGCAGATCTCCGCCGGCGGCGGCGCCTCGCTCGCGCGGACGGCCGATGGACGCGCCTGGGAATGGGGCGGGTCTCTCGTGCCCACGCGCGTCGAGGGGCTGGACGACGTCGTCGAGGTTTCCGCCGGTTCGCGATTCATGCTCGCGCGCCTTGGCGACGGCACGGTGTGGGCGTGGGGATCGAACGACCGCGGCCAGCTGGGTGACGGCACGCGCGGCGAGCCGTTCGCCTGGTACCCGACTCCAAGGCGCGTGAGCGGCCTCGCGAACGTCACCCGCCTCTCCGCCGGGGGCGACCACGCGCTCGCGTTGCGCGCGGACGGGACCGTGTGGGCCTGGGGCGCGAACGGCCGTGGCGAGTCGGGCGACGGCTCGGGCATTGACCGCCTCGTGCCTGCACCGGTGGCCGGGCTGGCAGGCATCGCCTCGATCTCGGCCGGCTATGGGCATTCCAGCGTCATCCGCGACGACGGCGCGGCGTTCGCGTGGGGCGCGAACGGATACGCCGAACTGGGCGACGGCACCTACACCGATCGACCGTCGCCGGTCCGCATCGCGGCGCTCGACGGCGCGGTCGCCCTCTCGACCGGGTTCCTGCACTCGTTCGCCCTGGCGCCCGCCGGCACGTTCCTCGCGTGGGGAACGAACGACCGTGGCCAGCTCGGGAACGCGGGCCTCGCGCACCCCCTCGCCCCCGTCCCGGTGCCGGGGCTTTCCGGCTTTCGCGCCGTCTCGGTCGGCGATCTCTTCACGGCCGCGCTGAGGGAGGACGGCACGGTCTGGACCTGGGGAGACAACGCCTTCGGCCAGCTCGGCAACAGCGCCTTCACTTTCCGGACGACGGCGAGCGCGGTCACTCTCGAGGGCGTCGCGAAGATCGCCTCGGGCGGCTTCCACGCCATCGCGCTGAAGGCCGACGGCAGCGTCTTCGCCTGGGGAGACAGCCGGGCGGCCCAGATCGGGGACGGCGAATCCGTGAACCGTTCCGCGCCCGTCGCGGTGCGCGGGCTCGGCGCGGGCAGCGGCGTGCGCGACGTGGCCGCAGGCGGGATCCACACGCTCGCGCTCGAGGCGGCCGGCACAGTGCTTTCGTGGGGCGACAACTTCTCGTCGCAACTGGGCCCCCGGGAAAACGCCGATACCTCGATTCCTTCCCGGATCGCGGGGCTCGCGGGTGTGGCGGCGATCTCGGCCGGCGGCGCGCACTCGGTGGCGCTCGGGGCGGACGGCACCGTGTGGACCTGGGGGCACAACCACCGCGGCCAGCTCGGCGACGGCACGCGCAGCGCGCTCTACCAGGGGCGCCTCGCCCCCGCCGCCGTTGCAGGAATCTCCGGAGCGAGCGCCATCTCCGCAGGCGGAAGCCACACGGTGGTCCTCAAGGCCGACGGGACTCTCTGGGCCTGGGGCGCGAACAGCTACGGCCAGCTCGGCGACGGGACCTTCGAGGATCGGCTGGCGCCCGTGCGGGTGGCGAGAGACCTCGCCGGCGTGGTCGCGATCTCGGCGGGCGACTCGCACACGCTTGCGCTCACGAGCGACGGCGCCGTCTGGGCGTGGGGCGCGAACTGGAACTACCGGCTGGGCGACGCGACGTCGACGGACCGCGCGGCGCCGGTCCCGGTTGCCGGCGTGAGCGGGATCGTGGCCATCTCGGCGAGCAGCCACTCGGTCGCGCTCCGGGGCGACGGAAGCGTCTGGGCCTGGGGCGGCAACGAAACGGGACAGCTCGGCGACGGGACGCTCGTCGACCGGGAAGCGGCCGGGGTCGCGCTGCGGGAAGGCGGCGCCGGCTCGATCGCGGGCAACGACTGGTTCCTCGATCTCGACCCGGCCGCGGCGGGCTCGATACCGGCGGACAAGGTGCCCGTGTTCCTCCTCGTCGCGAGCCCCTCGGCCGCCGACATCACCGCCAGCGTGCGCTTCCGCCCCGAGGACGTGGGCGATACGGGCAACGTCTACGTCTTCGCCGTGGCGCCGGCCTCGATCGTCAAGGGCGGTGGCGACCCGAAGGCGATGCGCATCGGCATGGCGAAGGGCCCTGCCGCGAAGGCGGACGCGCCGGTGGCCTGCGTGCTCGCGCAGCTCTCGCTGGCGGGCCGGATGGTGGCGGTCACCGCCGACCAGCTCCAGGCCTACCTCAGCGGCGTGCTCTCCGCACAGGGCGCATCGGTGAATATCCTGAACGGCGTGCCCACCTTCGACGTGGCCGGCTCGACCTTCTTCGTGGGCTACGGCCCGAGCGGCACCTCGATGATCAACTCGGGGATCAACCGGGGCGCGGTGACGGTGCCGGGCAGCCTCACCTGCCAGCCGGGCCCTCCGCAGAAGGGGTGGTGGTGGAACCCGCTGGAGGACGGCCGCGGCTTCTCGCTCGAGGTGCGCGGCAACAACCTGTTCTTCGCCTCGTTCCTCTACGACGTCTCGGGCCGCTCGACGTGGTACGTCTCCACCGGGCCGGTGTCGCTTGACGGCTCCTACTACGCCGGCGACCTGCTGAGCGCACGCGGCGGCCAGACGCTGGGCGGCGCCTACCCGGGGTTCCCGGCGCTCGCGAGCGTGGGTCCGATGACGCTCACGTTCAACAACGCGAGCACCGGCACGCTGGTCTGGCCCGGCGGCACCGTGCCGGTCCAGCGCTTCAACATCGTGCCCAACGGACTCGACCTCGCGCCCGTCGAAGGCCAGCCCGAGAACGGCTGGTGGTGGAACGAGCAGGAGGCCGGCCGCGGCTTCTTCATGGAGTGGCAGGGCGGCAACCTCGACATCGCGGGCTACATGTACGACGACGCGGGCAACTCCGTGTGGTACCTCACGACGGGGCCGATCGGCGGCACGGCCTCGGCGCGCACCTTCTCCGGAAACTGGTGGAGCTTCGGCGACGGCCAGACGCTCACGGGAGCGTGGAAGCCCAACCGGCAGCTGAGCAACAACGTCGCCCCCGTCACCATCCAGTTCAGCGGCCCGGACACGGCGCTCATGACGCTGCCCGGCGGGCGCACCACGCTGCTGAGACGCCACCGGTTCTGAACCACCGGGTCATGACGCGGCAACGCGTCGCCGGCCGGGCTCCTGGAAGAAGGGAGGCATCGCCTCCCCTTTTTCATCCCGCCAGCCGGTCGGTCGGCAGCACCGCCCGGGACGCGTGCGGCTCGAGTCCGGCGAGCGCCGCGTAATGGGGCGTGAAGTCCGGCGCCGTCGCCTCGAAGAGCTCGTGGAAGCCGCCGATCACGAAGTAGGACTCCTGGAAGGAGTCGATCTTGTAGCGCGTGCGCATGATGCGCAGCAGGTCGAACCGGATGCGCACGGGCTCCGCGCTGTCGATGCAATACGGGAGTTCCCCGCCCGAGGAGAGGATCCCCGCCCCGTAGGCGCGCAGCCCGTCCGGCGTCTCGATGAGTCCGAACTCCACGGTGTACCAGTAGAGCCGCGAGAGCATCTCGATGGCCCCCAGCGCGTCCGCCTTGAGCCCGCCCCGGCCGTAGGCCTGCAGGTAGTCGGCGAACACCGGGTCGAAGAGCAGCGGCACGTGCCCGAAGAAGTCGTGGAAGACGTCGGGCTCCACGATGTAGTCGAACTCCTCGGGCTTCCTCAACCAGACGGTCACGGGGAAGCGGCGGTTCGCGAGGTGCTCGAAGAACACGCGGTCGGGCAGCAGCCCCGGGACCGCGACGATGCGCCAGTTCGTGGCGCGGGCGAGCTTCGCGTTCACCTCGTCGAAGCGCGGGATGGCCGCGCCGAAATCGAGCGCGGCGAGCGAATCGATGAACTCGCGGCAGGCGTACTTCGGCAGGAGCGCGGCCTGGCGCTCGTGGAGGCGGCGCCACAGCGCGTGCTCCTGCGGCGAGTAGGCCGACCACGCCTGGTCCACGGTGTAGTCCGGGCGCATGCCCGCGTAGTCGCCGCGGAGGTGGTGGGTCGTCTCGCCGGTCATGTTTCTCCTTGTACCCTCACCCCGGCCCTCTCCCAAGGGAGAGGGAGCACATTTCTCCCCTCTCCCGCTTGCGGGAGAGGGGTCGGGGGTGAGGGCTACCTGGCGTAGCGCTCGACCTTCTGCTCGATCGCGCCGAACACCGACGCGCCGTGGCGGTCGAGCATCTCGATGCGCACCGTGTCGCCGAAGGCGAGGAAGGGCGTCCTCGCCTTCCCCTCCTCGACCTGTTCCACGAGCCTCGCCTCCATGATGCAGGCATACCCGCAGTCGGTGTCGTTGTTGGAGATGGTGCCCGTGCCGACCAGCGTGCCGGCCTTCAGCTCGCGCGTCTTCGCCGCGTGGGCCACGAGCTGGAAGAGGTCGAAGGTGGCTCCCACGCCCGCGTTGGGGTTCCCGAGCCGCCTGCCGTTCACGTGACAGTCGAGTCGCAGGTGCACCTTGCCGGCGTCCCAGGCATGGTCGAGCTCGTCCGGCGTGACCGCCACCGGGGCGAGCGCGTTGGCGCCCTTGCCGTTCACGAAACCGAAGCCCTTGGCGAGCTCGTCGGGAATGAGGCGGCGGAACGACACGTCGTTCACGAGCGTGAGGAGGCGCACGGCGCCGGCGGCCTCGGCCGGCGTGGCCCCCATGGGCACGTCGCCCGTGATCGCACCGACTTCGCCCTCGAGGTCGATGCCCCAGTCCTCGCTGAGCGCGCGGATGGGGTCGCGCGGGCCCATCATGGCGCCGGCCCCGCCCTGGTACATCAGCGGTTCGCGATAGAAGCTCTCGGGCACGTCGGCGCCGCGGGCGCGCCGCACGCGCTCCACGTGCGAGAGGAAGGCCGAGCCGTCCAGCCACTCGTAGGCGCGCGGCAAGGGGGCGGCCACGCGGTTCTCCGCGAGGGCCTTCGCGAAGTCGATGGCGTGGCGTTCGTGTCCGCCCTCGAGGCTCCGGGATGCGTCGAGGAGCTTCGCGTGAAGCGCGTCCCAGCGTTCCAGCGCGTGCTGCAGGGTGGGCGCGATGCCCGAGGCGTCGACGGCGCGCGTGAGGTCGCGGTTGACGATGACGAGCGCGCCGTCGCGGCACGGGGACTTGAGGGAGGCGAGTTTCATCCGCTGCCCCTCACCCCGGCCCTCTCCCGAAGGGAGAGGGAGCACTTGTCTCGCCTCTCCCGCCTGCGGGAGAGGGGTCGGGGGTGAGAGCGGCTTTCGCGAACCCCGCCCAGACGGCGTCGTAATCCGCTTCCAGCAGCGGCGTCTTCATCGCGAACTCCGTGGGGTCGAAGGGGTAGCGGCTCTCGAACATGAAGGCAAGGGTATCACCGAGATGTTTCGGTTCGAGCGTCGCCGCCACAGCCGCGTCGTGCGAGGCGCGGTCGGGCCCGTGGGCGGCCATCGCGTTGTGCAGGCTGGCGCCGCCGGGCAGGAAGCCGCCGCGCTTCGCGTCGTACTCGCCGCGCACCAGCCCCATGAACTCGCTCATGGCGTTGCGGTGGAACCACGGCGGCCGGAAGGTGTGCTCGGCAACCATCCAGCGCGGCGGAAAGATCACGAAGTCGACGTTGGCCGTGCCGGGCGTGTCCGAGGGCGCGGTGAGCACGGTGAAGATCGACGGGTCCGGATGGTCGAAGCCCACCGTGTTCATGGCGTTGAAGCGCGCGAGGTCGTACTTGTACGGATACGCGTTGCCGTGCCACGCGACGACGTCCAGCGGCGAATGGCGGTACTCCGCGACCCATATCGCACCGCCGGACTTCACCACGACCTGCGTGGGCCGGTCGTCGTCCTCGAAGGCCGCCAACGGCGCGAGGAAGTCGCGCGCGTTCGCCAGGCCGTTGGCGCCGATAGGCCCCAGTTCGGGCAGCCGCAGCGCCGCCCCGTAGTTCTCGCACGCATAGCCGCGCGCCGGCCCGGCGAGCCGCACGCGGAACTTCACGCCGCGCGGCACGACGGCGATCTCGCCGGGTGACACGGCAAGCCGCCCGAATTCGGTGTCGAGGTCGAGCGCCCCTTCCTGCGGCACGAGGAGGAGCTCGCCATCGTGGCAGGCGAACACCCGCTCCATCGACCGGTTGGCGGCGTACAGGTGCACGGCGATGCCCGCCTGCAGCCGCGCCTCGCCATTGGTGGCAAGCGTGACGAGGCCATCCACGAAATCCGTGGCCTCCTCCGGCATTCCGGGCGGCGCCCAGCGCAGCCGGTTCGGGCCGCACGCGGCCTCGCGGCAGGGTGCCGTGCGCACCCGCCCCGCCTCGACGCGGCGAAACGCCTGGTGCATCGCGCTTGGTCGCAGCCTATAGAGCCACGAGCGCAGGTTCTGCGCCCGCGGCGCCGTGAACGCGGTGAGCGAGAGCTGCTCCGCATGGAGCCCGAACGGCACCTTCTGCGGCGAGTTCTGCCCGCGCGGCAGCGCCCCCGCAACAGCCTCCGTCTCGTGGTGCGCCCCGAACCCCGACATGTACCGAAGTTCGCCTGTCCTCATGGCTGTCACGACCCTTTCATGAACAATCCGTGTTCATCCGTGTTCATCCGTGTCCGAAGCCTTTGGGTCGCGTCACTCTCCACCGTCAAACCACGCCCCTCGCGATCTGCTCCGCCTCGATCGACTCGAACAGCGCCCTGAAATTGCCCTCCCCGAACCCCTCGTTCCCCTTGCGCTGGATGATCTCGAAGAAGATCGGCCCGATCACCGTCTCCGTGAAGATCTGCAGCAGCTTGTCCTCGCGCCGGTCCTTGTCCAGGCCCTCGCCGTCGATGAGGATGCGGTTCGCCCGCAGCCTCGCGAGGTCCTCGCCGTGCCCGGGCACGCGCGCGTCGACGCGCTCGTAGTAGCTGTCGGGCGTGTCGAGGAAGCGCACGCCGCGCGCGCGCAGCTGCTCCACCGTCGCGAAGATGTCGGCCGTCGAGAGCGCGATGTGCTGGATTCCCTCGCCGTGGTATGCATCGAGGTATTCCTGGATCTGGCTCTTGCGGTCGCTGGGCTCGTTGATGGGGATGCGGATCTTCCCGCAGGGGCTCGTGAGCGCGCGCGAGGTGAGGCCCGTCTTCTTCCCCTTGATGTCGAAGTAGCGGATCTCGCGGAAATTGAAGAGCTTCTCGTAGAACTGCGCCCACACGTCCATGCGCCCGGCGTAGACGTTGTGCGTGAGGTGGTCGACCTCGAGGAGGCCCGCGCCCGCCGGCTGCTGCGGCGCGCCGTCCACCGGGACGAAGTCGACGTCGTAGATCGACAGGCTCCCGCCGTTGCCGGGATAGCGGTCCACCAGGTAGATGAGGCTGCCGCCGATGCCCTGGATCGCCGGGATGTTGAGCTCCATCGGGCCCACGGGGCCGTGGTGGGGCCTCGCGCCCAGGGCGAGCGCGCGCTGCCAGGCCTTCGCCGCGTCCTTCACGCGGATCGCGAACGCGCAGGCCGACGGCCCGTGCACGCGCGCGAAGGACTGCGCGAAGCTGTCGGGCTCGCGGTTCACGATGAAGTTGACGCCGCCCTGCCGGTAGAGCGACGCGTCCTTGGATCGGTGGCGTGCCACGC